>CAZVEX010000001.1:0-192519 GCA_964625535.1 uncultured Gammaproteobacteria bacterium
ATGGATGACGGCATTGATGAGTTTAAAATTGTGGGCAGGGTGGAAGCAGATCCTTCCAAAAAAAGGATTTCCAATGAATCTCCCTTGGGTATGGCCCTTCTGGGAGCTAAAAAAGGGGAAGTGGTGGAGGTAGCAACGCCAATTGTCAGGTATAAGTGTAAAGTATTGGAGATAAAATAATGGATTTTCGTAGATACAAGCTAAGTAAGACAATTTATTCGGGGTTATCCAAAGAGGATAAAGCCGTGCTTAAGATTCTTGAAGGAGCAGTGAAGGATATATCTAAAGTATATGAGCTTCAATTTCAAGAAGGCTTTTATCCTAGAGGAGTCACCAAAGAACAACTTGAAAAAGCTGCTCAAAATAATCCCGAAATACTTTCACCTTTTGCAAACGTGGAACAAAGAGATGGCAAACTGGAGGCTGTACCTTACCATGTTCGCTTCGCTAAATATCTTAAACCGATCGCTAAAAAAATAGAAAAAGCATCAGGTATTTGTACAAATAAATCGTTCAAGGCTTACTTAAAGACGCGGGCGAAGTCTTTAATTACCGGTAATTACGAAGAAGCGTACAAGTTATGGTTGCAGGTTAAAAATTCTAAGATAGATTTTACTATTGTTCCTCATGAACAGCACCTAGATAAATTGTTCTTTATCAAGAGAGTATTTCAAGCACATATTGGTATAGTAAATAAAACTGAGACTAAATTAGCTGAGCAATATAAGGAGACCTTGTATTCTTCTGCAAAAATGAGCTTTTCCAAGTATCATTCAACAGATATCGCCAAGAAAGGAGTGAGAGTACAAGTTCAAGATATCCCAATTATATCGGGTTTTCCGGCAGCCATGCTTTATTCTGGACAGCACTTCCCCTATGATTTAGATAAAGCCCTAAAATACGGATCTAAAACTATAATTTATAATTCCCAACTGGCACTAAAATTTGAGAAATTGTACTATCCTATTTTTAAGACTATTTTTGAGAAAAGATTTGCTTCTAAATACTCCAAGCAGTTATTGCTAGAGGCATCCGGTTTGTGTATTTTACTTTATGAGTTAGGAAAGCAATTACATAAGTTTGCAGGTGCTAGGGACAGATTGCAAGAATTTTATTCTCCAATAGACATAGCCAATGGATTTGTTTCAGGAATAGAACATAGTAAACACCTGGTTGTTAAGGGAATGCTTTCTCAAGAACAACTTGAGGCTATTATGATTACCCATGTACTTTGTATGTTAGCCGACTGGCTGGTTTTTAAATCAAATAAAGCCAGACAAAACCATATGACTGGTTATTCCATTTTACTTAATTCCTATTTATCTCATAGGGCATTAAGTGTAAACAGCGGAGTTTCTTGGCCTAATTTTTCAAGAATTTTCTTTGAGATTGAAACTATGTCATATAAACTGGTCTATCTTTTGCAAAAAGGCTCATATCAAGAGGCCGAAGAGTTTATTAATAAAAATGTAAGTTTCAATAGTTTTGAAAGGTTGTCCAGGGGTTTAAGTAAAATCAATACTCAAATTTGATATCTTTCTTTTGTTGTGTTGTTGTGATATAATATCACAAATTCTCCCTCATAAATAGTTGGGAGAAATAAGGAAGTGGCTAAATAGGAAAAAATATGTTAGAGCACGAACAAAAAATTTCATTGGCTATAGATGGTGGTCACAATATCCGTCCGGATATTGAGAGGTTCATGAGGCATGCCGGGTTTAGGTTTGAACTTAAGAGAAACGGCAACCTTCATGCCGAAGTGATAGATGACCTTCTTCTTGGGAGCATTACTCTTAATAGAGGCCCAGATATTCCTCTCCGGCTTCGTGAAGCAGTTAATGATCTTGCGGTACTGGGAAGAGATGTGGTGCGAGATGCACAACTAGGCGGTATAGAAATAGAAGAAATAGAGGCTTTGGGTATAAGCATTTGTCGGGTAGTCTTGGAGGTTCCACAGCAATCAGAATATAGTCATCCTGAGGATTTAAATGGAGCTAGAATAGCAACATCTCTTCCTAACATCACTACACAATTCTTTAAAGATCATAACACTGAGGTGAGAATTGTCCCATACAGCGGTAAGGAAGAAGGTGCCCCAGCAGCAGGCGCAGCTGATGCAGTAGTTGCAATTTACAACAGTGGAAGAGCGGCAACAGATAATACGTTAAGACCAATATCTACTATTGATGAAAGCACTCTTCTTCAAAGTGAAGCAGTCTTAGCTTCTCATACTGACTTTATGAGGGAGCGAGGCAGTGATTTAATAGTTAGTCAGTTTATAGATAGATTTAGACAGGCAGTCAGACAACCAAGAAGATCAGTCAATGGTCGAACGACTACTACTACGCCAGATTTCATAAAAGCTATGTTGGATCATGCTACACCGGCAGGCTAACTCTGATTTCTTCTTCATTGTCAAAACTTGATCTTAAAGGTATACTTTACCCATGTATTGGGCAGATAAGGTTGCAAAAGAAATTATAGATTCGGGAAAATTTAAGCCATACTGGGTGGATGATATGTTTACCCCCTCGGGTTTTGCCCACATTGGTTCTTTGAGAGGGCCTTTAGTCCATGATCTTATTTATAAAGCCTTAATTCATGCAGGCGTTGATGCAAGATTTACCTATGTTTTTAATGATTTTGACCCTATTGACGGTTTACCTGAAGAGTTGGAAAAGGATTTTTCAAAATATCTTGGTTTTCCCCTAAGAACAGCTCCATCTCCAAAACCTGGTTTTGATAGTTTTGCTGCCTATTTTGAGAACGATTTCATGGATGTCTTAAAGAGCCTGGGATTGGAACCGGGATACTTATCTTCCTGGGATATGTATCATGAAGGTAAATTTGATGGGGTTATCAGGGAAGCTTTAGACAATGCAAATAAAATCCAAGATATATATCAAAAAGTAAGCGGTAGCAAGAAGAAAGAATTAGGATGGTTACCTTTGCAGGTAATTTGTGAAGATTGCGCTAAATTGGGTACTACCAGAGTGCATGATTGGGATGGTAAAACTGTTGCCTACACTTGTGAAGCTATTATGGTCAAATGGGCAAAGGGTTGTGGGTATGAGGGTAGAATTTCACCTTTTGGCGGTAATGGAAAGCTTCCATGGAAAGTTGATTGGCCCGCTCACTGGAAGGTCATTGGAGTAACTGTGGAAGGCGCAGGTAAGGATCATTCATCCGCAGGAGGGTCTAGGGATATAGCCAGGGAGTTTGTTAAAGAGGTTTTTCATATAGAAGAGCCTTATAATTTGCCTTATGAATTTTTCCTGATTGGGGGAAAGAAAATGGCTTCATCTAAAGGATTGGGTTTGAAGGCAAAAGATGCAAAAAACTTATTTCCTTCGGAACTGGTGAGATTTCTATTTTCAAGAACCGATTACAGGCAATCTGTGGAATTTGATCCTATGGAGACAATGGCAATACCGGATCTGTTTGATGAATATGATAGATGTTTTAAGGCTTTTATTAATGGATCTGATGAAAATTTGGCAAGAGTATTTGAGATGAGTCAAATTGGGCAGTTACCAAAAAAAGAAAAAACTTATCTTGCAAGATTTAGGGATATAGTCAATTATGTCCAAATGGCAAATGTTGATATCTTGAAAAAATATGAAGAGATAAAAGGATCGGTTCTTTTGGAGATTGAAAAGAAGATTCTTGAGGAAAGAATTCAGTATGCAAAAGTTTGGATACAAAATTATGCCCCAGCAGAATTTAGATTACAAATGAGCGAAGAGTTATCGGAGAAGGTAAAGGAGTTAAGCGAGAAACAGAAAGAATTTTTGAAAAAAACTGTTGATTTAATCGAAAAAAATGATGACCCGGAAATCTTGCAATTGGCGCTTTATAATTTAACGAAAGAACTAGGAATTAATGCAAAAGAAGCTTTTTCGGCTATTTATATTACTTTAACCGGTAAAGAGTATGGTCCAAAAGCTGCTTGGTTTTTACTGCAGTATCCAAAGAAAAAAGTTATTGCAAGATTAAAAGAAGTTGCCTTATGAAGATTAATGATCTGAAAAAAATTTTAAAAGTATTTTTGACTTTGCAATGGGCTAAGGAGCTCCCCAGGCAGGGTTTTATTGCCATGGGGTTTAAGAGAAATGAGGCGGATTCGGTGGCAGCGCATTCTTTTTCCACTGCCTTGCTGGCCTATTTTTTTGCCAAGGAGCTCCAAAAAGAAGGATTAAAAATAGATAGTGAAAAAGTTTTAAAAATGGGTTTGGTGCATGATATTGGAGAGACAATTGTGGGGGACGTGGGTACTTTTGTCAAAGGCATGGCAGGAGGGGTTTTTAAAAATATTGAGGAAGAAGGGGTAGCTGCTTTAGTTGGTGGTTTGGATTCCAAAACGGAGATTATAGAACTGGTTTCCGAATATAATGATAGAAAAAGCTTAGAAGCAAGAGTAGTAAAAGCAGCTGATAATTTGGATGCACTGGCCCAAGCCAAGGGTGTACCCGGAGCTTTTGATGCGTTAAAATATTTTAAGCAGGTGTATCATATTACTAAATTTCCCTGGCATAAAAAGGCGGTGGATCTGATCTTGTCAGGTGAGGTTGAACCGGCCAGGGAATGGCAGAAGAAATGATATGTTAGACATTAATTTTATTCGTGAAAATTTAGATCGGGTTAAAAAATCTATTGAAGCAAGAAAAGCGGATGTGGATTTGGACCAGCTTTTATCATTGGACGGCGAAAAAAGAAAATTAACTAAAGCAGTTGATGATTTGCGGGCCAAAAGAAATCAAGCAGCTAAAACTAGAGATAAGAATCAAGGAATAAAAATCAAGCAGGAATTGCAAGAAGTAGAGAAAAAATTAAAGCAGGTCGATGGGACTTGGCAAGAAATGATGCTACAAGTTCCCAACATCATAATGGATGAGGTGCCTGTAGGGAATGCTTCTCAAAATAAAGTTATCCGGAAGCAGAGCGAGCCCCCAAAATTTAGTTTTAAACCAAAAGATCACATTGAGCTGGGGAAGCTTTTGGATATTATTGATTTTGACAGGGGAGTAAAAGTGGCAGGGTTTCGGGGATATTTTCTAAAGCAGGCGGGGGCAAAGCTGCAATGGGCTATATTAAATTTTGCTCTTGATCATATATCCCAAAAGGGATTTCAGGCAGTTGTACCTCCTGTTGTAAACAGGGGATTTGCTCTTTTGGGAGGGGGACAATTTCCCTGGGGTGAGGTAGATACTTACCGCTTAGGTGAGGATAAATATTTGGTTGGCACCTCGGAGATTCCTTTAATGGCTCTGCACGCCGGCGAAACTTTTGATATAAAAGATTTACCTAAAAAATATGTGGGTACATCTGCCTGTTTCAGAACCGAAATCGGTTCATATGGGAAAGATACCAGGGGACTGTATAGAGTACACGAATTCTACAAAGTAGAACAGGTGGTTTTATGTGAGGCTGATGAGCAAGAGTCCTTAGGCTTTTTTGAAGAGTTGCAGGAAAATAGTGAGGAAATTTTGGACATGTTAGGTCTCCCCTATCAAGTGGTTATAATGTCCTCTCAAGAAATGGGCAAAAAACAGGCACTGCAATATGACATAGAAACTTGGATGCCCTCCCGCGAGGGATATGGGGAAACCCATTCAAATTCCATTTGTCTGGATTTTCAAACTAGAAGATTAAAAATTCGCTACAAAGATAAAGATGGGCAAGTTAAATATTGTCATGCTTTAAACAACACAGCCATTGCTTCGCCTCGCATTTTGATTCCCTTTTTGGAGAATTTCCAACAGGAAGATGGTGCGGTCAAAATTCCTGAAGTCTTACAAAAATATACCGGATTTTCTGAAATTAAACCTAAATAAAATGGCTACAGTTCAAGATTTGGAACTAGAAATTAATAAAATTAAAGAAAGAAACAAACGTGTGGAAACAGAAAAATCCTGGGAAACAAGCCTGACCAGAAAGATTGTAATATCCGTTTTAACTTATTTAGTAATTTCCTTATTCTTTTTATTTGCCGGCATCAACAAACCGTTTGTCAATTCCATAGTGCCGGCATTAGCGTTTATCTTATCAACACTATCAGTTCCCCTTGTTAAACATTGGTGGCTAAAGTATATACACAAAGGGTGAGTTGATTATCTCCCCTGCTGTTGTCTTTGGCGAAGCAAATCTGCGGCAGAAGTGGCGCTTTGCCCCGTACCTTCCAACCGCCCAAAGCTGGATGTTTCACTGGCCGGAGCCGGCGTGGCAGCGACTGGAGTGGGAAGTGGTGCAGGCGGTTTGACCTCTTGGGTGGCTTGAGTCGGAACTGCCGGGACGCTACCACCTTTTGGAGCCTGGCCTATCCCCAGGATAAAATAGGCAGAGACCCCCAATACTGCCAGCAACAGCCCCAGCCCTACCCCAATCAACCATTTTGGCACCCCCCTTTTTATATTGTCTGTAGGTTCGGCAGGTACTTCGGGCACAGCGGCCGGCGGTACGACCAGCGTTTCCACCTGGCCAGAGTTTGTTGGGATTGGCTCTGCCTGGGAACTGTTGCCGACCAGGTGTGACAAATCGGTCGGGGGTGAGTCTGCGGAAGAAGTTTCAGCCAGTGCTTGAGGCGGCGTCCATGGGGGCGGGGTTGTAGGAGTACTGATTGGCGGAGGCTGAGGAGGCGCGCCCCAGGGATTATCTAGGGGATTTTCCAAAGGCGATGGGGTGGGGGGCGGTGGTGGTGGCGGGGGAGGAGCCGGTGGTGGTGGCGGGGGCATAAATGGTTCAGGGGCTGGCGGTGGGGGTTCTATAGGAAAGGTAGGGGACTGGGGGAACGGAGGGGGTGGCGGAGGAGGGGAAGAAGAAACCCCTCCTAATGGGGGATTGATATCAAATGGTGAACCGGGTTTGTTAGAGTTATCCATTTAGGCAGTTTCTATTGTTAGTTTAGTAAATTAGTTAGTTAAATGTCAATGGTATAATATGCACTATGCTAGGAATTTTTGGCAAACTTTTAGATTCCAACGAGAGAGAGATTAAAAAACTAAAACCTATTGTTGATAGTATTAATGCTTTTGAAAAAAAAGCATCCAAACTGACTGATAAAGAGCTTCGGGGTAAATTTGTCGAGTTTAAGCTACAACACGAACGAGGCAGGAGTCTGGATGAGCTTTTACCGGAGGCTTTTGCCGCTGTCAGAGAGGCAAGCTTAAGAACTATCAAACAGCGCCATTTTGACGTACAGATGATGGCGGCAACGGTTTTGCACCAGGGCAGGATTGCCGAGCAAAAAACCGGCGAAGGAAAAACCTTGTCCAGCACCCCAGCCCTGTTTTTAAACGCCATTGCCGGTAAAGGAGTGCATCTTATTACTGTTAATGATTATCTGGCCCGCCGTGATTGCGGCTGGATGGGCCCTATTTTTTATGCCTTGGGGGCAACTTGCGCCACTATTGTTCATGATAGCGCATTTATTTATGACCCCAAGCATAAAGATACTACGCACGACGATAAAAGATTACAGCACCTTCGTCCTGTTTCGCGAAAAGAAGCTTACGGCGCAGATATCACCTATGGAACCAATAACGAGTTCGGCTTTGATTATCTGCGGGACAACATGGTTTTTCGTTTGGAAGATGCTATGCAACGGGGTCATTTTTTTGCCGTTGTTGATGAGGTAGATTCAATTTTAATTGACGAGGCCAGGACCCCTTTAATTATCTCCCAGCCGGCCCAGGAGGCAACCGATAAATATTTTAAGTTTTCAGAGCTGATAAGCGCCCTGTCCCCCTCGGATTATGCGGTGGATGAAAAGCTTCGAACTGCTCACCTCACCGAACATGGCATTTTAAAAATAGAAAAAACACTGGGAGTGGATAATCTATACGAAAAAGATTTTTCCACCCTTCATCATCTGGAACAGGCTTTAAAAGCCAAGACTTTGTTTGAAAAAGACAGGGACTATGTGGTTAAAGACGGCGAGGTAATTATAGTAGATGAGTTTACCGGCCGTCTGATGCTGGGACGGCGCTACTCCGAGGGGTTGCATCAGGCAATAGAGGCCAAAGAAGGGGTGGCAATTCAACAGGAATCTCAAACCTTGGCCACCATTTCTTTTCAAAATTATTTCAGGATGTATGAAAAATTAGCCGGCATGACAGGTACTGCCGCCACCGAAGCCGAAGAATTTAATAAAATCTATAAACTGGAAGTGGTAGTTATCCCCACCCACAGACCGATGATTCGGGCCGATCATCCGGATACGATTTATAAAACCCAAAGCGCCAAATATACGGCCGTTGCCAATTTAATTGAAAAGCTGCATGAAAAAGGACAACCTGTCCTGGTGGGAACAACTTCAATTGAAAAAAATGAATTTCTTTCGGATTTGCTCAAAAGAAAGGGTATTTCTCATGCCCTGTTAAATGCCAAAAATCACGAGAAAGAGGCGGAGATTATTTCCAAGGCAGGAGAAAGGGGAGCTGTCACTTGCGCTACCAATATGGCAGGACGTGGAGTGGATATTATTCTTGGTAAGGGTATAGATAAACTGGGAGGACTTTTTGTAATTGGCACCGAGCGGCATGAATCAAGAAGAATAGATAATCAATTGCGGGGCCGATCCGGTCGCCAGGGTGATCCGGGAGAGTCGCGATTTTTTGTTTCTTTAGAGGATGATCTGATGAGAATTTTCGGGGGGGATCAGGTTTCCCGGGTGATGGATTTTCTCAAAATGCCAGAGGATACGCCAATTGAACACGCACTGGTTTCAAAGGCCATCGAGGGAGCCCAGAAAAAAGTGGAAGGCCACAATTTTGACATCAGAAAACACACGGTTGAATACGATGATGTGATGAATCAGCAAAGGAGAATTATTTATGGTTTGAGAAAGAAAGTGTTGGAGGCAGCCCAAATCCAAGATACATCCTTGAAAGAGGAAATCCTGGAAAAAGTAGCAAGCGAGATTAAAAATCTTGTCATCATACGCTCTGAAGAAGGTTTGGATGTTAAGAAAATTGCGGAAGAGTTTTCTACTATTGCCCCCCTTGACGATAAAAGTAAAGCGGATTTGGAAAAAAAGCTTTTAAGCTTATCAAATACTGACGAAATATCGCAATTTCTTATTGATTTAAGCCTTCAATTTTACGGGCAAAGAGAAAATCAGGTGGGGCAGGATTTGGCCAGACAAATGGAGGTATTTGTTTATCTTAATACCATTGATACTTTATGGATTGAGCACCTTGATACCATGGATGATTTGCGCTCCGGCATCGGCCTTCGCGGTTATGCCCAAAGAGATCCTTTAATTGAATACAAAAGGGAAGGTTTTGATCTGTTTGAAAAGTTAATAGTGGAAGTTGATTATGAAATAGTTCACAGGATTTTTAAAGTGGCGCTGCAACAACAGCAGCCACCATCTCAACCGATTGTGGTGGAAGAAAAACATCCGGAAATAGAGGTGGGGGTGGAAACGGAAAAAGAAGAGGTAGAAACCGGAAAAGTAGATGAAGGTGGGATAACTAAAGTTACCATTGAGAGAGGAGGGCAGGTAGTTGCTCAAGAAGTTTACGGCGGTCAGGGTCAACTAACCAAACCTCACGGTAAAATCGGCCGAAATGATCCGTGCTGGTGTAATAGTGGAAAAAAGTACAAGAAATGCCATTATCCTAATTAGCATGAAGCTAAATACAGAGTGGGTAGCTGGTAAATTACCCAAAAGGCCAAAAGAGGCCAATAAAGGGACTTTTGGAAAAGTTTTAGTGATAGCCGGATCGAGAAATTATCCCGGAGCGGCATATCTTTGCTCTGCCGCGGCATACAGGGTTGGAGCAGGATTGGTAACATTGGCAACGGATGAAACTACTAAAATAATTGTTTCAAGAAAACTACCCGAAGTGACATTTATTCTACCGGAAGAAATTTCTTTTAAGGAATATGATGTTTGCCTAATTGGTCCTGGATTGGGACAAGAGGAAGAAACTATTGATTTTTTGGGAAAGCTACTTAAAAAAAAATTGCCAAAAACAGTCATTGACGGAGATGGGTTGAATATTTTAGCAAAAATTGGCAACTGGTATAAACTTAAATTTGAAGCCATATTAACTCCACATCCGGGAGAAATGAGCAGATTAACGAAATTATCCATAAATGAAATACAATCCGACAGAGAAAACATAGCTAAAGAATTCTCCAAAAAGTGGGGACAGGTAGTTGTCTTAAAAGGTGCAAATACAGTAATTGTCTCCCCCGCCGGGGAAGTTAGAGTTAGTCCTTTTGTAAATCCAGTTTTGGCAACAGCCGGAACAGGGGATGTTTTAGCCGGATGTATCGTAGGTTTTTTAGCTCAAGGATTAAAAACTTTTGATGCCGCCTGTGTTGGTGTTTATACCCATGGTCTGGCAGGGGAATCGATTAGAGATAAGTTAGGTAATGCCGGGGCTCTGGCTGGTGATCTGCTGCCTCTGTTACCAGCCGCTATTGCACATATCCAAGCATAGGATCTGTCAAATTGGTGTTTTGCCCGCTGCAAGCATCTTTCATTAAATCTTTTGACGGGATCTGGGTTGGAGGTATTACCCCGATATGGCCAAATTTTACTTTGACTTCACCTAGAGCATACTCATCAGGTATAACAATGTTATACACCGGACTGCCCCGCCCCGCTACGGCAATATGGGCGTTTTTAAGGAAAAGAAAGTACCGAAAACCCACATTTTCTCCGGGTGAGGTGATGTAATTTATGGAAAAGCAGGGGAAGTTTTTACTCTTTGCATCATTTACTATGTAATCAACCACAGCTTTTTTCTCCAGGTAGCCTTTGGCATAATAATTCTGGCCCGTAATAGAATAGAAACTTTTAATTAGAATGAGAAATAATAAAACTAGGGTAATGAACAAACCTTTTTTCGAGGACTTATATAAAAGGTAGATACAAAGAGAAGCAATTGCTAAAAATACCACATTGGAGTTGGAGAAATAATATTCCGAAATGGGCGAGGAGGAAAAGTAAAAAAATAAAACCGGACCAATGATCCAGATGCAAAGAAGGACTGCCTCTTTTAATGCAATTAATTTGGTCTTTACAAGTAATATCCCTGATAAGAAGATAGCGATAGTAAGCAAGGGTGTAAAAAATAGCTGGTGGATATTTTTATTTAGCATTCCCAAGATCAGCTGGAATCTGTAAAGACCTGTTGGTCCCCCTTCCTGATGCAATCCGAAATTATTTATCAAGCTGTAAGTTTGATTAAAATTATGTTTAAATTCAAATATAACCAGTGGCGCGGATGTTATCAATAGAAAGATGAGAAAAAGCGCTATATTTCTAAAATCCGGCAGTTTTTTGGAAGCAAATATTGCAAACGGCAGGCTTAACAGGACAGGGATTAAGGCAATATGTATATGCCAGATGAGCCCGATAAGAGCGCCCATCAGCCAAAAAAAATGAAATCTTCCCCGGGAGAGCATGATAAGCGCATATAAATACCAAACGGACCAGAGAGGCGTGGTTATTGTGGGGACTATCCATCTGTCAAAATTGACGGTTGCCGGCATAGTTGCATACAGTAGTGCTCCCACCAGTCCGACTTTTTCATTAAAAATTTTAGAAAAAACCCAATAGTAGCTTATGATAGTTGCCAGTCCCAACAAAATTGCGGGTATAGTTGCACCGATAGGATCCATCTTAGTCAAAATAAAAAAGGGAACTAAAAAATAATAAAACAATGGCCCGATATAAATTCCCGGAGCTGAAGTCAACTGACCTATGAGCCTGAAATGGTGATTTACTGTGATATCTTTAACAATCCAGGAAAAAAGATCAGCGTCGTGTCCAAAACCCATCCTTTCCGCCAGTTGATAGGTTCTAAAGAAAAGGCCCAAAACAATAATTAGAATAAGCAAAAGAAGTTGAGACCTTTTCATATAAATGTTAAACTAACACACCATGATAGTTTCGGCAATAAGATCAAGAAAATTTTTACCTCCCAAAGATGATCTTTGGCAACTTTTATCAGAAAGCATTAAATCGTTGGAGGAAAATTGTGTGGTGGCAGTTACTTCCAAAGTGGTATCAATTGGCGAGGGCAGATGCGTATTGACAAAGATAAAAAGCAAAGACGAGCTGGCAATGATGGAAGCGGATAAGTATATTCCCCGCAAATTAGCTCCTCATGGACTGGTGATGCATACAATTAAAAATAATATTCTGGTAGCATCTGCCGGAGTGGATGAAAGTAACGGGGCCGGATTTTATATTCTCTGGCCAAAAGACCCCCAATCATCAGCCAAAAAAATTTGGCAGTTTTTAACAAAAAAGTTTAAAGTAAAAAATCTGGGAGTAATCATAACGGATTCCCGGTTGGTGCCGCTGCGCCGTGGAGTAGTGGGAGTGGCCATTGGCTATTTTGGATTTTTGCCTTTGAGGAATTATCGGGGTAAAAAGGATTTATTTGGCAGAAAGTTTGAAATGGAAACATCCAATCTTCCTGATAGTTTGGCCACGGCGGCGGTTTTAGAAATGGGGGAGGGAGCGGAGCAAACACCGCTTGCTGTCATCTTCGATATTCCTTATATCAAATTTAGCAAAACTTTTTACAGTTTTCAGATTCCCGAAAAAGAAGATATATTTTATCCGCTGTTATCTGTTGTTAAGTGGCAGAAAGGCGGGAGCGGAAAAAATCAATAGTTTTTGCTAAGCCTTCATTCAGACTGACTTTGGCGTTCCAGCCCAGTTCTTTTTTAATTTTTTCAGACGAAGCAACCAGTGCTGTCACATCCCCTTTTCTTTCTCCCTGATCATCAATTGGAACCTCATACCCCACCAAATCAAAAATAGTTTTTATCACATCAGCGACTTTTACTCCGGTTTCAGTACCTACATTATATATATGCAATCCTGTCAAGTTTAAGGGCAGCACATGAGCCAAACTTAAATCATCAATATAAATAAAATCCCTTATCTGGCTGCCTTTCCAAAAAAGAGGGAGGGGTTTTTTCTCCAAGGCGGCCTGGATAAAATTGGGTATGGCATGCGTTTCGGGTTGATGTAACTCACCCGGTCCGTATGGATTAAAATACCGCAAAATTGTTACATCAAAATTATGGAGATTATGGTAAAGCAGACAAAGTTGCTCCATAGTCACTTTGGTTATCCCGTAAGTATTTTCCTGTTTACCCAGCGGCATATCTTCCGTGATTGGCAATTTTTTGGGTTTTCCGTAAACGCAGGCGCTGGATGAAAAAATAATCTTTTTTACCCCTGTATTTTTCATGGCCTGCAAAAGTTTGGCAGTTCCCAAAATATTATTTTCCACAAACTCCACCGGTTTTTTGACAGACTCCCCCACCTCAATTAAAGAGGCCATGTGGATAACGCCTTCATGTCCGGCTAGCACTTCCTCCAATCTTTCCTGATGCAAAATATCAGCCTCTACAAAAGTGGCCCTTTTATCTATTGATGCTTTGTTGCCGTGAGAGAGATTATCTATGATTGTAACCTGATGTCCCAGTTCAAGAAGCAACCTAACAACATGTGAGCCAATAAAACCTGCCCCGCCTGTGACTAATATTTTCATATATGAAATTTTAACACATTCTAGTATAGTTTAAGTTGTCATGTTGAAATGGATTTTGGTTATTTTGGTTTTAACCATTGCTTTGCGCATTGTGTATATTCCATCGGGCGCAGTTTCATTTCACTATGACATGGCAAGAGACGCATATGCAGCCTTGCAGATTTGGAACGGTGATTTAAAAATTCAAGGCCCTCCCACTTCCACCCCGGGTCTATATCACGGCCCGCTTTATTATTATCTGCTGGCTCCAATTTATGGTTTGGGTGGAGGAGACCCCCGAGTGGTGGCAATATTTTTTTCTCTGATTAATGCCTTGGTGGTCATTCCGGTGATGTTTTTGGCCAGAGATATTTTTAAATCGGATAAATGGGCCATCCTTTCCGGAATATTTTTTGTCTTTTCTTTTGAAAACACCCAGTATGGCCCTTGGATTTCAAATCCCGCGCCTGCTGTTTTAACTGTGGCTTTGTTTTTTCTATTTTTGCTACATTGGCAAAAGGGTAAAGAGTATGGATTATATCTGGCCATAATATCTGCCGCACTTTCCGTGCAATTTCAATTTTTCTTAATTTATCTTTTGTTTTTAATTCCTGTTTTTGGATATTTATTTAAAATCAAAACAAATTTTAAGCAAAAAATTAATTCTATTTTTATAACCTTAGTTGGTTTAAGTTCGTTTTTTGTGGCGGCTTTAAAGTTTGGAAATTTGCAAAATTTTACAGGAGGATTTTTCAATATTGCAACTGCCGGTCAAATTGATTTTAGGTCACAATTTAGTGCACTGGCGCTAAATTATCTGGACAAATTTTCCGAAACTTTTATTTATAACTTTTTCCCTACTAATGTTTTTCTGGGAGGATTATTGGCATTTTTGAGTTTAATACTACTCAAAAATAAACTTCTGTTTTTTTATTTATTTTTTAATTTGCCCATTTTTATTTTTGGCGGTCACAGCAATACTTATGCCAATTTAGGGTTAGTCGTGGGAGCGATTTTGGCAGTTTTGAACACGATTAAAATTATTGCAAAAAAGAGCGTCATACTTGCGGCAGCATTGATTTTACTTTTGGCTATATCTAATCTTTATGCCATATTTAAAAACGGGCCCTTGGGACAAGTTATTTTGGTAATCCCCAATGATATGGTTTTAAAAAATCAATTAAAATTAATAGATGAAACTTACCAAAAAGCCGCGGGTCAAGCATTTTCCATAAATACTTTAACGCTCCCTCTTTGGACAAATACCACATGGAGTTATCTTTATTCCTGGTATGGGCAAAAAAAATACGGATATGTGCCAAAGTTTTTAGGACACAATCAAGTCGGGTTGTTAGGGGCAAATGCCTTGGAAAAAATAGACCAACCGCTTGAAAAAACGTTTTTCATTATCGAACCCCATGTGGGAATTCCCGATGATATTTATAATCTGGAAATAGGAGCAGAGGATAGTAAAAGCAAATTAATTTCCGAAACAAAATATGGAGAGTTAAGATTGCAATTTAGAATGCCAAAAAATGAATAAATCTAAATTACTTGTTTTCACCATTTTATTATTTGGAATTGTTTATAGATTGATGATGACTTGGAATGGCAATTTTCTTTTTAACATGGATAATGCCAGGGACATGGTGGATGTTAGGGAAATGGTGGTTTTGGGGAAGTTAAGACTCACAGGACCAACTTCTGCCATTGAAGGTTTGTTTAACGGACCAGCCTGGTATTATCTTTTGGCTGTCCCCTTTGTTTTAACAGGAGGAGATCCATATGGTTCAATTGTCATGGAAATAGTCTTGTGGGCCATTGGAGGATTTTTCCTGCTAAAACTAACCAGTCGATTTGGCCTGTGGGCAGTAGCAGTTTCAGGATCTTTGTGGATTGCTTCCAATTATATAGTTTTACTGACTACTTATGCTTTTAATCCTAATCCGGTGACTTTTTTAACACCAGTCCTGATTTTTGCAATCGAAAAGTTTATCAAAACCGGGAAAATCATTTATTCAATATTTGTATGGATCTTGGCGGGAGCGTTTTTTAATTTTGAGATGAATTTTGGCATCTTCATTCCGTTTATCATCATCTTTGCCGTTTTTCTCTATAAAAAATCAATACTTAAAAATCTAAGCTTTTGGCTTTCTTCCTTAGCTTTTGTGGCCGCAGTACTGCCGCAAATCTTCTTTGATCTAAGGCATCAATTTATTATGTCAAAATCAGTGATTAATTTTTTATCACAAGGTGGAAGCTTCAACCTACTGTCGCGGACAACTTCAGTTTACGGCAGTTTTTACAGCACTTTAAATGCTACTTTCATGAACCAGTCTATCATTACTTTAATGTTTCTTGGGTTATTCTTTATTTATCTTGTGTCTTTTCTTAAAAGATTCAAGAGCAAAGAGATTTTTGAAACGTCTTGTCTGTTATTTGTGCTGATACCGTTTGGTGGGTATGTTTTGCTGCCTGTTCAAGTTAATTCCTGGCATTTGGGTGGGGCAATGGTGGCCCTGATTTTACTGCTAATCATCATACTTAATAAATTATCCAAACTTGGACTTGTGATTTCTTTGTTAGTTATTTTTTATGCTCTTTTCAATATTGTCCGCTTTTTCACTCACGATCTATTGATACCCAATCAAGATCCATCTCTTTTTAAAAATGAAATTGCTGCCATAGATTATGTTTACGAGTATGCCAATGGCAAAAACTTTAAAGTATATACATACCTGCCTTCGGTTTATGATTACCCTTACCAATATCTTTTTTGGTGGTATGGTAAGAAAAAGTATGGATACATCCCTGGGGAATACGCCTATTCTCCCAATAAACCAACTTATATTCCCAGTCAGGATAAATTTCAAGGAAAGAAGGATGGTTTTTCCGGAATGCTATTTTTAATAAAAGAGCCGGATAGAAATGACACTCGCTCCGGTTGGGAAGGCCCATTTGCCAAATTGGAAACTGTAAAAAAACAAATAGTTGGATCATTAGAGATCGAGATAAAAAGAGAAATCAATCAATAGTTATCAATCGCTTGTTATCTTCTAATTTTTCTATACTTATTTTTTTTGTTTTTTGGGGTAAATATCTTAATTTTTCAGCCCATTCAATTAAAACTATATTATTTTTATCAGATAAAATTTCCTCAAGACCTAAATGATCAAAAGTATTTATTCTGTACAGATCAATGTGATAGAGATTTTTATACTGTCTGATTAAAACAAAAGTAGGGGAAATAATTTTATCTTTAATTCCTAAACCTTTGGCAAAACCCTGGACAAAGGTGGTTTTGCCTGTACCCAAGTCTCCGGATAGAGCAATAATTCCTCCCTTAAGTTTTCTAGCTAAATTTCCTGCCAGTTTTTTAGTTTCTTGCGGTGAATTGGTGATAAATTTTTTCATTGAGGGAGATTTTAACCCCTTTTCATAAAAAGGTAAACTGCAAAACCGCCCGAGGCAAAAAGAAAAATCCCACCCGTGACATAAAATAATGTAGGTACTTTCCCTCCGGCAACTTTTAATTGCGGGGAGGAAGATGCGCGTTTTTGACCAGATGGGGTTGATGATTTTTTGTATTTTTCCAAAGAATAGACTATTTCCGGCAACTCTTCTTGTTTTTTGCTTTCTCCTAAAATGGCAGACGATTTGGGAGTTGAAAGTCCTGATAAACTGATACTCCCTTCGGCAATTTCTACCTCCTTGGCATTGATTTTTACAGTTACCTCATTGCTCCAAGTTGGACCTGATCCGCCGGATGTGTATCTGCCGACTTTGAAACCGTATTCTCCCGCTCCCTGATATCCCGCATCCATGATATCCGGCTGAATTTCCAAGTTTCCTGACCAACTGCCGGATGAGTTGGTGGTAATTTGATACTGGGAAGAAAAACTGCTGCCATTTTTTATCCAAGAAGAGCCTACTTTGGTCAATCCGAAATAATTGCTGGAACCTTCTTTTCTAAAAGCTCCTTTTAAATAAAAGTTGGTATTGGGATAAGAAGATAATTCCAAATTTACTGATGTTGTAAAAGTTTGAGTAGAGTCAATTGATGATGGAACATTAGAAATGGTAAAAGCAGAGGTAGTTGAGGGAGAAGGGGAGGGTGAAGGAGTTGGGGAAGGGGAGGAGGCGGATAGAATAAAAGACCATGTACTACTCCATTCGCTCCACGTTCCCCCTGAATCCTTGGCTTTAACTCGCCAGTACCAGGTACCAGCTGATAAAACAGGAGTGTAATTGGTATTGGCAGTGGGATAATCTTTAGGTGGCTGAATAAAACCTGTCTCATCATCTACCTGAACTCGATAAGGACTGCTGGTGTACAGTAAATACGAAGGAGCCTGCCAGGTTAAGGTGGTGGAAGAAACTGTGGATCCGCTGGCTGGAGATTGTTGAGATGGACCGCTGACCGCATAGACGGAATTAACGAAGAACCCCGCTAAAAACAAAATCAGCCACTTGAGCATCTAAAACCATCATAACTTAAAGTCATAACAGGTGCCAGTAAATAGTGACCAGGCCGTTTTGATGATCAACAACCACCCCTTTAGCGGGTCCGTTATCAAAGCCGGCAATCCGACATCCCGAATCTCCGATAGAATAGGCTACCCCGTCGGCAGCAGCTAAAATAGGAGTCCCGACATACTTATCATCATACATATCCAAACCGGTATGAGTCCCCAGCGCGTATAGTTCCCCATACTCCGTGCTAATGGTGGTTGATCCCGGATAACCTTGCATGGGCGGGCCAAGTTGTCCGTTATCAAGGTATTTATGAGGATTGATTCTGCTGCCGTTAACCCTGCCTCCCTCTACTTTGGCATTTTCATAAACTTCAAAATGCAGATGAGGACCGCTGGAACAACCGGATGTTCCTTCAGATCCTATTTGTTGGCCTTTTTTGACCGGACCGATGACTATTCCCACATTGGATATGGCTCTGGCAATAGAATCTGCATCTGCCTTAAGCTGGGCAATCAGCCCCTGGAATCTGGCTTCGTCATTTTGGGTGATTCTTAAAAGTTCTTCCTTGGCTTTTTTTTGTTCTTCCAGCTGCTGCTTATAAGTTTCCAGATCTTTATTTAATTTTTCCGCCTCTTGTTGTCTTACCTCCTTATCCTGTTTTTGATCGTTGTAAGCTTGCTTAGTAGCTTGCAGCTCATATAATTTCCTCTTATCATAGGCCTGGGCCACTTGAATATACTTTAACCGTTGCAGCAGATCGGCAAAGCCGTGGGAAGAAAAAAGAAAATCCAGGGTGGACAGATTGGAGTATTTATAAGTTTGGACAATTCGCCGCAAGAGAATTTCTGACAGCGTATCCAGCGAGGAAGAAATTCGTGAAATACGGGTTGAGAGCTCGGCAATTTCTCTTTTGAGTTTTTCAATCCGTAAATTGGTTTCCTCAATTTTTAAGACTGTAACTTTGCCTTGGCTGTCTATAATGTTAAGCTGGGATTTTAAAGTGCGCTCGTTACCTCTGGCATTTTCAAGCTGGCTTTCCAGTTTGGCAATTTCTGCCTGTTTTTCCTGCAGCTTTGCGCTTAACTCCTCATTAGACTCGGCAAAAACAGGAAGAAAAAATGGGCTAAGCAAAAAAAGCCCGAGAACAAAGATTAAGAATAGCTTTTTCATATCCGAAGATATCTTCTGGTGGCGCCAAATGATCCCACTGCTCCCACTAAACAGGCCAGCAAAATAGCAAGTATAAGCAAAAATATCATCAATACAGGGCTGGGGGGCAAAAGTTTGATTTCACCCAGGTATCCCCCTTGAATAAAGGGAGTAAAATACCAAAGCAGGATGTAAATGACCGCCCAGGCAAATGTGGCGCCCACCACTCCATAAAACATTCCTTCCAGAATAAAAGGCATTCTGATAAATGATGTTGATGCCCCCATCAGACGCATGGTTTCGATTTCATTTCGCTTAAGCCTGATCTTAAACCCGATGATCATCAAAATTTGCAGGATGGCATAAAGTATCAGGTAGGTTACAATTACTCCGCCAACGATTCTAACTACCAGGGTGGCGGTAGAGAGGTTAGCTACTACATCTTCGGGAAAGACCACATCTTCCACCACCGGTTCCTGTTTTAGGATTTCAGCTACCGGAGCTAAATCTTGCAAAGTTAGAGTGGAAACTTCTAGGGATGGGGGTAGGGTGCTGGCTGTCACCAGTTCAACCAAGAGTGGGTCTTTGCCCTGATTAAACTTTTTATAAATTTGCAGGGCCTCTTCCCGGGAAACATATTTGGTTTTGGTGACCTGGTAGTAGCTTTTCAGGTTGTCTTCTATGGCCTGAATATCTTCTTCGGTGGTGCCGTCTTTAAAAAAGGCGATGACTTGAGGTCTTGACTCATAATATTGTAAAGTTGCTTGCAACCCGATAGAAATAAGCAGGAAACCGATCAGGGCCAAAAAGGCCGAAAACATGGCCAGGGAGGCGGCTGCGGCCTGAAAGGGGGTTCTTTTAATGTTTCTTTTGGCAAATTTAATGTAGTTTCCCAAACTCATTCGTATTTACCCTCCTTAGTGTCTTTGGTGATCTTACCCGCTTTTAGAGTTATTACTCGCCGCTTCAAGGTATTGACAATTTCTTGGTTGTGAGTAGCCATCAGGATGGTGGTGCCCCAGGAGTTGATCTCATTGAGCAGCTGAATCACTCCCCAGGCTGTTTTAGGGTCTAAATCGCCGGTTGGCTCATCAGCCAAAACTATGTCGGGTTTACCCACCACCGCCCGGGCAATGACAGTGCGCTGAGCCTCCCCTCCGGAAAGTTGTCGCGGGAACAAATTCCGCCTATCCCAAATTTCCACCAGTTTTAGAGTATGTTCCACGGCCCTCCCAATTTCCTCATCGGATTTACCCAAAACTTCCAAGGCCAGGGCCACCTGCTCAAAAACGGTCCTGTCGTCCAGTAGCTTGAAATCCTGGAAAACTACCCCCACTTTTCTCCTCAAATTTGGGATCTCACCGTTTTTTAGTTTAGTAATGTCCATTTTATTAACAACGACTGTGCCGCTTGTGGGTATTACTTCCCGGGTTAGAATTCTCAAAAGGGTGGTTTTACCCGCTCCGGAGGGTCCAACCAAAAAGACGAACTCTCCCTGTTTAATTTCCAGGGAAATGTCATCCAGAGCGGTAGCTGAACCAAACTTTTTGAAGACTTTGTCAAATAAGATCATTCTACTACTTCAACTCGCCCAACATCCATCAGCCATCCTGCTTCCAGAGCCTTTTGGGTTTCGCCGTATACTTTAACTTTTTTACCTTCATACAGGGATAAGTCCACCACGGAAGAAGTTAAGGCTACAGGTGGTGTGGAGTCTCTTTGCAAAAGATGAGTTCCTTCGACATATTCTGACGGATCTTTGGGCTCTGGTCTGGCCGTGAGGGTTCCTTCGGCAAAATCTCTAAAAGTCCGGGTGTCCTGCTGGGGATTTTTAGGTTGGCCTGCCAGCGGAGCGGCGGAGCGCTTGCCTGCTATCAGATATCCTGTTAAAACTCCCAAAACCAAAGAGAAGATTAAAACTCCCAGGAGAACTCTTTTGGGACTGGCATCTTTGAAAAACTTCTTGGTAATTTTTTCCCCGCCTTCGAGAGTTTCCATAGCGACTTTATCTATATTAACCCTTTATCACTTCCGCGTCAATAAACTGTTCTAAATCTCCATCCAAAACGGAATTTGTATCTTGAGTTTCCACTTGGGTGCGAAGGTCCTTGACCATATGGTAAGGATGTAAAACATAAGATCTGATTTGAGTGCCCCATGAAGCTTGGGTGGTGCTTTTTAAGCTTTGGGTCTGGGTTTGTTTTTCAGTTTGTTGCAGGGTCCAAAGTTTGGCCCGAAGTAACTTCGTGGCATTTTCCCGATTTTGTAGTTGTGACCTCTCTGTTTGGGCAGTCACCACCAGCCCCGTAGGAATGTGTCTTAATCTGACAGCAGTGTTGACCTTATTAACATTTTGGCCTCCCGCTCCGCCGGACCTGAATGCTTCAAATTCTATTTCATCCTCTTTAATTTCCAGTTCTACATTTTCAATTACCGGCAAGACTTCAACTAAGGCAAAAGATGTTTGCCGCAGTTTATCTGCATTAAATGGAGATTGTCTCACTAATCTGTGAGTGCCTGCTTCACCTTTCAAGTAGCCGTATGCTAGGGGAGCATGGACAATCATGGAAACTGATTTGTATCCGGCCTCTTCCCCTAAACTTTCATCAGAAACTTCATATTTCCAGCCTTTTCTTTCAAAAAATCTCTGGTACATGCGATAAAGCATGCCGGCCCAATCCATGGCTTCCACCCCTCCTGTGCCGGAATGGATAGAAACTATGGCTTCGGATTGATCGTGCGGACCAGAAAGATAAGTCTTGAGCTCAAACTCTTTTAATAATTTTTCATTTAAGTTTTGCTCCAAATTTTCCAGGATGTCCAGAGTTTTTTGTTTATCTGCCAGTTCTTGCGAAGCCTTGGTGGCCTTTTCTCTATCATCCCAAAATCCGGGTTGCGTCATTTGACTTTCCAACTGCCTGATTTCCCCACGCAAAACCTCCCGATCAAAAGATTTCGAAATTTTCTCAAACCTAACTTTTAAATCATCCATAGGGAAATTATAGCAGTGTGTTGCCTAATATTGCCAGATATTTCCAGAAAATTATGAAATTTATGCCGCAGATGTTTCGATTTTGGAGATTAGCCAATTAGGAGTTACCTCCAACCCTGTAAATCCAATCACCTCGTAAATTTGTGCTACCCCAAGAGATGTGATTCTATGAAGAGCATCAAGAAGTCTTTCTGGTAATAAATAATCTTTTTGTCGTTTTACCAATTCATCAACAATTCCGGCATCTCTTCTTGTTTCTTCATGTATCCATCCTACGGTGCTACTTAAACGCCTTAATAATTCTTCTCCCAGATTTGTTACTCGCTGTGCAGTTTCCCTTTGATATACCGTGGTTATAATTTCTCTCGCCAATTCTCCAGCTAAATTTATTCTTTTTGGTTCATGCAAGTCAAAAGGTTTTTCTGAATCTGCAACTAAAGCTAGTTTCCTTATGCCCGGATTACCCCAAAACAATCTGCTGTCAATTTCCCCCTCGGCTATGTAGGAGACGAGTTGACCTTGAGAGTTCATCCTGAATCCTTCTCTACCTACCCTCATACCCATTAGCCCATATGAATATTGAGGGTCTCCTCTGTCGTCAATGATTATCCTCGCCCAGTTGATATCTGGATATGAATCCACAGTTAAAATTTCCGCCATAATGACCTATAATACCAAGTTTTCTCGTATTTGTCAATAATTATTAAGCCTGATAGAATTTAGGCATGATTCTTTATATCAATACCAAAGAGCAGAAGGGAATTTCCGTAGCTTTGAAAGAAAAGGGAAAGGTCATTCAAAGTTTATCTGCCCAAAATAAGTTTGGGTCACAGGTTTTGTTACCTCTGGTAACAAAACTACTTAAAAATGACATAAATGCAATTGAAGTGGAGACTGGACCTGGATCATTTACAGGTCTTAGAGTGGGGGTTGCTGTGGCTAATGCACTGGCATTCTCATTAAATATTTCTGTTAATGGTAAGAAAATAGAAACAGATTTGATATACTAGATACATGGCTTGGCAGCACTGGTTTTTACCTCACAAAGATACTCATCAAAAAGCCAAACTGATTTCCTGGGAAGGATTAGTGATCTATATTCTGATTTTTATTTTCCTGCAGGTTGGTTTTTCCATAGTAGGTTATACCAAACCCGGAGTATTGGGAATCTCGGGAAATATTGATCAAAAAAAACTGATTGAACTGACAAATCTGGAAAGAGAAAAAATGGGTTTGCCTAAAGTTTCGGAAAACCCGGCTCTGGATCAAGCTGCAGCGCTTAAAGCCCAAAACATGTTTTCCGAAAATTATTGGGCTCATTTTGCCCCATCAGGCAAGACCCCATGGGATTTTATTTTAGGTTCAGGCTATAAATTTACCTATGCCGGGGAAAATCTGGCTAAGAATTTTTATAACTCCGATGAAGTGGTCAAGGCCTGGATGAACTCATCTACTCACAGAGACAATCTGCTGAATGCTAAATATATTGACATTGGCATTGCCGTGGTGGAGGGAGTGTTGAATGGACAGAAAACCACCCTGGTGGTGCAAATGTTTGGCTCAACCAAGTCCGGTTTTACCCAACCGATTGTATCCGCAGGCGGACAAAAGGTAGCGGTGCCAAAAGAGAAATATCTTAATGCTCCCGCGCTTTTTGCTGAAACGCGGGGTGAAAATGTCAAGCCTGTCCTGGATCCGTACCTGTTTACCAAAACGGCAGGATTTGCCCTGATATTTTTCGTGACTTTCTTACTGGCTGTTGATCTGGTAATTTTGAAAAAACGCGGAGTATTTCGGGTGTCGTCTTCCAGAGTGGCCCATATGGCAATTCTGGGAGTGGCAGCAGCCACACTGATAAGCAGCACTCCGGGAGCAATATTGTGATGAAAAACGAACTTTATATTTTAACTGTTGCCATCCTTGCCTATCTCATTTGGGCCCTCTGGCACCATCGCCGGGACAAAAGTTTGACTTTGCCTATTTTGATAGAGTATCTTTTAACTGCTGCTCTTTCTTTAGTTTTATTAACAGGAGTTTTATTGTGAAAGCCATTATACCTACAGGCGGTCGCGGAACAAGGATGCGGCCTTTAACTTTTTCCGCCAATAAACATTTTATTCCCCTGGCGAACAAGCCGATTATTTTTTACCCGATTGAAACTGTAGCGGATGCCGGTATTAAAGAAGTAGCCATCACATATAACCCGCAAGGACAGGAGGAAGCAAAAGAGATTTTAGGCGACGGTTCAAGGTGGGGACTAAAATTTAGCTATGTTTTGCAGGAGAAACCAAAAGGCCTGGCTAACATTTTTCAAGTTTGCGAAGAATTCTTAAATGGGGAAGCTTTTGTCCTGCATTTGGGGGATAATATTTTTGTAAACGGCATCAAAAATCTGGTTGATTTTTTTGTTAGTGAGCGCCCAAATGCCCTTTTAACCTATCTTCAACATTCAGACAACAAAAGATTGGGAGTTCCTTTTTTTGATGAAAAAGGAGACCTCATTCGTTATGTAGAAAAACCGGAAAATCCTCCCAATGACTTTGGCATCCCGGGTCTTTATTTTTTTGATCATCATGTTTTTGAGTGCTTTAAAGGGAAAGATGCCATCAAGGCATCAGCGCGGGGGGAGCTGGAAATTTCCGATCCGTATAACTGGTTAATAGATCATGGCTTTAAAGTTGAGGCAAAGGAGTATGAAGGCAAATGGATGGATCCGGGCAAATTTGATGACTTCTTGGAGGCCAATCAGTATATTTTGCAGCATCAGCTGGAAGAGAAAAGAGAAAGTGAACCTGACGCCGGCAGCAAGATAACAGGCAAGGTATCAATCGGCAAAGACTGCATTATTAAAAGATCTCTCATTCATGGTCCGTTAATCATTGGAGACGGCTGTGTGATTGAAGATTCTTCTATCGGTCAATATACATCAGTTGGTGATGTATGCAGAATCAGGGATAGTAAGATAGAAAACAGTGTTTTGATGAAAGGCGTCAAGATCCAGGGCGTCAGGGAGCATCCGTTAGCAAGCAGTCTGATAGGGACAGACAGTGAAGTCTTTGGATCCAATGGTAAAGGGGCAGCGACCTCTCTTTTTGTAGGAGAAAAGTGTAAAATACAAGTCTAGATGAAACTATTAATTACTGGCGGGGCCGGTTTTATCGGCTCCAATTTTATACATTATTGGTTGAAAAATCATCCGGATGATCAAATAGTTAATCTGGACGCTCTCACCTATGCCGGACATCTGGAGAGCCTAAAAGACATAGAAAGAAACCCAAATTATAAGTTTGTTAAAGGAGATATTTCAGACGAGAATGCAGTGAAACAAGTTATGAATGAGGTAGATACTGCGGTGCATTTTGCAGCGGAATCTCATGTTGATCGTTCAATTATCAACCCTTTGCAATTTGTCAGGACTAATGTTTTAGGAACGGCTGTTTTATTAAACGCCGCCCTAGATGCTAAAGTTAAAAGATTTCATCACGTTTCATCGGATGAGGTATATGGTCAGCTTGGGCCAAATGATCCGTCATTTAAGGAAGATACACCTTACAGACCGCGCACCCCCTATGCTGCTTCCAAAGCAGGATCAGATCATCTGGTCAGAGCTTATAATCAAACATATGGATTGCCTGTAACCATTACCAATTGTGCCAATAATTTTGGTCCCTATCAGGATCCGGAAAAGCTGATCCCAAGATTTATCACTAATTTACTGGAAGGTAAAAAAGTGCCTTTAATGGGTAAAGGAGAAAATATCCGGGAATGGCTTTATGTTGAAGATCATGCAAAAGCCATTGATCTGGTTTTGCAAAAAGGGCAAATAGGAGAAACCTATTTGGTGCAGGGAGAAGAAAAAACAAATTTGGAGGTGACCAGGAAATTGCTACAGATTTTGGGAATGGATGAATCTATGATAGATTATGTTCCGCACCGCCTTGGGCATGATTTCCGCTACGCCACCGACGGTGCAAAAGTGACGGCGCTGGGATGGAAAAGGCAGCACAATTTTGATGAGGGTTTGGTAGAAACGGTTCGTTTCTACAAAGAGAACAAATGGTGGTGGGGAAGCTTAAAACAAGACAGGCCAAATGTGGACAGGGGAGCTCAAAAATCTTATGGATAAAAAAAATATTACAAAAACGTCAATTCCTGGGCTGTTAATTTTGGAAAGACCGATTTTTGAAGACGAGAGAGGTTTTTTTCGGGAAATTTTTCATATGGATCAGCTGGAAAAAGCACTTGGATTTGAGTTTAAGCCGATTCAGATGAATCATTCAAGATCTATGCCGCGGGTTCTTCGCGGTTTGCACGCCGAGCAGTGGAACAAATTGATTTACCCGGTCACCGGGACGGTATTTTTGGCTATTGTCGATTTAAGGCCGTCCTCGCCAACTTTTGCCAAAGTGGAAACTTTTACCATAGATGAGAGGCATAGATACGGTTTGTTTATACCCAATGGTTTTGCCAATTCTGTCTGCGTGGTGGGAGAGGATCCGGTTGATTATATTTATTTGACAGACGCTTACTGGGATGGATCAGATCAAAGGGCCATTGCCTGGGATGATCCGGATTTGGCAGTAGAGTGGCCAATAAAAGATCCGATTATCTCCCCAAGGGATAGAAATAATCCCAAACTTCGGGATCTGTTTCCGGAGAAATTTTAAACAGATGGTTGACGAGATAGCCTCCCATTAGATATAGTAGAGCAAGCTATGACAAAAAGAGCTTTTATTACAGGAATTTCCGGACAAGACGGATCATATTTGACCGAAATTTTACTTGATAAAGGGTATGCGGTGGGTGGTTTAATTCGAAGAAACGCCACGGCAGAAATGGGCAATATTGATGATTTCAAAGAAGAAATTAAAATTTACTATGGCGATTTACAATCCCCCGAATCAATAGCTTTGGCTCTTTTGGATTTTAAGCCGGATGAAATCTATAATCTGGCTTCTTTTTCCTCTCCTTTGGGATCTTTTGCCGACAAGCTTGGTTCAATTATGATTACGGGAGTGGGAGCCTTTCATGTTTTTGAGAGAGCTAAAGATGTGGTTCCCGAAGCCAAAATTTATCAGGCATCCACTTCGGAAATGTTTGGCGCGCCCCGGGAAGTGCCGCAGGACGAGACTACCCCGCTTAATCCCAAAAACCCCTATGCCGTGGCCAAAGAATATGCCCACAGAATGGCGATCATTGCCAGGGAAGACAGCAAAAATCCCCAGTTTATCTCTTGCGGCATCCTTTTTAACCACGAAAGTCCCCGCCGGGGCTTGAATTTTGTCA
Organism: uncultured Gammaproteobacteria bacterium; assembly: GCA_964625535.1. Taxonomy (GTDB): domain Bacteria; phylum Patescibacteriota; class Microgenomatia; order Daviesbacterales; family UBA10151; genus UBA9644. Next base: position 27,412 of record CAZVEX010000001.1, read on the forward strand.
CCAGAAAAATTACTGCCGCAGTTGCCTGTATTAAAAATGACAGAAAGGAGGATGTTCCTTTAAACGAGATAGGGGAGCCGATTGTCCAAAATGGTAAACTTAAACTGGGGGATTTGGGGGCAAAAAGGGACTGGGGCTATGCCCCGGATTATGTTGAGGCCATGTGGTTAATGTTGCAGCAGGAAAGAGCTGATGATTTTGTGATAGCTACAGGAGAAACCCACACCGTAGGGGAGTTTGCAGAGGAAGCGTTTAAAGTGGTTGGTCTAAACTGGAAAGATTATGTGGTGACAGATCCTCATTTTGTTCCGCCGGTTCAAACAGGTCCCTTGCAGGGAAATCCGGCCAAAGCCAAAAAAGTCTTGGGTTGGGAGCCGAAAACAGCCTTCAAGGATCTGGTTAAAATTATGATTCATGCCGATCTTGCCAAGTTCTCTTAATGAAAAAAACAGTTTCGGTTGTCCTCCCCACATATAATGAAAAAGCCAATATTGAAAAAACCGTTGACAAGGTTTTAGAGCAAGAAAAAAACTTACCCGGATGGGAAATTCACATTGTTATTGCAGATGACGTCAGGTCTTCGGATGGGACGGAAAAGATAGCCAGGGCAATTTGCCAAAAGAATAAAAGAGTGCATTTTATTAAAGCAAACCCGGGCTTGGGAGTGGGTCTTATTGAGGGTCATCGGTATGCAATGGGAAAAATCCGTCCGGATATTTTGGCCCAGCTTGATGCGGACGGTCAGGTGGTAACAAATGTACTGGTCGATCTTGTTCAAACCGTAGAGCAGGGTTTTGATCTGGCTATCGGATCAAGATTTGTCAGGGGAGGGAAGAATCAACTTTCAATAGGGAGGAGAATTTTTACTTATGGAGCCTCACTTTTTTGTCGGGTGCTGATGGGGCCTTGGGACGTCAGGGAATTTACCAATTCCGCCAGAGCTTTTACACCCTCTCTTTTCCAAAAATTAAATTTTGACAGACTCCCCTGGCGTGAAACCTCTTTTATTATCCAGCCGGCATTTTTGCATGAGGCAATTTTAGCGGGAGCAAAATACAAAGAAGTGCCCCTGATTTTTCGGAACCGCCTAGAAGGTTATTCCAAAAATAAAGTTTTTAACTATACGTATGATGTTATTACCTATTGTATAGATGCCAGATTACACAAATGGGGTTTTGATATGCCCTTCTTTTATTTAACCAGAAGGGCTAAAACAATTGTCAAATTTGGTTTGGTGGGGTTTGTGGGAACATTGGTAGACTTCCTTTTTTACAAGTTATTTATCAACCTGGGGGGTTTTCCTCCTGCCACTTCCAAAGGAATTTCCACAGAAGTTGCCATTATTAATAATTTCATTTTAAATAATTACTGGACTTTTCGCTACAGAAAAACCAAAACTAATTTCTGGACCAAACTGGGGATTTTTAATCTGGTCAGTTTAGGGGGACTGGTGATTGGGGTTTTAATAGTTAAAGTTTTGCATTTATACTATGGAGACGGGTTTGTAGATTTGGGGTGGAGAAGGATTGCTTACAATAACTTTTACTTTTTTGCCACCATCCCTTTTGTAATGACCTGGAATTTCTTCATGAACCACTTTATCACCTGGAAACATCAGGAAGACTAGTTAAAATCTGCCAAATTTGGCACAGGCGCTACATTATTGACAATGAAGTTTTGGGAATATAAATAAATGGCTATTGCCAAAATTATCAGCAATATTTTAAATTCTTTAGATACCAGAACTTTTTCAAAGGCTATTAAAATAAAAGGGGTTATGGGGAGTAGGTATCTGCTGATGTCTCGATGGACAACCAGTGTGGATGCTGCAAGATAGGTTAAAACAAAAAAAGCCAAGGGGTATAATTTTTGTTTTATCAAAAACATTCCGCCTAAAAACCCAAGAATAAAAATATAAATTATGTCCTCCAGCCAAATATCCCCTACCCAAAACTGGGCTTTATTAAAAACACTTAAAGGCGGAAAAGTTAAATGGATATTATCGCCGGAGTGAAAATAAGCATAAAAATCATTGTAAGTAACGCCGAACCAATAAAAAACTGCTACAAGAGTTAAGGGAATAAACACGATGGGATAGAAAGAGAGGATATATTTAAGGGACTTTTTTTGATAACCTATCCACAAGACATAGAGAGCTAAAGCTATCCCCAAAAGAATTCCAGGTGGTCTGACTAATTGGGCTAGCGCCGCAAAGAGAGCTACCGCCCAAATTTTGTTTTTTAGAAAAAAATAAATTGATAAAATAACAAAGAAGATGAAAACAGGTTCAGGGGAACCAATAGACCTTACAATGACCCATCTGGCGGGAAGGATTAAAAATATTAAGGACAGTAAAAAAGGATTACTGGAAAGTTTAAAATCTTTAACTAAAAAGTAAAAAGCCCAAGCGCTTAAAATAGTAAAAAGCAAAGATACAAAAAGCATTGATTTTAGGAAACCCAAAAAGGGAGCAAAAAGGGAGATAAACAAGGGATATCCCGGGAAATGAGAGGCAAAATATCCCGCAGGTTGAGTTATATGCAAGCCGGCGATCGCCTCGGGATTATAAAAGGTTTTGGCAATAACTATATATTCCAAGCCGTCAAAGTTTCTGTAGATTATATTGAATCCATTGGAAAAATTTAGTCCCCAAAAATTTGGAAGAGAGAGAAGATGGGGAAGCCAAATCAGAAAGGTTGAGGCTAAAGTCAAAATTGCAATCAAGAAGAGATTTTTCGTTGTTTTGTTCATAATTTGATGTTAGCATATTACCATGTCTATTAAAAATCTTTCTGTTTTTTTTCCGGCATTTAATGAGGAGGGAAGTATTGAAAATACCGTTATCAAGGCATCTGAAGTTTTACAGGATCTTCGCTTAAATTATGAGATTATCATAGTTGATGACGGATCTACAGACAAAACTGCCCAAATTGCTGACAGTTTAGCCAAATCAAATCCTAAAATCAGGGTCATCCATCATTCCAAAAATTTAGGTTACGGGGAAGCATTAAGGTCTGGTTTTTACAATGCCAAATATGACACCATAGTCTATACCGACGGAGACGGGCAGTTTGATTTCTCGGAAATAAATAAGTTTTTGGAAAAAATTGAGGATCATGATTTGGTAATAGGCTATCGCATCAAAAGGCAGGACCCCTTTTTTAGAATTTTATTTAAAAAGGGCTGGAAACTTTCTCTTCTAACCTTTTTTGGATTGACTCTAAAAGATGTGGACTGTGGTTTTAAAATGATCCGCAAATCCGTTTTGGAAAATATCCCCCATTTGGAATCCACCAGGGGAGCGATGATTAATGCGGAACTGGCTATTAAGACCAAAAAATACGGATTTACGCTGACCCAGGTGGGCGTAAATCATTACCCAAGACTTTCCGGTAAGCCAACCGGAGCAAGTATCCGGGTAATCGTTAAATCTTTTTTGGATCTTCTAAGGCTGTGGTGGAAACTTAAAGATCAAAAAATTTACTTTATTTCACTGTTGGGAATACTGGTTCTGGCAACATTTTTGAGGCTTTATAAAATTGAGGAATACATGATTTTTTTGGGAGATCAGGGAAGAGATGCCATCATTGTTAAAAACATGATTGACGATCTTCATTTTCCTGCCATTGGTCCTCCCACCTCCGTGGGCAATATTTATCTTGGTCCGCTTTATTATTATATGATGCTGCCCCCGATGGTTTTGACCAATTTTAATCCGGTTTCGGCGGCGGCGGCGGCGGCTTTGGTTGGGGTGGCCACGGTCTTTCTGGTTTATTATTTGGGCAAAGTTTGGTTTGGCAGGGGATCCGGTTTGCTGGCTGCATATCTTTATGCAATCAGCCCGGTTACTGTCAATTATTCAAGATTTTCCTGGAACCCCAATCCGGCGCCTTTTTTTGCTCTTCTTGCCATTTTGGGCATGATGAAACTGCAAAAAAGCGGTAATTTCCTGTGGCTTATTTTAACAGGTCTAGCTTTGGCTGCCGCCTTGCAGATGCACTATCTTGCTTTGATTCTGGCAGCAGTTATTGCAACGCTTTGGCTTTATCAGGCCCTGGCGAAAAACAAAAAGAAAAATTTTCTAAAAGGGACATTGCTTGGTCTGGCAGCTTTTTTGCTGGTTATGTCTCCTCTTTTTTGGTTTGATCTTCGGCACAACTTTTTAAATTATCAGGCCGCTGTCGCGCTTTTCGGCAAAGGCGAGGCAGTAAGTATAAATCTATTTTCTAACCTTGGCAGGATTCCGGAAATTTATAACAATGCTTTGATTGGAAGATATATGGCAGGGGAGAATGCATTTTTGGCGGCTTTTTTGTCTTTGACTGTTCTAGCGCTTTTAGTTTATTGGTTTATTAAAAGAAAGATTATTTTGGCAGTTTGGATAATAGTTGGTTTATTTGGACTCTCTTTTTATCAAAATGATATTTATGATCACTATCTGGGGTTTTTAAACCCGGCTCCTTTTATCCTCTTGGGATCTTTGATCGCTTTAAACAAAAAACGGATAACAGTGGGGCTACTGCTTTTAGTGGCTGTTTTGACAGTTTTGAATTTGCAAAAAAATCCTCTTTTATCCCCTCCCCAAAACCAACTTCAAAGGACCCAAAATCTGGCCAAATTTATTATCGGGGAATCAAATGACAAACCGTTTAACTTTGCCCTTCTTGCCAAAAATAACTATGATTCGGCCTATCAGTTTTATTTGGAAGTTTATGGATATGAGTCCAAAAAATTACCTTTTGAGAAAACTATGCAGCTTTTTGTAGTTTGCGAAGATGAAGTGTGCGATCCAATTTACAGTCCCAAGCACGAGATTGCGGCTTTTGGCTGGACAAAAATTGAAGAGGAGTGGCAAGTAGAAGGATTAAGAGTTTTTAAACTGGCGCATAATCCGGAGGAAAACCGTCAATGAAATTATCAGTTGTCATACCGGCCTACAACGAAGAAAGAAACTTGCAAAAAGGAGTTTTAGATGAAGTGGAAAAATATCTGGAACAGAAAAAATTGGATTATGAAGTGGTGATTGTTGACGACGGGTCCCAGGATCAGACTAAAGAGATTGTTAGAAAAGTAATTTTAAAAAATGAGCAAGCTCATTCTAATCGAAGTAAAAAATTTAGATTGATTGAAAATAAACATGGCGGAAAAGCCATGGCAGTGATGACCGGGATGCTGCAAAGTAGGGGAGAGATTGTGTTATTTACAGATATGGATCAGGCCACTCCAATAAATCAACTGGAAAAATTTGTTCCCAAATTTGAGCAAGGTTATGATATTGTCATTGCTTCAAGACATGGGAGGAGAGGGGCGCCAATAGTTAGAAAATTAGCAGCTTGGGCTTTTGGACTTTTGAGAGGAGCGATCTTAGGTCTTCCTTTTGCCGATACCCAATGCGGCTTTAAAGCATTTAATCAAAAATCAATTGCTAAAATTATTCCCAAAATAAAAGGGGAGTGGGGAGTGGTGCATTTTAGAGGAGGGGCAGTTAATGCGGGTTTTGATGTGGAGCTTTTATATTTGGCTAAAAAATACGGATTTAGAATTGCCGAAGTAGAGGTGGAATGGAATTATGTGGATACTGAAAGGGTCCAGGTTGTCAAAGATGCCCTGGCAGCGATCTACGATATGCTCCGAATCAGATGGAATGATATCAGAGGTAAGTATTGATATAATGGTAAGGTGGATTTTTTGCTCAAACACCGAAAAGAAATTATAGTCCTTGCTTTTTTAGCCGCCCTCTACCTTATCTTAAGGCTACCTAATTTGACTTTGCAGCCGGTTTTTGCCGATGAAGCGATCTATATCCGCTGGGCCCAGGTGATGAGATCCGAGCCAACATTGCGATTCTTGCCTTTATCCGACGGTAAGACTCCCCTATTTATGTGGAGCATGATTCCCCTATTTAAAATCTTTGAAGACCCCTTGTTTGCGGGAAGATTTTTATCTCTGACGAGCGGCTTTGCAACTTTATTGGGAGTATTTGCATTGACTTGGAAAGCTTTTAACTCAAAGGCTGCCTTTTGGGCAGCTTTACTTTATGCAATAGTTCCTTATACGGTTTTTTTTGACCGGATGGCCTTGGTTGATTCCATGCTGTCGGCTTTAACTGTCTGGGCCTTATTTTTTGCCATACTTCTTGCTAAAAAAGTTAGGCTTGATTTGGCTTTTATTTTAGGATTTATTCTGGGAGGAGCCTGGCTTACCAAAACTCCGGCTGTTTTAAATCTGCTGCTTTTACCTACCACCATACTTGCTTTCAAAAGAGTAAAAAAAGATAGGTTTACTCTTTTGAAATTATTTTTATTTTGGGCAGTGGCAATACTAATTGCTTTGGCTGCGTACAATGCCTTAAGATTGGGTCCAAATTTCCACCTTTTATCTTCAAGAAATGCAGATTATGTTTTCTCGCCCCTTGAACTTATCGGCAGACCCCTGGACCCTTTTATACCTCATTTGCGGGATATTGCCGACTGGTTCCCCAAACTGTTAACCTGGCCGGTGATTGGGTTTATGGTTTATGGTATATGGTTTATGGTTAAGACAAAAAATAAATTAGGGTGGGTAATCCTTCTTTGGGGGCTGATACCTTTACTTTTGAACATGGCATTTTTGAGGACTTTTACAGCCAGATACTTACTCTCTTCCATACCCCTATTTTTAATTTTAGGAGGATATGGGATCGGAAAAATTTCAAATGGAATTCTAACGCTGATACTGGTTATTCTTGTGATGCTCATGCCACTTAAATTTGATTACGAATTGTTGACTAATCCTCCACCAGAGTCGCTACCCCGGGAGGAAAGGCAAGGTTATTTTGAACAGTGGACAGCGGGCTACGGTTTCAAGGAAATTGCCCGGTTTCTAATCGAACAAAAAGCCAAAGGCTCTGTGGTGGTGGGGACCGAAGGATTTTTCGGGACTTTGCCCGACGGGCTTTATATTTATCTTGATAAAACCGGTATTGCGGTTGTTTCCTCAACTGCCACCATATCAGCAGAGCTTAGAGAAGCAGCGCAGAACCATAAGACTTATTTTGTGGGTAACAAAAGCAATCTTGAAAATATAGGAGGAGTAGAATTAGTTAGAGAATATCCTAAGGTTGGGTCTGATGCCACTGTTTTATACCAGGTAAGATGAAAAAAACTCTTTTGATCTTAGCTTTAATAACTTTTCCCTCGCTTTTTCCTTTCTTTAACCCCCAATTTTTTTATACGCAGGATCATATTTTTATAGCCAGGTTGCAACAGATGAGTACCGCCCTGTCCGATGGCCACTTTCCCGTTCGATGGGCAGCTGATCTTCGTTTTGGCGAGCCGCTTTTTAATTTTTATGCCTCCCTGCCCTATTACCTCGGGGCATTGATAAAACTTTTAGGGTTTAACTATATTTGGGTAGCAAAAATCCTTTTTATTTTATCAAGCTTTTTATCTGCCCTGACAATGTACATTTTTTGCCGCAAGCTTTTTAGTCAAAAATCTTCATTTTTGGCAGTTGCTTTCTACATTTGGGCTCCCTACAGAGCAGTTGATCTTTATGTCAGGGGCGCCCTGTCCGAGGCTTTTGCTTTTATCTTTTTTCCGCTGATTTTTTATGCCTCTTTGCTGTTATCTCAAAAAGTAACTTGGGCGAGGATTTCCTTTCTTTCTCTGTCCCTGGGGGGGTTGTTCCTGACGCATAATGTGACAACCCTAATCTTTTTGCCATTTTTATTTCTTTGGTGGCTATATTTGTGGATCAAACAAAAAAACTTAAAAGTAGTACTACCTTTTTTCTTCTCGTTTGCTTTAGGTTTGGGGTTGTCGGCAACCTTTCTTCTTCCGGCAGTTTTGGAAAGAGAGTTGATCCAAACAAAATATTTGCTGGTGGGTTATTTTGATTTTAGGGCCCATTTTGTGGCATTTTATCAGTTTTTCTCTCCTGTCTGGGGGTACGGAGCATCGCTGTGGGGACCAAAAGACGATATGTCGTTTCAGGTCGGTCTAGCCCATTGGGCGCTAGTTTTACTTGCTCTGGTTGTAGGATTTATCAAACGAAGCGATAAAAAATTTCTGCTTCTTACTTCGTTTTTATTTTTCAGTTTCTTTTTGTCTATTTTTTTACAGCACAACAGATCCGCTTTCGTGTGGGAAGCTATCCCTTTAATGGCTTTTATTCAATTTCCCTGGAGATTTTTGGCAATTTCAGTTTTTACTGTTTCTTTATTGGGAGGGGTAGCGATAGAGCATTTAAAATGGAAGTCTAATATTATTTTTTTTGTGGCGCTTGCCGCAACAATTCTGATTAATTTTAACTATTTTAAGCCAAGAAATTATGTGGAGGATGCCTTTTTTGATAAATTTTTAAATAAAGAAAGCATGCACAGGGGAGTGGATTTGACCAAAGATTATTTCCCCGTCTGGGTGAAGTTTGACAGGGTAGAGTATTTCCCAACTCCCAGGGCCAATACCGGAGAAATTGAAGTTTTAAGCTTTGAAAAAAAGACCGCCGCAGCCAAAGGAGAGATTAAGGTTTTATCCGAAGCGCAAATAGAAGTGCCAATTACTTATTTTCCCGGCTGGGAAGTTAAAGCCAACAATGAGCGGGTAAATTTATCAGAACCTTCTTTACAGGGACTGATTACTTTTAAGCTTCCTAAGGGGGAATACCAAATAGATTTGGCATTAAAAGATACTCCTGTTAGAATAATAGGAAACCTGGTGAGTTTTGCAACCATTTTATTGCTTCTTATAACTTATGCTAAATCTCGCTAAATCACACAAAGAATTTGTTATTGGTTTAATGCTGACTCTAGCTTTACTTTGGCCGCTTTTTTGGGCTCCCTTTTTTTCCCATCATGACGATGTTCAGGTCATTAGACTTTACGAGATGGATAAATGCGTCAAAGACGGACAACTGCCCTGCCGCTGGGTACCTGATTTAGGCGGTTTGTACGGCTATCCTATTTTTAACTACTACGGCCCTCTTCCATATTATTTTGGTGAAATTTTTTATTTGCTAACTGGCAACCTGATTTTTTCCGTCAAGACAATGTTTGCCGTATCTTTTGTCGCCTCCTACGTATTTATGTTTCTTTTGGCCAGAAAATTTTGGGGAAAGATGGGAGGCGCTCTATCGGCGATATTTTATAGTTTCGCCCCATATCATGCAGTAAATTTATATGTTAGGGGAGCCATGGGGGAGCTGTGGGCTTTAATGTTTTTTCCAGCTATATTATGGGGTTTGGTCAGATTGCAGGAAAAGTTAAGTATTGCCAATCTGGTCATAGCAGCACTTTTTATGGCAGCACTTTTCACCTCGCATAATTTATCAACCATACTTTTTCTGCCGGTAATTTTAATTTGGATTTTGGTTTTATATTTCCACAAAAGAGTTAAAAAATTTATTCTCTACAGCGGCCTGGCTATTTTTTTGGCAGCTGTTGTTTCTTCTTTTTACCTTTTGCCGATGGTTTTGGAAAAAAATTTGGTCCATGTTGACACCACCACATACGGTTACTTTTCCTATACGGAACATTTTAAAGGATTTAGGAAATTGCTGGAGCGGTCATGGGGTTTTGGTTCCTCCGTCAGAGAAGTGCCCGGAGGGGAAAAAGACGGACTTTCCTTTCAGATCGGCTGGGTTCATCTTCTGGGTTGGATTCTGGCTCTCTATGTGGCTAAACGATTTTGGGCGTCTCAAAAAAATTTGAGTTTGATCATTATTTTTTCATCACTTGTTATTTCTTTTGCCGGTTTCATGATTAATCCCAGATCTGAATTTATATGGAAGATGGTTGAACCCTTAAAATTTTTGCAGTTTCCCTGGAGATTTTTACTCCTGATTATTTTCTTTATTTCCTTTATAGCGGGAAGCGCTGCCCTATTAAAAAGCAAAAAAATTATTATTTCTATGATTGTGGCGGTTTTCCTTGTAAATTTTTTCTATTTTAGACCGGAAAAATTTATTAATGTGACGGATCAGGAGCTTTTATCAGGCGAACACTGGGACAGGCAAATTAAAAGATCTATTTTTGATTATTTGCCCATTTTTGCCAAAGAGCCGCCCGCAGAACTCGCCAAAGAAAGGTATCAAATTTTAACAGGAGAAACAAAAATAATGAATTTTCAGGAAGGCACCAACTGGTTTAAATTTAAAGCGGAGGTAACTTCACACTCGATCATCCGTCTTTCCCAATACTATTTTCCCGACTGGAAGATAACGATTGATGGAAAAGGGGCGCCCATAGAGTATAAAGATAATACTTTGGGTCAAATGACAATTATCTTAGGGAAAGGCAATCATCAAATAGAGGGGAGATTGTATGATACGCCGGTTCGCACTATTGCTAATTTTGTCACAATTTTTGGATTAGGAGTGACAGTTCTACTGTTTTTGATCCAATTTCCGGCAGTTCGAAAATGGATTTTATATTACAGAAAGGGAATTAATTGATATGGATCCTACCGAGGAAATCAATATTGAAATGGTTAAGCGAAGAACAGTCAGCGGAGCAGCCATTTTAACAGTTAGAACTTTTTTGATGCAAATAGTATCTTTAATAGCGACCGCGCTTTTAACGTTTTTTTTAAATCCTGCGCAATATGGAACTTTTTTCTTGGTTTCCGCAGTTATTAGTTTTTTGGCATATTTTGGCGACATAGGTTTTGCGGCCAGCTTAATTCAAAAAAAAGATAAATTGCAGGATATTGAACTACGAACTATTTTTACTACTCAACAAACACTGGTGTTTTTTCTTATCGCCATAGTTTTTATATCTACTCCTTACTTAAAAAATTTTTATCATTTTGACGATAGCGCAATCTATCTTCTTTGGGCTCTTGCTTTTTCGCTTCTTCTTTCATCACTGAAGACTATACCGACTGTTTTATTGGAGAGAAAACTGGAGTTTAATAAATATGTTATTCCCCAGATTCTGGAAGTTTTAGTATTTAATGCTACTGCGGTATATCTTGCTTGGCGAGGTTTCGGGGTGACTAGTTTTACTGTGGCAGTAATACTGCGGGGGGTTGTGGGATTGCTTTCAACATATGCAGTTTCGCCGTGGATTCCCGGGTTTGCATTTTCTCCCCCTTCACTTAAATCTTTGCTCAAGTTTGGGATTCCTTATCAAGTAAACACTTTTCTTGCCATGATTAAGGACGACGGAATGACTCTTTTTTTAGGAGGGATTTTAGGATCCTCGGGGATAGGTCTTTTGGGATGGGCTCAAAAATGGGCTTTTTCACCCTTGCGTTTTTTTATGGACCAGGTGATCAAAGTAACTTTTCCCGCTTTTTCCCGGTTGCAGGATGACAAAAAAGAGCTATCCCTAGCTTTGTCAAAATCAATCTTTTTCATTTGTCTTTTGGTCTTTCCGTCCTTGGCTTTTTTGATACTAGTTGCTCCAACGCTGGTAGAAATAATTCCAAAGTACAGTAAATGGAGTCCGGCGCTTTTGGCTTTGACTTTTCTTTCGGTCACCTCCGCTTTGGCAGCGATAACTACTCCCATAACTAACGCTTTCAATGCAATTGGAAAAATATCAGTCACTTTTAGATTAATGATGATGTGGACCGTTTTAACTTGGCTTTTTGTACCTGCTTTGGCGCTGATTTATGGGGTAAGTGGCGCAGCTTTTGGCTTTAGCTTGGTAGGAGCGAGTTCGATTATTGCAATGATTCTAGCCTTAAGATATATAGAGATAAATTATTTGGAGATTATTGGTAAGCCTGCAGTTGCAACGGTGACAACGGGAGGAGTAGTCTTTCTGATAAGAAGCGTTGTCTCAACCTCGCTATTACAAGTCGTTTTGATGGCGATGGGCGCGCTTATCGTATACGCCCTGACCGTTTTTATAATAGAACCTAAAATTTTATTTTACCTTAAATTGAGAAAACAAAATGTTTAAATTATTCTACATAATTTTTTTTCTTCTGTTTTTTCTTCCTCACCCGACTTATGCCCAAGGACCTTCATTTATATCCATAGTCAATCCTGTCAGAGGAGATGATTTTTGGCAAGAGGGGCAAACTGCGGAAAAGGCTGTACTGGGCCAGATAGAAATTTTGCAAAAGAATAATCTTCCGGCAACTTTTCTGCTGCGTTTTGATGCTTTATCTAAACTAACAATCGTAGAGGCGCTTAAAGATGATCAAAATTTTGAGCAAGGTTTATTTTTGGAAGTGACTCCTACGCTAACTAATGCGGCCGGGGTAAACTATCGCAAATCCGAAAATTGGCATGATGCCGGTAGCGCTTTTTTGACAGGTTATGTAAGAGGAGAGAGGGAAAAACTAATAGATTCAGCCTTTGAAAGATTTAAAAGCATATTTGGATTCTTTCCCACGTCAGTGGGAGCTTGGTGGATTGACGCTTACTCCCTGGATTATATGCAAAAAAAATATGGTATCAGCGCCTCTTTAATTGTGTCCGACCAATACTCAACAGATAATTATCAGATCTGGGGACAATATTTTTCTACTCCTTATTATCCTTCCAGAAAAAATGCCCTGTACCCTGCCCAGACTATTGCAAACAAGCTGCCGGTGGTAATGTTGCAGTGGGCCCCGAGAGATCCTATTAACTCTTATGGAAGTGGAGTTATGGAGAGTACTTTTAGCGTCCAGGCAAATGATTATCTTGATTATCATAATCTGGATACAAAATATTTTTCATCCCTTATCGATCTTTATACAAAACAACCACTTAATCAATTTGCGCATCTGGTAATAGGTCTTGAAAATTCCTACTCCTGGGAAAAATATCAAGCAGAATACCAAAATCAAATGCAAGTTTTGTTGGAAAAAAGAAAGAAAGGACAACTTTCTGTTGTCACCATGAAAGATTTTGCTGTTTGGTACAAACAAAATTTTCCCGCTCTGTCTCCGGCCCAGATTATAGTGGCCGATGACCCGCTGGGATCTTTTAAAAAAGCGGTTTGGTTTATGAATCCATATTATCGGGCCGGCTGGTTTCTCAATCAGGACGGTTCTGTCTTTAGGGATATCAGGCAATACATTGACGGGGAAGAGGAGTTATGTTTTCAAGGCCGTTGCAGTAGTGTTAATTTTGCCACCTCCGCCACCAGAGTTTTGGACGAGGTGAGCTTCGGGCATAAATGGTTGATAGATGAGGGTAAAGTCTCCGATTTTAAAGCTACAAAGCAGGGTGAGAATTTTATCATCGGTTACAAAAACGAGGCAGGCAATGTAAAGAAAATAGAATTTTTGCCAAGAGATATTAGCATAGATGGAAAAATATCCTCCATTGACGGAGCCATACTTGAGGTGACAAAGCACCAATTGGATCAGCAAAAAGATAGGATTGATTTAGCAGCAGGCCCATTTAGGATGTCTTTGCCAAGTGCTGTTTTCAAAATTTTTGCATTCCTGGCATTTTTAGTCATTGGAACTCTGGTCCCGGGATTTTTGATGATCAAGAAGGTGGCTCCCGAAGAGTCACCTTTTTGGCAAAGAATTTTTCTTTCGCTAGTTTTGGGGTTTGTCCTGGCAACCCTACTTTTTTATCTTCTTTCTCTTATTAAATTTAGACAGGGAATTTTCATTTACTTATTTATAAATCTTGCATTGTTTATCAAGATCAGAAAACAATTTTTTTCCAATATTGCTTTAAAATTTAAGGATAAATTTAGTATTATTTTGGTTTGTTTGATTGGATCCGGTACAGTATTCCAACAGTTACCTGTTTTCAAAAACGGTCTTAATTTTCCCTATGGCTTAGGGCTTTGGGGGCCGAATACACATGACGGTTTATGGCATGTTAGTTTAATAAATCAGCTCATTAAATCTACGCCGCCGGAAAATCCCATTTTTGCCGGGGAAATTTTAAAAAATTATCATTACTTTTATGATTTACTGGTGGCCGTCACCAGCTTTGTAACTCGCATTTCCGTTTTAGATCTGTTATTCAGATTTTACCCGGTAATCTTTTCACTGCTTTTAGGGACCGGTACATACTATCTTGTTAAATCCGTGTTCAAAATCCAAAACAATTTGCAAGGTAAACTGGCAGTTTTATTTTCTCTGTATCTTACATATTTTGCCGGAAGCTTTGGGTGGGTTGTGGAGTTTATTAAGTTTAGGCACTTGGGAGGTGAATCTGCTTTTTGGGCGAATCAATCAATTTCTTTTAACTTAAACCCTCCGTTTGCCATTTCGCTTCTCATTGTCATCGCCATATTTGGGATTTTGCCAAACCTGAAAAATAAGTTATCTGTAATTGTGATAACCGTCCTTGCGGGAAGTCTAATTGCTTTTAAGGCTTATGCGGCAATTTTAATTTTACTAAGTCTTGCTACAGTGGGTATTTTGAAAAGAAACCTACAATATGTGTATGTGTTTTTCTTTAGCGCTTCTTTATCCGCAATACTATTGTTTTTAACTTTTAATATTGGCGAGCAGTTGATAATTTTTTCTCCTTTTTGGTTTATTCACTCCATGATTGACTCCCCTGACAGGGTGGGGTGGGCCAGGATTACTCTGGCTAGGATGGCAGGATGGGAAAGCGGCAATTGGTTTAAATTTTTAGCATCAGAAGCAATCAGTTTATCACTCTTTATATTAGGTAATTTAGGAACAAGAGTAGTTGCCTTATTTAGTTTAACGAGAATTAATAAAATAGTAAAAGACAAAAATTATTTATTTATTTTTGTTTTCGCAACGCTTTCGCTTGTTATTCCGATTTTATTTATTCAAGCAGGCAACCCTTGGAATACAATTCAATTTCTTTATTACTTTCTATATATATCAGCCGTGGTAGGAGGAGTCGTATTTGTTAGAATTATTCAAATGAATAGGATATTTGCATTTATTATTATTGCTATTTTTCTGGTAGTCACACCGATAAATTCTTGGGCTACTGCCAACGGATATTTAAGCTATCAGCCTCATGCTTTAATAACAAATTCAGAGTTACAAGCATTGGATTATCTTGCAGACCAACCGGACGGGGTGGTGTTGACATTCCCCTATGACGCAAAATTGAAAAATAAAATAGCCGAACCATGGCCAATTGTTGCTTATGACAGTACTTCTTACGTATCCGCCCTGTCCACAAAGGCTGTTTTTGTCGAAGATGAACCGCAGAACCAAATTCTTTTGACAGAGTATAAAAAAAGATTAGTAGCCGCAAAAGATTTTTTTACCAGATTTCCAGCTCTTGCCAATAACTTCTTAGGGGACAACAATATAAAATATGTTTATCTTCCAAAAATATTTAATGTGACTTTAGATGATACAAAATTAAGTCTGAATTTAATTTTTGAAAATCAGGAAATATTAATATATGAGGTAAAATAGTGATGTTGATAATACAGACCTTGTTTCTTGGTTTACTTTTCCTGGTCATTTCGTGGTTTATTTTCTATAACATCGGTTACGCCGTATTAGCTTTCAAAAGAAAAGATCTTGAGGATCAGGAGATTATCGCTTTGGCTTTTTCTTTGGGGTTGGTCGTATTTCTGGGAATAGCCCTTTTTTTGGGGCTCGTTAATTTAAGGTGGCTTCTTTTGCCGCTTGTTTTAGTAGCCGGTTTTTATAATCTGATTAAATACAAAAAAGAAGTTATCGCGCCATGGAAGATCTTTATCCGGAGAAAGGTTTTGTTTTGGCTGATTATATTGGGAATTTTAGTCCAGGGGTTTATCAATTTCCCAAGCGGACTTCGCTATTCCGAAGGATTGCTTTTTTGGAGTTCTCAAGGCCACGACGGCATATGGCATGTCAGTTTAATGGAGGAGATTAGAAAAAATTTTCCTCCCCAAAACCCTATTTTTTCCGGGGAGAAGCTTTATAATTATCATTATCTGGTTGATGTTTTGATGGGCGATTTCTATCGGATTTTCCCGTTTTTTTCGCCGCTCGACCTGTATTTTAGATTTTTTCCAATAATTTTCTCTTTCCTTTTTGGTCTCTGTGTTTTCTCATTTGTCAAAAGATGGCAAGCTAATTACTCAGTGGGATATTTGGCAGTATTTTTTACATATTTTACCGGAAGCTTCGGTTATGTGGTAACTTTTTTCAGGAATAAAAATTTATTCGGGGGGGAAACGGTTTTTTGGGCCTCTCAAGAAAACACTTTACTGGGTAACCCACCTCATGCCATTGCCCATATTTTTCTGGTGGCAATACTGCTTTGTCTGTTGTTGTATTTTAGTCAAAGGAAGATATTTTGGTTAATTATCGCTTTTATTTTGGGAAGTTTACTGTCCGGCTTTAAGGTTTCCGGTGGATTTGTCATGTTGACAGGAGTAGCAGCTGCAGCATTAGTGGATTTAATCTTTAATAGGAAATGGCACACAACTTTGCTTGCCGTGGTTCTGGGGTTTTCCAATTTTATAACTTTTAAAATGATGACCTCCAAAGAGGCAGCCTCATTTTTAATGTTTTTGCCCTGGTGGTTTATCAGAACCATGGTGGTGGATAAACTGGGTTGGATGGATCTGGAACTTCGCCGGCAGCACTATCTTTCCAAAGGGACATGGCATGCCTATTTGAGAGTGTTTCAGCTTGAAGTAACAGCCTTTTTAATTTTTTTAGTGGGCAATTTGGGAATGAGAATATTGGGATTTTACGGATTGATAAAAGATTTATTAACCAAAAAGTTTATCAAAAGTCCTATTGACGCAATGCTTTTTGTGTCGATGTTAACGGGATTTTTGATGGTTATTATCTTTGTGCAAAAGGGGATTATTTATAACAACATTCAATTTATCCAGTATTCTCTGCTGATCATGGGATTTTACGCTGCAGTATCAACTTATCAATTGCTTATGCGTTTTAAGAAAAAGCTGATAAGGATTATTATTTTGTTAATGATAGTTTTATTTTCGGTGCCGACAGTGATAGGAAATTTGAATGAGTTTTACGGGCCTGGCAGAAAGCCCCTGGCTATCATCAGTAATCGGCAGATTCAAGCATTGAGTTTTTTAAAAGCAAACAGTGAACAAAATGACATTGTTTTAACTGTGCCCTTTAATAAATATTTAAAAGATCGATACAAGAGTGAACCCAGGCCAATAAATGCCTGGTATTCTACGGCCTATGTTTCGGCGCTCACGGCGAGAAATACCTATTTTACTTCGGAGGAGCAGGCTTTAATTACCGGATACCCCACCGATAAAAAACTGGCGAAGGTAGAAGAGTTTTTTGCGCAAACGGATTTTTCCTACAATAAAAAATTTCTGGCAGAAGAAGGTATAAAATATTTATATGTTGTTAAAGATGAATTGGATAAACCGTTAAGCGTTCAAGAAAATAATTTGGAAATTATGTTTGAAAATACGGAGATAATTATCTTTAAAGTTAACCAAAGAGTATGAAGTATAAATTGGTTTTAATATTAATTCTTGTTTTGGGGTTTATGTTGCGAATTGTAGATACTAATAATAATCCCCCCTCTCTTTATGGGGATGAATTGACAATCGCTCTGGATGCAAATTCCATTTTGCATACCGGAAAAGATCAGTTAGGTAATTTATTTCCACTGACATTTTCTATGGGAGCAGGTAGACCGGCCGGATATGTCTACGGTTCTATCCCGTTTGTGGCTTTGTTTGGGCCTAATGCTTTAGGGGTGAGAATGTTGTCAATTTTGTCCGGAATGGGCATTATATTTTTACTTTATCTGCTGGGTAAAAGATTTTTTTCGCCAAAAGTGGGTCTTGCAGCTGCATTTATTACTGCCGTTTCACCTTGGGATATATCGCTGTCGCGGGGAGGATTTGAAGCTCATTTCGCCCTATTTCTGGCCCTGGCGGGCTTATATTTTTTTATTGGAGCCAAAGAAAAAGGTATATTTTATGCGCTTTCGTTTTTGAGTTTTGGATTAACTTTCCACACTTATCCCACATATAAAATCAGCTTAGCTTTATTTCTGCCACTGCTTCTTTGGTATCAAGGCGGCGGGCATAAAAAGTATTTTCTTGTCGGGGTAGCTATCTTTTTCCTGTTAGGCATTTTAGCCCTCAGTCAAACTTTCATTGGAGGTTCTGAAGATAGATTTTCCGAGATCAATATTTTTTCTCAAGAAAAATTAAAAGAACAAATCATCCAAAAGATTAATTTTGAAAGAACTATTACCGGCTTACCGGATAATTTGGCGCCGTATTTCCACAATAAGCCGGTGGAATATGCAAAAATTCTGATAGAAAATTATCTGCAGAATTTTTCCTTGGATTTTTTGGTTTTACATGGAGACAGAAACCCGCGCCACAATATGGCCACTATGGGAGAAATTTATTTGGCAGAGATGATCTTAATATTCTTTGGTATTTTAACTCTCTGGCAAAAAAACAGAAAAATACTTTTATTTTTTCTTTTTTGGTTAATGATTGCCCCTGTGCCAACAGCAATAATAGATGTGCCTCATGCGCTGCGAAGTTCTTTTATGCTGCCTCCTTTGTTGATTATTTCCGCTCTAGGGTTGCATTCTTTAATAAATAAAAAAAAGAAGATGTTTGTTGCAGGATTATTTATTATTTTTTTAATTCAATTTGCATTTTTTGTCCAAAAATTATTTTTTCTCGCTCCCAACGAATACAGTCGATTTTGGTCTTACTCTGCCAAAAAAGCAGCAGAGGTAGCTTTGGAAAATAAAGAAAAGTATGATTTTATAATCCTTTCCGACAGCATTGATAATATTGAATTTGCCTATCCTGTTTATGCCACACTCGATCCGGCCCTTATCATTTCACAAAATCAAAAAAGGAGTAAACTGAGGGGTTTTATGTTCAAAAAGTTTGAAAATGTATATATCGGGTATATGCCGGAGGCACAAGCTGAAGTGTTTTTACAAAGCCTTGAGGGTTCAGCTCTATATATAGGCTCCGGCCCCGATCAGAAAAAAAACGCTATTTTACTTCACCAGCGTTAGTTGATAAGATTTACACTATGGTTCAAAAAATTTCAGCCGTAATAAATACCTTCAACGAGGAAGCAAATATCAAAAGAGCTATAGAATCTGTAAAATGGGCAGATGAAATAATAGTTTGCGATATGCACTCCAGTGATCAAACGGTTAAAGTAGCCAAAAAGTTTGGAGCGAAAATAGCTTATCATAAGAAAGAAGAGTATGTGGAGCTCGCTAGGAATTTTGCCATTTCCAAGGCTATATCCGACTGGATATTAGTTGTTGATCCGGACGAGGAGGTGCCGCAAAGTTTAGCCGTGAGATTAGTGGAAATCTCCCGGAAGATGAAGAGAATAGATTATGTCAGGTTGCCGAGAAAAAATACCATCTTCGGAAAATGGATGAAGGCCTCAATGTGGTGGCCGGATTACAATATCAGGTTTTTTAGAAAGGGGAAGGTTGCCTGGACTAATAAAATTCACCGGCCGCCCGAAGCGAGAGGTGCGGGGTTGGATCTTCCGGAAGATGAAAAGTGGGCAATTGTCCACCATCATTACGAGAGTGTCTCGCAATTCCTGCAGCGGATGGACAGATACACCAAGATTCAATCAATGGAGTTAAAAAAAGAAGGCTATAAATTTAGCTGGCAAGATTTAATCAGTAAGCCGCTGCGAGAATTTTTAAGCAGGTTTTTTGCCAATAGAGGGTATGAAGACGGATTGCACGGTTTGGCCCTTTCTCTGCTACAAGCCTTTTCTTTTCTGGCAGTTTATTTAAAAGTATGGGAAATGGATAAGTTTAAGGAACAAGAACTTAAGCTGGAGGAGTTGGAACTAATCAAAAAACAAGCAGGAGAGGAGTTAAACTATTGGTTTAACAAATCAGAGGCGCGGGGAAATCTATTTAAAACTTTTTTTAAAAAATTTAAAACCTAATATGTTAAGCGTGGTGATTATTGCCAAAAATGAGGAAAAAAGAATTACGGCCTGTCTGGAGTCGGTCAAATGGGCGGATGAAATTATAGTTTTGGATAATGGATCGCAAGATAAAACTTTAGAGATTGTCAAAGAGTATACGGATAAGATATTTAAATTTAACGAAGAAGACTTTGCCAAACTGCGAAACAAAGGCATGGAGCAGGCAAAAGGGGAGTGGGTATTGTATTTAGATGCCGACGAGAGGGTATTGGATGATTTGAGGAAAGAGATAGAGGCCAAAATAACTTTTTCCGATTTTGGAGCATTTGCCATTTCCAGAAAAAATATTATTTTTGGAAAAGAGGTAAACTTTGGTCCTTATAAAAAAGATTGGGTGATCAGATTACTGCGAAAAAAAAGTTTTGAAGTTTGGGTGGGCAAGATACATGAGTACCCGAAATTTAATGGTGAGTTGGGCTATTCCAAAAACTTTCTTCTTCATTTAACCCACCGCGATGTTGATCAAATAGTTTTAAAAAGTTTGGAGTGGTCAAAAATTGATGCCAGGCTTCGCCTGGAAGCGCACCATCCCCCTATGAACGCGTTAAGATTTTTGAGAATTCTAATAACAGAACTTTTCAATCAAGGAATTAAAAGAAAAGGTTTTTTTAACGGCACTATTGGAGTGATGGATTCTATTTTGCAGACATTTAGTCTGTTTATAACTTATGTCAGAGTATGGCAACTGCAGCAGCCAAAAACTCCGGATAGTATTTACGATGATACAGACAGAGAGCTGATTGAAAATAGATTTAACTACAAATGAAAATTGCCATTTATTCACCTTACTTAGATACCTTTGGGGGAGGAGAAAGATACATTGCCACCATTGCCGAAGTTTTATCTTCTGACCAGGATGTTGATTTGCTATTAGATAAACATTTAATCAAAATAGGGTCAGATTATTTAAAATCAAATCTTTCCCAAAGATTTAATTTAAATTTGGAAAAAGTAAAAATGGTTGGTTCTCCTATGGGGGAAGGTTACAATTTTTTTTCCAGATTCTTCTTTCTTAGAAAATATGATTTTTTATTTTACTTGACAGACGGCAGTATATTTTATCCCACAGCCAGGAAGAATATTCTTCACATTCAGTCACCAATTGAGGGACAGCCTGTCAAAAGTCTCTGGGGGAAAATAAAATTAAAAAAATGGGATTTAATAATTTATAATTCTAGGTTTACTAAAGATCATTCTGTCGCTCGCTGGCCTCTGTTTTCCAAAGTGATTTACCCGCCGGTTGACACGGAAGCAATCAAACCGCTCAAGAAGAAAAAATATATACTGTCAGTTGGTCGCTTCTTCGGATATTTAAAAGATAAAAAACATGAACTGATGATAAAAGCTTTTGACAGACTTAAGCAAAATCTCAAAAGCCTTGGTTGGAGTTTACACTTGGCCGGATCTGCCAAAGAAGGAGATCAGGATTATTTAAAAAGCTTAAAAAATATGGCAAAGGATTTACCGGTGAACTTTTATCCAAATCTATCGTTTGATCAGCTAGTTAAGCTTTATGGTTTCTCATCCATATACTGGCACGCGGCGGGGTATGGCGAAGAGGAAGCTACCAAAATGGAGCATTTTGGGATCTCCGTTGCCGAGGCCATGGCAGGAGGTTGCGTACCGGTGGTTATTGGCAAAGGAGGTTTAATTGAGATTGTTGATAATGGCGTAAATGGTTTTTTGTGGGATGACCCTTTGGATTTAGAAAGCAAAACTTTACAGCTAATGAGAGAGAAAATTTTATTGAATAAAATGTCAAGGGAAGCTGTCAAAAAAGCAGGTCATTTTAGCAAAGAAATCTTTGAGAAAAATATCAAAAGTGCGGTTAAAACCTTATGAACAAAATTTTAATTATTATTTTGGTGGGGATATTTTTAAGAGTTTTATTAGCTTTTTCCACATTCCATCCTGATCTTTTGGCCTTTCATTTGGGCGGTAAGCTAGTGGGGGAGGGGAACATCTTAAATTTATATGATTACTCCTCTAATGTGGCTACCCTCAATTATCCACCGTTAATTTATTGGTTTTTTGGTTTATTTAATTTTTTATCAATCTGGGGGATATGGTTACTGAAACTCCCCTATCTGATTTTTGATTTATTTTTAGGGTTGCTGTTATTCCGACTGGTTGAAGAAAAAAAGAAGGTATTGACCTTGGGATTGTGGATGTTTAATCCGGTCAGTCTTTATGCTACTTACATGATGGGTCAGTTTGATATTATCCCCGCATTTTTTACCGTATTTTCTTTTTATCTGGTGGCAAAAAATAGGCTCAAATGGGCTGCTTTTGTCTTAGGGTTCGGAGTTGCTTTTAAGCTTTATCCCGTATTTCTTCTTATTCCTCTTGTCATACTGGGCAAAACTTATTGGGAGAAATTCAAGCTCGCCGTTTTGGCGCTACTGCCTTATGCATTGTCAATTTTACCCTATATACAATCCCCCGGTTTTCGCCAAACTGCTCTTTTTGCCAATCAAAGCTCAAAAAGTCTTTACGCCGGAATCCCCGTATCAGGCGGTGAATCTATCCTTTTATTTCCCGCATCCTTAGTGCTTTTTTATTTGTTGATCTGGAAAAAGAGCCTGGATAAAGTATCTTTTTGGAAGATTTACTTAATCCCCCTACTGCTATTTTTTATTTTTACTCACTATCATCCACAATGGTTAATCTGGGTGAGCCCATTTTTGATTTTGGATTTAAGCCTTGAAAGATTTAAAAATTTATTACCTATTTTATTAATTGGTCTAAGTTGGTTTGGTTCGCTTTTCCTTTTTGATCCCTCCCTAACCGTTGGATTGTTTGCTCCCCTTTTCCCCGTTCTAGCGAATACTTCTGATATCTGGTTCTTGTTAAATGTAAATGTAGATTATAATTTTTCAAGAAGCATTATACAAACTGTATTTGCATCCAGCGCTTTCTATTTAATATTTAGAAACTTTCCACGAAAAATAAATGTCTAAAAAACTTACTGTTGCTTTTTTTATCATTACTTCTTTTTGGTTTTTATTTACTTTTAAATTGACAGATGTCCCGCCCGGGATCAATGGAGACGAGGCAAACATCGGCCTAAACAGCGTCTTGATTGCCCAAACAGGCAAAGATGCCAGAGGTAGCGTCCTGCCGCTTTTTTCGTCAGTCCCGGATTCCTTTGACTGGAAACAGCCGGTAACTGTTTATGCTACAGCCGTAGCTTTTAAAATATTTGGATCGTCTTACTTTGTATTGCGCTCAATTAGTGTCTTTTTTGCGCTTCTATCTGCATTAACCCTTTTTTTATTAATAAATCAAATAAAGGGATTTAAGTTAGCCTTGGCGGGTTTACTTATTTTCGCAACCACCCCCATCATTATGATTCAATCTCATTTGGCTTTGGAAAACATTGCGCCGGTTCCCTTTATCTGCCTTTGGCTTTTAATGCTTTATAAATACCATATCAGCCAAAAAAGAAAATACCTCATATTTTCAGCTGCCAGTTTGGGTTTGGCTCTTTTTTCATATCTTGGCTTAAGATTAATTACTCCTACCCTAGTGCTTGCTACACTATTGTTTTTATACTTTAGTAGCCGTAAACAGAAAACAAAGTTGGTTTTAAAGAAGTTGTTAATATTTATAGTAGCCCTTTTACCTTTTTTTATCTTGTTACTTTTGGCCAGAAGCCAATATCCCGGGGTGATCTTGGGACTTTTCAGGCCGTATAATCTTTCCTCGTATCAAGATGTTTTCCTGCCTTATATTTCTTCTTTTGATCCATCATTCTTATTCATAACCGGTGATGTGACGCCGTATCATTCAACCGGCAAGCATGGAGTATTTTTATTAGCATCTCTGCCGCTATTCGTATTAGGAATCATAAGAATTATTCAAAAGAGAGATCTATTTTTAAGTTTTGTTTTAGTATCCTTTTTCTTAGTTCCTTTATTTTTCGGTTTAGGATCAACTATTCATAGGGGAAGTAGGTTATTGAGCTTGGTGCCGCTTTTTGTGGTAGTGGCCACAATAGGTTTTGAATATATTCTGGCTTTCAAAAATATGCTCCTTAAAACTTTTTCGATATTGCTTGTAATTTTTCTGATTATATTAAATTATGGAGATTTCTTAAATGATTATTGGTATCATTATCCCCAACGGGTAAAACAGGAATTTGCTGCGCCTGTGCATAAAGCTTTTGAGTCATTAAAGCAGCTTTCAGATGAGAATAATTTACAACCGTTTATTCAGAATGATTTGCCTTTACAAAACCCCCTTGCCTTCTCTTTTTTCGAACAAGCATATTTTCCCAATCAATTGGAAAGATGGAAAAATGCCGCTTTAGCTAAAAATGGCATAATAATCCTGGTTGACTCCGCAGGCCTAGCTTCTTTGGATCCCTCAAGAATAATGGTGGAAAAAATTGCAGGAACGGATTATGCTTTAGTTACAAATAAATATTCGGATGAAAAAAATTAAGATAAATTACTTTAAGACTTTTGTTTTCCTGTTGATTTTAATATTTACTTTTATCTTAAGGACGCATAACTTTGATAAAACTCCCCCACTGGGGCATTTGGAAGAAATGTTATATGCCTGGTCTGGCCTTTATCTTGTAGAAACAGGCACTCCCGTATCCTGGTCAACTTTAGATTATCCTCAAAGGGCTGAAGTTTTTAAAGGGAAGGTGAATTTTCAGGGAGGCCCGCCGGATGCTTATGTGAAACTATACAAACCCTGGTTAGACGAACCGCCGCTTTTCTCTTTGCTGGTAGGATGGGTAGCTCATTTAAATCATGCCGATAGAGGTAGCATTATCCATTCGGCGTACATCAGGATCCCTTCGATTTTTATGGCAGTTTTGACCACAGTGATGATTTTTTTGGTAGCTCGCCTAGTTGCAGGTTATTGGACAGGGATTTTATCCATGATTGTATATGGAACCACTCCCATTGCGGTGTTTGCCTCCAGAATGGCTTTACCGGAAAATTTGATTGCCCTGATCCTCATCACGATAGTTTATCTGTTAATCAAATTTGATGTTAAACCAAGATTGGTTTTACTGCTGCCACTACCTTTGTTAATAGGTCTGGCGGGTTTATCCAAACCGACCGGATTTTTGCTGCTGCCTTTGGCGGCGTATTTTGCTTTTATAAAAAAATACTATAAAGCTTGTATATATCTTGTTTTGATAACTCTTTTGTTTGTTGGCGCTTATTTTGGCTACGGCATATATTACGACGCGGAAATCTTCTGGAAAATTTTCAATATTCAATCCTTTAGACCGGTGGGATTTAGCGCCCTGGGATTTTTCTTTACCAGCCCTTCTTATGACATATATACTTTACAATTTGTGGATGGTTGGTACATATTCAGTTTGCTGTCGGCTTTTTATTTTCTGTTTGTTAACAGAAACAGGCGAGAGTGGATTGTCAGCTTTGCATTTGTTTTTTGGTTAGTGATTGTGCTTTTGACCGGGGGAGAAGGGGATCTTTTGCCCTGGTATAGATTTCCCATGTTTCCTTTGCTTGCTATTTTGGGGGCTTTGGGTTTGAAGATTTTAGTAGAGAAAGCAAATTTTGCCACCACAGTTTTAGCTGCCGGTTTACTGCTGGGAAGCCGCCATTTGGTTGTTAACGCTTTTAGACCTAATATTTCTCCCACCAATTTTAGGATAGTTTTCGCTTCTTTAGTACTGCCGTCGGTATTTTATTCTATCTATAAAAAAGGATGGTTAAAACAAATTTGTAAAATCATCATTATAGGAATAATAATTACGGGCGCATATTTGAATACCAGATTTATTTATAATGAGTTTGAGATAAGATGCGAAGGCGCGGAGTGTCCATTTGGTCCGCCCACTTCTCTTTCATCGATACATTTTCCCTTCATTTGGCGCTGGATCTCTATTAGATGAAAGCAAACAGGTATTGGTTAATTATTCTAGGATCAAGAAAAGATTATCAAAACTTTTTACTTTTATAATCGCACTCCGGCATATTATGCCATTGGGCTTTAGGTTATGTTAACATAAAATTGATGAGCAAAGTTATCTTCACGCTTGCATTAATAACACTCCTGGCCTTTGTCCTAAGGTTTTATAAAGTAACGGAAATACCACCTTCTCTAAATTGGGATGAAGTTTCAATCGGATATAATGCCTATTCCATCTTAAAGACTGGTAAAGACGAATGGGGAAAATTTCTGCCGGTTCATTTTAAATCTTACGGAGAATATAAATTGCCCGGACAGGTCTATTTAGCCGTCCCCGGGATTGCCATTTTTGGATTAAATGAGTTGGGAGTGCGGATTACGCCGGTAGTTTATGGCACTCTGACAGTCTTGGTGATGTTTTTTTTGGGAAGAATAATATTCAGAAGCCACTTAGCCGGGTTAATATCTTCTTTTCTGCTGGCTATTTCCCTCTGGCATATCCAACTGACAAGAGCATCTTTTGAATCATCCTTGGCCACATTATTTATTTCTGTGGGGATGTGGTTTTTAGTAAAAGGATTTAAAGATGCTCGATGGTTAGTTGTATCTATGATACCGTTTGCTCTTTCTGTATTTACTTACAATTCTGCCCGGATTTTTACTCCGATGTTTTTAGTGGCCATACTTTTTATCTATTGGAAAAAATTAATTAAGTTTAAGAAATTTATCGTACCTTCACTCATTATTTTTGTAGCTTTATTAACTCCGCTTACTCCTTATTTTTTTTCCGGAGAGAGAAGTGCCAGATATAAATTGGTCAGTATCACCGATGATCCCGGTTTGATCCCGAGAATTAATGAGAATAGAGGCCGATCGACCTTACCCAAACCATTGCCAAGACTTATACATAATAAAGTTACATATATTAGTTTTTATTTTGCGCGAAACTATCTGGCTCATTTTACTCCCCAGTTTTTATTTTTATCAGGCGCCCCTCACAAGCAACATCATGTGCAAAATATGGGAGAGTTGTATTTATTCCAGGCGCCATTTTTATTGATTGGTTTGTGGGGCCTGTTTAAGTTTAAACATAAATTTAAAGGTCTGCTTTTTTCCTGGGTTTTGTTGGCCTTTGTGCCGGTTTCCGCAACAGGGGACAGCATCCCGCATGCCTTAAGAACTTTGATTGCCGCTCCTTTTTATCAATTGGTTTCAGCCTTCGGATTTTTAATAGGGTGGAATTGGTTGAAGAAATACGGAGTTAAAATCAAGGTATTTTCTGCAATTTTTTTGGCGGTAGTGATTATTGTCAGTCTTAGGTTTTATTTAAATCAGTATTACAATATCTACCCTGATAAATACTCAAGAGATTGGCAGTATGGGTATAAACAGGTTGTTGAATATATCAAAGAGCACAAGGATGAGTATGACTTGATAGTTTTTACCCGCCATTACGGCGAACCGCACATGTTTACCTTATTTTATTCTCAATATGATCCTGATAAGTATCAAAATGATCTCAATTTAGTCAGGTTTGAGACATATGACTGGGTGAGAGTCTTAAATTTTGACAAATTCTACTTTCCGGATTTGGGGGATAAAGGAACGCAGCAAAAAGATATTTTGGAAAAGTATAAAGATAAAAAAATACTGTTAATTGGTAAACCAGGCGATTTTCCTTACGGCGGCAGATCTCTTTTGACTGTCAATTTCCTGGACGGCAGCCCTGCATTTTTGATAGTAGACAATAAATGAGCAAATTGACAAGAATTGTATTTATTTTAATAATACTTCTCTTTTTATTTACTCGGTTTTACAAAATAGGCGAAATTCCACCTTCGGTTTATTGGGACGAAGCTTCCATTGGTTATAATGCATACTCCATTGCCCAAACTCTAAAAGATGAGTGGGGGGATTTTTTGCCAATTCATTTTCGAGCCTTCGGAGAATTTAAATTGCCGGTTTATATTTACTCCACCGTACCCCTTGTTAAACTGTTTGGCTTAAATGAGTTTTCTGTGAGGCTTCCGGCAGTCTTATTTTCCTTGGGAGTAGTTATTTTAACTTACCTTTTGACAAAGAGATTATTCAATAACACATCTGCTTTATGGAGCAGTTTTTTTGTGACTGTGTCCCCCTGGTTTTTTATTTTTTCCAGAACCGGTTATGAGGCAACTGCCGGATTAATGTTTTATCTACTTGGGATCCATCTGTTTTTGTTTATTGCCAAAAAGAGCACCTTTATTCTTTTCTCAATTCTCGCTTTTATTTTAAGCGCTTATAGCTATAACAGTTTCAGGATCATTATTCCTCTAACCATTTTAATTTTATTGATAATGGAAAAAGATAATCTGATGATTTTGCGAAAATCTGTCTTTGTAGTAATGCTTTCGCTTTTTATCTTGGGGTTAAGTATTTGGCCAATTTATAGATTATATGTTTATGATGCCGGCATTTCCAGGTTGCAAACCGTAAGCGGCGAAAGCGCGGATTTTCTTAAAAATTACCTCTCGCATTTTAGTCCCGATTTTCTAATATCGGGAGATAAAAATTTAAGAAGTCAGCAAAAAGATTTTGGTCAAATCTTTCCTTATGATTTTTTACTTTTACCGCTGGGCCTGATTTACATAATTAAATTCAAATCAAAATACGGACTGTTTAGTCTGGCGCTTTTTTTAATTTCTATCATTCCTGCTGCATTGACTAAAGAATCACCACACGGCCTAAGGGCAGTTTCCGCTGTCCCGTTCATTGCCATGATTTCTGCTCTGGGGATGATTAAAATAAAAAAACTCTCCATCCCGCTGATGGCAATTTTTCTAATCTTTTTTATTAATTATTTTGCTAATTTTATTTATGTCTATCCCGGTCAATCCGCGATGGAGTGGCAATACGGCTATAAAAAATTTTTTACAGATAATAAAGAGCAGTTGGCCAAATACGATCAAATTATTATCTCCGACAAATATGCCCAGCCGTATATTTTTGCCTTGTTCTATTTGAAATACGATCCTGACAAATTTCAGGAAGAGGCGGTCAGAAACAGTGTTGATCAATGGGGATTTTCAACTGTGGCCAAATTTGGCAAATTCGAGTTTAAAAAAGACACTGAGATATTAAAAGAAAAACAAAACAAGGCTTTGATATTTGTCGATGAATAATAAAGTTAAGCTTTTGCTTTTAATAATTGTAATTTTAGCTCTCGGAGCGAGAATCTATAAATTAGACAGTGTGCCTCCCTCACTTTCCTGGGATGAGGCGGCAGTGGGATACAATGCCTGGATTATTGCCCGCTTTGGTCAGGACGAATACGGCAAGAGTTTTCCTGTAGTTTTTAAATCTTTCGGTGAGTATAAAAACCCGGTGGATATTTACTTCACCTCGCTTTCTGTAAAAGTGCTTGGTCTTAGCGAATTTAGCACGAGATTACCGGCAGCTATTTTTGGAATACTAAATGTAATACTTCTATTTTTTCTGGTTAAAGCGTTATTTAATAACAATTGGCTTGGTCTTACCTCTGCATTTTTCTTAAGTATTTCCCCTTAT
The DNA here is from genome assembly GCA_964625535.1 of uncultured Gammaproteobacteria bacterium. Lineage (GTDB taxonomy): Bacteria > Patescibacteriota > Microgenomatia > Daviesbacterales > UBA10151 > UBA9644. Next base: position 56,682 of record CAZVEX010000001.1, read on the forward strand.
AATATTCATTTTTCCCATTTCAATCATGAAGCCAATTTTGCTTTATTTTTCTTCATGCTGGGTTTATTGCTGTTTATCTTGACCCTTAAAGGTAAAAAACTTCTCATCTTAGCTGTGATATTTTTTATCTTAAGCTTTTTTTCTTATAGCGCCTCCAAAATGTTTATCCCGGTTTTTGTATTTTTTCTAGCAATAATCTACAGAAAAGAACTTTTAAAATTACTCAGGCAGCTACTTTTTTCAGTATGTTTAATAATTCTTCTCTCATTTTTTTTATTCTTAAACCCCCATGCTTTAGGAATAGATAGAGCCGCTCAAACCATGGGCAAAATAAATCTAGTGGCAGCGCAATATATCAGGCATTTTTCTCCAAATTTTTTATTTATTCACGGGGATAAAAACCCCCGTTTATCGGCTCAAGCAACAGGCGAATTTTACTACCTTGACGCTGCTTTTCTTGTTGCGGGTGCAATCTATATCTTTCGAAAAAGGTCAAAAGAACTTAAGACTTTAGCTTTATGGGCGCTCCTTGCTCCTTTACCGGGAAGCTTGACAGCAGAAGCTCCTCATGCCGGGCGAGCGATGTTTATGATGGGGAGTTGGCAGATAATTTCTGCAGTGGGTTTTTATTATATTGTTCGCTCCATCTCAAACCTAAAATATAAAAGAATAGTCATATTTGGCAGTTTGGTCGTATTAACCGTTCTTTTTGCCAATTTTCTCATTTATTATTTTGGAAATTATAGTAAACGTTTTGCAATTGAATGGCAATATGGCATGAAACAAATTGTGGAGTTTATTCAGGCAAATCCCCAGTATAATCATATCTACATGACCGACGCGCGCTATCAGCCATACATTTTTTTCCTTTATTATTTACAAACGCCGTTACCGGATTATTTGCGTACTGTAACTTATAATAAGACGGAAATAAGTAGAAGTTATAATAATGTTTTTTCTTTTAATAAATATTTTTTTGGCGGATGGGATAGCGTTGAAAGCATGCCAAAGCTTGAGGTGTTATATGTTCTTACCCCCAGTCAATACGATGGGTTAAAATATAAATTGCAGTTTGCTATCAAAGAGACAATCTATTATCCTAATGAAACGGTGGCATTCTATCTGGTAAGCAAGTAAACTTATGACTAAAGTTTCCGTGGTGCTAGCTGTTTACAATGAGGAAGACAACTTGAGGCAGTGTTTGGAATCTGTCAAAGATTTAGCTTGGGAAATAGTGGTGGTGGATGGGGGATCAACCGATCGGACTTATGAAGTTGCCAGAGATTTTGGAGCCAGGATTGTTGAAACAGATAATCCACAGGTATTTCATATCAACAAAAACAAAGCCATAGATGAAGCAAGGGGCGACTGGATATTGCAGCTTGACGCAGATGAAATAGTGACCGAAGAGTTAAAAAAAGAAATCAAGGAGGCTACCGGGCAAAAAACTGATTTTAATGGATTTTGGATCCCGAGGAGGAATTTTTTTCTGGGAAGATTTCTTAAAAAGGGAGGTCAATATCCGGATTATACATTGAGACTTTATAAAAAGGGTAAGGGTCGATTGCCGGCCAAAGATGTCCACGAGCAGGCAGTAGTGGAAGGAAAAGTAGGGTACTTGACGGCTGATTTATTGCATCTGCGAGACAAGACGTTTGCAAACTATCTTGAGGGATTTAACAGGTATACTGATTTATTGGCTTTGCAACTTCAAGCCTCGGGTCTTAAAAATAATTTTTTTGCATTTTTTAGTTTTCTTTTCTTTAAGCCATTTTTTTGGTTCGTCAAAGCTTATTTTCGCCATCTGGGTTTTATGGACGGCTTTCCCGGATTTATTTTTGCCTTGTTTTCATCGTTACGATTTCCTGTGTCATTTATTAAATATCGCATCAGTCATACAAAATGAAAATAGCATTTAATATTACTCCTTTGAAATCTACTCATAAAGAAAGAGGCATTGGTTATTATACAGGGAATTTACTTGAGGGTTTAAAGAGAGAAAGGGATTTGGAAATTGTAGAATTTACTAACCTTGCCGATATCAAAAAGCAAGTCGATGGTATTCATTTTCCCTGGTTTGATTTTTATTTCCATACCTTACCCCTTCAAACTTCTTTTCCCGCTGTGGTGACAGTGCATGATGTGATCCCGCTGATTTTTAAAGACCAATACCCGGTAGGACTGCGGGGAAAAATCAATTTCATCCTGCAAAGATTGGCACTGGGCCGCAGCAAGAAAATAATCACCGACTCTTTAGTGTCCAAGGCCGATATTGCCAAATACTTAAAAATAGATGAAGGTAAAATTGCGGTTATTCCCTTGGCCTCTGATCCAAGTTTCAAAGAGTTGAACGAGTCGAAGCTGTTATTCATAAAAAGAAAGTACAATTTACCTGATAAGTTTTTACTATATGTGGGCGATGCCAACTTTGTTAAAAATTTGCCGTTTTTGATAGATTGCTTCAAGGATTTAGTTAAATCATCGGATCTTGCCGATTTAAAGCTTGTTTTGGTTGGAGGGGTATTTTTAAAAAATCTGAAAGGGATTGATCACCCGGAACTTATCAGTTTGAAAAAAGCATTAGGAATGATTAAAGATAACAATCTGGAGAGTAAAGTTTTAAGGCCGGGAAGATTAGCAACAGCAGATCTGGTGGCATTTTATAATCTGGCAACAGTTTATGTTCAGCCTTCATTTTATGAAGGATTTGGGTTGCCCATATTGCAGGCGTTTGCCTGCGGCACTCCGGTTTTATCTTCCAACAGGGGTGCTCTTCCCGAAGTTGGCGGTAATGCCGCCTTGTATTTTGACCCCGAAAACAAAACGCAGTTTATTAGTCTTGTTGCAGAAACTCTGCAAAATCCATCTTTGCAAAAAAAGTTATCAAAGCTTGGGTTAGATCAAGCTGCAAAATTTTCCTGGGAGAAAACAGTTGAAGAAACAAAATTGGTCTATGAAAAAATTAAATCCTGAAACCCTACATATTATATTAATATTTTTGGTATGGAGAATAGCATTGGTGGTGGTATTGATTTTCTCCATAAGTTTTATCCCCCTTCAATACAAAGATAGATTTTTAGGAGGTGGGCCGATTAATTACCACCTAGCCCCCGAGCTTTTTTCCTGGGCAAATTTTGATGGTGAGCATTACTTATCAATTGCCATATTTGGTTATAAAGAAAAGGAGCAGGCGTTTTTTCCCGTTTATCCGGGGATGATGTCTTTTCTGGCCAAACCTTTTTCACCGGATTTACTCTCGTTTCTTGTTAATTCGACAACCGCGGGTTTAATTATTTCTAATTTATCTTTCCTGCTGGCTTTAATAATTCTTTGGAATTTAATTAAAATAGACTATTCAAAAAAAATCGCCCTTTTTACTCTCGCAACTGTTCTTTTATTCCCAACTTCTTTTTATTTCGGCGCAGTTTACAGCGAATCTTTATTTCTATTGTTATCTGTTAGTTCATTTTATTTAGCAAGAAAAGGTCGTTTTCTTAGCGCGTCACTTTTAGGAGCTGTAGCCTCTGCCACCAGAGTATTTGGTGTATTGCTTCTGGTGGCATTATTAATAGAAGCTTGGGAACAAAAGGTAAAACTTTCAAAATCATTTTGGATTTTCCTGATTCCCATAGGCCTTTTAATTTATATGACGTATCAATATTTTTCCGTAGGAAATCCTTTTGCCTTTTACAATTTGCAAGGTCAGGTAGGCGAACAACATCAATCAGGGGTGGTTTTGCTGCCTCAAGTATATTTTCGTTATATAAAAATGCTTTTGACTGTTGACCCCACTAACCCTATTTATCAGACAATAGTTCTGGAACTTTTAGTGGGTATAATTTTCTTTTTACTGCCCTTATACGGCTATTTTAAAAAAGTGAGATTGTCTTATGTTGCATATGCCATGTTGGGATTTTTATTACCTACTATAACAGGTAGTTTTTCTTCAGTGCCCAGATATGTTATCATCCTTTTTCCCTCTTTTTTGATTCTGGCAATGATCATAAATAAACTACCAAATGCGTTAAAGATTGCTATTTTAAGCTTTTCCGCTTTGGTGCTTATTGCGGAAACAGCGCTTTTCTTAAGGGGGTATTGGGTAGCATGAAGACATTTTTTAGATTAATTAACCATCCATTATTTTCCGGAAGCTTGGTTATGGTTGTCGGAAGTAATTTGGTTAATTTTTTAAATTATTTATATCATCTGATTATTGGTAGAATACTTGGTCCATCGGACTATGGCGAGCTTGCCGCCATTATATCTTTGATAGGGCTTTTGAGTATTGTTCCGGCTTCAATAAATCTGGTAATTATCAAATATGTTTCCTCGACAAAGGATGACGCAAAACTTACCAATTTAATAAGCTGGCTGAAGTCTGGTACTATCAAAGCTTCTTTGATTCTATTTTTTGCCATCCTTGCAGCATCCCCCTTTATCGCCTCGTTTTTGCACATAAATAAATTAATTTATCTGATACTCATCGCCGTATCTTATTTGATTTCCTTTCAATCTTTGTTTTACAGATCAATCTTGCAAGGTTTACTAAAATTTAAAGAGATGATAATCAGTATTTTGGCAGAAAATATGGTCAAGCTTGTTGTTAGCGTACTACTCATCTATTTTGGATTTCGGGTAGGCGGTGCCGTATTTGCTTTCCTGGTTGCGGCTCTAGTAGGTTGGTATATAACAATTTTTTATCTAAAGATTAAGACAAAAAAGGTTGATAATCCCCCTGATGTAAAAGCTATGGCTTTGTTTACTATACCGGTTATAATTCAGTCTTTTGCTATGACTTCTGTTTATTCGTCCGATGTGATTTTGGTTAAGCATTTTTTTTCCTCTCATGATGCCGGGATTTATGCTTCGCTTTCAACTTTGGGAAAAATAATTCTTTTCGCAACCGGTCCTATTGGAGCCGTGATGTTTCCTTTAGTTTCAAAACGCAGCGCCAAAGGAGAAAATTATAAAAGAGTATTTATATTTAGCTTTTTAACCACTCTATCTGTGGCAACAATGATTTTGGTAATTTACTGGTTATTTCCTGTTATGGCGATTAGTTTACTTTACGGATCGCTTTTTCTTGAAGCTGCCAATCTTTTATTCTGGTTTGGCATTTTTATTACCTGCTTTACCCTATCTTTTCTAATAGTAAACTACAATCTGTCTTTGGGTAAAACTAAGGTTGTGATCTTCCCGGCTATTGGCGCCCTGTTGCAAATTATACTTATCTGGATTTATCACCAGAGTCTATTTACGGTTATACTGATTTCAATTATAGTCTCCGCTTTACTACTTGTCGCTTTGCTTATATACTCTATCTATTCTAACAATGGACATAAAGTTGATTTCAGTCATAGTACCGGCGTATAAACAAGAAATTACTATTGCCAGAGATTTGCAAAGAATCAAAGAAGTTCTGGATAAGCTACGCTACCCCAGCGAACTTATTTGTGTGATTGACGGTAAAGCTGATAAGACTTTTAAAGAAGCCTCAAAGTTTGCCGAAAGATGCAACAATGTCAAAGTTATAGGTTATGATCATAACAAGGGAAAAGGTTATGCCATCCGTTTTGGGATTGCCGAAAGTAAAGGAGATATCATCGGGTTCATTGACGCGGGAATGGATCTTAACCCACGAGGTATCCTGCTGCTATTGGAGCAATTTGAATGGTATAATGCAGACATAATAGTTGGCTCCAAGAGACACCCTGTTTCTAAAGTTTATTATCCGTGGCAGAGGAAAATTCTTTCATTTAGTTATCAGATACTGGTCTGGTTGCTTTTTGGATTAAAGGTAAAAGATACTCAAGTGGGAATGAAATTTTTCAAAAGAGAAGTTTTGGAAAAAGTTCTTCCCCGACTTTTGGTCAAACGCTTTGCTTTTGATGTGGAAATGCTGGCTGTTGCCAATGCTTTAAACTATAAAAGAATATATGAAGCGCCCGTTGATATAAAACTTCGCTTTGGAGGTACCTCGACTATTACCAGCCAAAAATTTTTAAGAACAGTCTTAGCAATGCTTATGGATACTCTGGCAATTTTTTATAGACTGAAAATATTGGGATATTATTCCGATAAAAACAAAAGAAAGTGGAGATTTGATCCCGAGTTAAATTTTAGGGTAAATATCGGATGAAATTCCTCCTGTTGAGTGTTATTTTTCTTTCAATTCTGCTTTTTTCAAAGACTGCGTTGGCTCAAGAAAGTAATTTAAGCAACAACCAATTTGTTACCATTGTTAATCCTTTCAGAATTTCTTCTTATACTAGGGATCCAAAAGCCGCACTTTTAGCGCAGTATAAACAAGTTAAGATAAGAAATCTGCCGGCAACCTGGCTTTTGACATACGATGTTCTGATAAATCCCGATACACATGCTGATATTTTGGAGTTTGACAGTTTGCAGGAGGTTGGGGTTTTTCTGGAAGTCACGCCGAAATTCGCTAGCGCATCAGGAGTTTTGTATAACAAGACAGATTCCTGGCATAGGGCGCATACGGTTTTTCTCTCGGGGTACACCCAAGAGGACAGGATAAAATTGATAGATAAAATCTTTGAAGAATTCAAAAAAATCTTTGGGTTTTACCCCAAGTCAGTCGGAGGGTGGTGGGTTGATAGCTTCTCCCTTGATTATATGAAGAAAAAATATGATATATCGGCCAATTTAACAGTGGCAGATCAATTTGCCACCGATGGTTACAAACTTTGGGGACAATACTGGTCAACTCCGTTTTATCCCAGTAAATATCATGCCGGAATACCCGCAAGGACAGTTGAAAATAAGCTGGATCTGGTGACTATTCAGTGGGCAGCCAGAGATCCTTTAAACGGTTACGGTAAGGCAGGGGAGAGCACTTTTAGCACCCAAGATTATTTTACCAGAAATCTATCTGATGACTATTTTGAAAAACTGGTTGATTTATATACAAAACAAAACGGAAATATGTTTGGACAAATTACCATTGGGTTGGAAGGTGATTTTACTCCGGAAGTTTATGGTGGCAACTTTAGCAGGCAACTTGATATTGTCAAGAAAAAGCAGGATGAAGGGCAAATTAAGGTTTTGACAATGAAAGATTTCAGCCTCCGGTACAGAAGTATGTTTACAAAGCTGTCTCCTGCGCATATTATTCAAACGGATGATTTGTTAGGAAAAAAGATCAAAACCTTTTGGTTTCAGTCGCCTGTTTACAGAATTAACATAACTTATGACTATGAATCGAATAAAACTTATGTTAACGACTTCAGAAGTTACCACGGCGATTTTGAGGAGCCTTATTATTTTTCCCCTAATAGAGATTTGAATTTACAAATAAATATTCCTTCGATAATTGATTCTGCTGGCAATCCAGAGGATGGTTGGTTAATTGTGGATACTAAACTTAAATCAGTTGACATAAGAGATAACAAACTTTTCCTTAATTTTGACAAAGCACAAATACAACTGGAGGAGGGAAAAATTAATATTTCCGGTAAGATTAACTCTTTACCACAAAGGGTTGCCCGCTCTCCTTATCTGCAAGTGGTAAAAAAGTGGGGGAAAATAGAGCTTGAGCCAAAAATTAAATGGCCGTATCCGGAGGAAGGCTTTAAATTTAGAGATTTAACTCAAGAAGCAACGTTTTTCTTAAAACAAAGAAAAGTTATTGTAGCCTTTGCGCTAATAGTTCTGGGCTTAATTTTTACTCCGATGCGATTAAAAGTTCCATTATTTTTCTTATGGACAATTTTTTTGGGGGGATTGTATATGAAATTATACCTGCCAAATACCAGAGAATATTCTGTTAATCAGGGAGAATTGGATGCTTTAATACGTCTAAAGTTAATGGATGGGAAAAAGATTGTGGTAATGAATAATGTTTGCCTGCAATGCTCCTGGCATACAAGAGTGATGCCAGCTGTTTTTGCCAATAAGAGAGATTATGTGAAAAAGATAACCGGAAAGGAAATAGTTTATAATCTTGATGTGTTTAATGCTAAAACAAGAGAAGAGGGGAGAAGTAACCTAAAAAGTCTAAATGCCGATTATATTTATGTTGTGCGGTTTGAAGACTATGTGGAAAAAACACCCTTTTCTCCGGGAGACTTAAATATAGAAGAAATATACTCAAATGCTAATGCAGAAATTTGGAGGATAAGGAAAAATTGAATATCTTAATCTTTTCATGGAGAGGTCCGGGGCATCCCAATGTGGGAGGAGCAGAAAGCTCCACTCATGAACATGCCAAAGGTTGGGTTAGAGCTGGACATAATGTCACTCTTTTTACCTCCCATTACCAAGGTGCAAGGCGGGAAGAAAATGTAGACGGAGTGACTATCTTAAGAGCCGGATCTCAAGTAATGGGGGTTCAGATTGAGGCATTAAAATGGTATCTTTTTTCATCCCACCGGAAATTTGATTTGGTAATAGATCAATTTCATGGTATACCCTTTTTTACACCCTTTTTTGTACGGGTTAAAAAATTAGCTTTTATTCATGAAGTGACAAAGGAAATATGGAAACTTAATCCCTGGCCAAAACCCTGGTACTTTATTCCTGCCATCTTCGGAAGCTTATTGGAGCCTTTGATTTTTAGGTTTTTTTATAGCCGCATGCCCTTTATGACGGTTTCAGAATCTACCAAGAAAGATTTAATGTCCTGGGGGATTCCTGCAGAGAATGTGAAAATGATTCATAATGGGATAACAGTTCCCCATATAAAGATTCCTGCCAAGGAAAATAAAAAAACCTTAATTTATTTAGGAAGCTTAAGTAAAGATAAAGGGACAGAAGATGCATTGAAGGTTTTTTCTCTGCTAAAGAAAGAAGACTTTCAGTTTTGGGTAGTGGGAAAATCAGATCCCCGATATTTAAAATTCTTAAAAAAGATGAGTCAAAAATTGGGAATTGATAAAAGAGTGAAGTTTTTTGGATTTGTTCCGGAGGTGAGAAAATATGAGTTGTTGGCCAGGGCACATCTTTTGATTAATCCTTCTATTCGGGAAGGATGGGGACTGGTGGTGATTGAGGCAGCCAGAATGGGGACTCCGACTGTTGCCTATAATGTGGCGGGTTTAAAAGATTCAGTAGTAGATGGAAAAACTGGCATTCTCTGTCAGCATAATTCTGTTTCAAATTTGGCAGAGGAAATTTTAAAGCTACTGGACAATGAAGAAAAATTGCAGGGGATGAGCAAACAGGCAATTGCCTGGAGTAAAAAATTTAGATGGCATGAATCAGTAGCGAGGAGCCTTAAGTTGATTGACAAAGTGTAGGCATCTTTGCTATAAAATTACTTTATGCCGCAAGATTATAATTTAAAGGGTAAGAGAATTTTAATTACCGGGGGCGCTTCTTTTATCGGGTCACACCTGATTGATCATCTTTTGCATAAAAAACCAAAAAGCATTAGGGTGGTCGATGATCTCTCGGCCGGTAAACAAGAAAATATTGCCGAACACATTAGATCCAAAGCCGTGGAATTTATTTTTGGCGATTTAAGAAAACAATCGGTGACCAGAAAAGCCGTCAAGAATATTGATTTAATTTTTCATTTGGCAGCGGATCATGGAGGAAGGGGATATGTTGATCTTCACCAATCGGGTCCGGCTTCCAATAATTTTTTATCCGGTTTAATATTTTGGGAAGCTCTAAATGCGGGAGCGGAGAAAATAGTTTATGCCTCATCAGGTTGCGTTTACCCTAATTACATCCAGAAAGATCCCAAAAAGATGCTTTATTTAACCGAGGATATGGTGGGTCCGCCGTTTGATCCGGATAATGAGTACGGTTGGGAAAAGTTAACCAGCGAAAGAGTTCTTCGAGCATATTGCAAAGAAAGAGGTTTAAGAGCTGCCTCGTGTCGTTACTTTACTGTCTATGGTCCTAAAGGCAAGGAAGATCATGCGGTGATTGCCTTTATTGCCCGGGCCTTTATCGGCCAGAACCCTTTTGAGGTTTGGGGTAATGGTAAACAGGTTAGAAACTGGACATATGTTTCCGATATTGCCGAAGGAACAATTTTGGCGGCCGAAAAAATTCATGATGGTAGCGGCATCAATTTGGGGACCATGGAAAGGGTGACGGTGTTGGAGGCGGTTCAAGAAGTTCTAAGGTACACCGGGCATAAAGCCAAGATTAAACTGCTGAAAAATATGCCCACCGGACCAATGAATAGGGTGGCAGATAATAGCTTGGCCAAAAAACTTTTGGGTTGGGAGCCAAAAGTTAAATTTCAAGAGGGACTGCATAAAACCATTGACTGGTACTTTGCCAATAAAACCAGAGAAGAAGTTAGCAAAAAGTTTGCACAAAAGCTAACGGAGAGATGAGTATTCGGGCAAGTTGGAAAAATAAACTTTCCCGATAGCTTTTAAAACATTAATTCCATCCTGTAGTGCTCTTATACCTGAAGTTCCTCCTAGTCTTTTAGTGTAGGTAATTGGTAGTTGGACTAAATTCATGCCCATTCTGCAAGCTTTGGTGACAGTTTCGGCTTCGTATTCAAAATGTCTTTCTTTTAAATCAAGGGCCAAGAAAGCATTTTTCTTAAATCCTTTGAAACCGGCCATCACATCGGTAATCTTGCGGCCGCAGGCCACAGAGGTAGCAGCGGACATCACCCAGTTACCGAAGTAGTTTCGAAAACTGACAGAACCTTTTTCAATTTTACCTCCACCAAATCTGGTACCGATTACCACATCCGCTCCTTTATCTAGTGCCTCTACAAAAACGGGAATTTCGTTGGGCTGGAATTGATGGTCAGTGTCAATTTGGATAATATAATCACCGCTTGCCAAAAGCCCCCCTGCCCAAAAATCAGCCCCTTTGCCTCTTTTAAAGGGAAAACGCAAAATTCTATCTACCTTCATTCTTTTGGCAATCTCGATGGTTTTGTCCTTGGAGGCGGCATCTACTACAATAATCTCTATGGGAAAAAATTTCTTTAAGGCCTTGCAATCTTTAATGGTTCTGCCAATATTTTTTTCCTCGTTATAGGAGGTAAGAATAATGCTAACCAATTTTTTCTTTTTCATAACAATTTTGGCAGAGTCTAGCTTATCTTATAGCCTTGCCTCTGTCAATATTTGAAAATTTTATTCTATGAGATTATATATGAGATTATAATAGTTGGTTACGAGAGAGCGAAGAGATTTAGATTAATAACAGCTTTATCGGCAGTTCACGATTTTGAGGAAGCGCTTGATCGTGTAAGTTTTGCCTACAAAAATTTAGCTAATTAGATTTAGTTTAGATTTAGTTGTTGATTTCTAACAGAATTTTATAGTAGGATCATTTAGTTTTATGGATGATAAAAAAATTGCTATTTTTGGGGTAGGAAGAGTGGGACTTCCTTTAGCTTTGGTTTTGGCAGATAAAGGATTTGCTGTTACAGGTATTGATGTTGATCCTTACAGAATAAATCTGTTACAACATAAAATAATGCCCTTTTTGGAAGAGGGCGCAGAGCCGCTTCTAGAAAAACACGCGGGGGGAAATTTTCAAGTTTTTTCGGAGGAACATATTGATAGGATAGTAGCCGAAAATGCGGTCATTATTTTTACTTTAGGTACGCCGATTGACGATACATACAGTCCCAATTTTTCCGACATTGAAACATTAATCAGAAGAATTGCGCCGGTTATCAAATCCGGACATACTATTATTTTGCGAAGTACGGTTTCTCCCGGCGCCACAGCGCAGCTGGCCAGACAACTGGAAGAACAAACAAAACTAATTTTGGGTAAGACCTTATTTTTAGCGTATTGTCCCGAGCGGATTGCAGAAGGCAAGTCTGTAGAAGAATTGGGTCAAATACCGCAAATTATTGGCAGTTTGGAAGAGGCAAGCGCCAAAAAAGCGGCAAATATTTTTGAAAAGATTGCCCCCAAAATTTTATTTACCAACACCAGATCTGCAGAACTGGCCAAGTTATTTTGCAATATGTACCGCTACATAGATTTTGCTATAGGCAATGAATTTATGATGATTGCGGAAAGTTACGGATGCGATATTTACGAGGTTTTAAATTTAGTCAATCGTGATTATAAAAGGGCAGGGTTAAAATCACCGGGGTTAACAGCTGGTCCCTGTCTGGTGAAAGACGGTTTCTTTTTGATAGATAAAAGTCCTTACATGGAATTGGTGACAGCGGCGTGGAGATTAAACGAGAATATTCCCGGGTATCTACTATCCAGAATAAAGGAACAAGTTGGGGATTTAACTAAAAAAAAGGTGGCCATTTTGGGACTGGCTTTTAAGAAAAACATAGATGATACCCGCTATTCGCTATCCCCAAAACTGCAAAGATATTTTCTGGCAGAGGGTGCCCAAGTTTCTACCCATGATCCTTTTATTGATTCCCAGCCGATTGAGGATGCTCTGTTAGGCGCTCAAGTTTTAATTATTGGAGTAAATCACGATGTGTTTAAAAATATAACTTTTGAATATCTTGCAAAGTTTATCTCTGCCGACTGTATTATTGCCGACATCTGGAATCTTTTTGCAACCGGCAAGATCCTTTTTTCTTTTAAGGATGTTTTAAAAAAGAGCAAGAGCGAAATCAAACCCAACGGAGAGATGAAAGCCTATGAAAAAAACAAGCGCTTGGAACGGAGAAGAGTATCGGCGTGAAAACAAAAGTGCTAGTCACAGGTGGAGCGGGATTTATTGGTAGTGAGGTAGTTCGGCAATTGTTTGAAAAAGGTTATAAAGTCAGAGTGGCAGATGATTTATCCAAATTAGAAGCTAAAATCCCTAAAGGTAGCGAGTTTTTAAGAGTGGATTTGACTAATAAAAAGGCGGCAGCGCGCGCCATGGATGGGGTGGATTATTGCATACATCTGGCTGCCAAAATTGGAGGAATAGGATATTTTCATAAATACCCGGCCACAATTTTATCCGAAAATAATAAAATGTATTCCTCTGTTTTCGAGGCGGCGGTTCTGAAAAAGATTAAGCGCATAGTTTACCTTTCTTCTTCTATGGTTTTTGAATCAACAGATAAATTTCCGAGCAGAGAGCAGGATTTAGGGGAAATCCCACCCCCGGTTTCGGCTTACGGATTTTCCAAACTGGCAGGAGAATGGTATTGCCGGGCGTTTCATGACGAGTTCGGCTTAAACTATACAATCATCAGGCCCTTTAATGCTTACGGTATCAATGAAGCTCCGGGTGATGAAGTTGGATACGCGCATGTTATTCCGGATTTAATAAAAAAGATTTTATCCGGTCAATACCCCCTTGAGCTTTTGGGAAACGGTAAACAAACCAGGTGTTTTACTCATGTTTCTGATATAGCAAGAGGAATTATCTTGGCCATGGAATCTAAAAAAGCGGAGAACGAGGATTTCAATATTGGTTCCGAAAAAGAAATGACAATGCTTCAACTGGCAAAACTACTTTGGGAAAAATGCCAGGTAAAAAAACCTTTCAAAGCAAAATTTGTTACCGGTTTTAAATATGACATAAAGAAAAGAGTGCCTTTATCAAAAAAAGCAAGGAAAGTTTTAGGTTGGAAGCAGGAGAAGAAATTAACGGAAGAATTGCCAAAAGTGATAGAATGGGTGAGAGGTCAAATATGATTTTTAAAATAATAGTCTTATCTCTTATTATTTCCCTTGTTATGAGCGGTACCGCTTATGCAACAGAGGAGTTAAATCTGCCGGATACCAAAATTACTCCCGGATCGTTTTATTATCCCTTTAAAAGGATATGGGAAAAGGGTTGGGAAAAACTGCAGTTTAGCAGTGCCTCGAAAATTGCATTTTATAATTCGCAACTGAAGACAAGGCTTTCCGAGCTAAATTATGTTGTAGAGAAAAAACTTTTATCCGAAGTGCAGAGATCAACTGAAAGATTTGCCTATCAGGCGGGAATTTTGACAGAAGAGACAATCAAGCAAAACAAGGCTGTTGATAAAGAAAATTTAATCAAGGAATTTGAAAAGTTTAAACCATTTTTAGATAGTCTGCGGGATAAATATGAAGCAAATTCCAGTTTTTGGATGCTGATCCAGCATGATATTAATACTTTAGGAATACTTTCAGAAAAGCTTAAATAACTTCTATCTAATAAATCTTTCTCGCCCAATTGGTCCAAGAAGTAAACTACCGCTATCTCTTGCCGTCAAATAAGCAAATAATTGATCAAAAGTTGCTAATTTGTCTGTAGGGTCAGCAGTTTCTTGGTAGCTTAAAACTCTTTCTCGTTCGGCTTTTATATGCTGGTAGTGAGGTAGTAATTCAATGCTTTGGCTTCCATAAACTGGCTCATGCCATGCGGTAGAACTAGGAGCTGCATTATATACTCTCATCATATATCCTTTCTGCTTCATAACTTCCACCATTCCTAACATAAATCTCACTAATCTCTGGGGTTGCCCTAAATTAACAGCTGTCACTAACCCTAATTCCTTACATAACTCTAAAAAGGCATCATTTTCTTGTCGAGTATGAAATGCTTCCTTTCCATGAATAATGCAATTTTTTGGAATGTGTTGTTGTATTAAGTTGTCCATGCAGTCATTTATTCCCGGATTTGCCTCGCCAGGAATACTTCCCCCAAATCTTCTGCCATCATTATTTGTTATGGCAACTAATCTGACCAATCCTGCATGAAACAATTCCCCAGCTAATGAATAAAGTCCTGAATAATTTCTATGGGCATGATTGTAAAAAAGCATTACATCAACCTCTTCTGTAGGCCGGTCACTTAAAAGCATTGTTCTTGCATCATCAAGCTGTTGGTATTTGTTTAAATTTTCTGTATGCATGATGATTAATTATATCGCTATAGGATTTTAGTTTCAACTATTGAAATAGCGATTATCTCAAAGTAGAATATGCCAGTGAATAAAAAAGAGGTTATTAAGCTAGAAGTTTGCCGGGTGTGTGAAAGTAGAAATTTATTATTATTTCTTCAACTCGGGCCTACCCCTGTACCAAATGGATTTTTAAAAGCCCATCACCGTCACCGTGCAGAAAAATTCTATCCTCTGGATGTTTGTTTTTGCAAAAACTGCGGATTGGTACAGTTGGCCCATGTAGTATCCCCTAAAGTTATGTTTAAAAATTATGTCTATATTCCTTCAACTTCCGAGACCATGCTTACTCATTTTGCTGCTTTAGCAAGGCAAGCAATTAAAAAATTAAATACTGAAGAGGGGGATCTGGTTTTGGATATCGGTTCAAACGATGGCACGCTTCTTAATTCCTTTAAAGCGCAAAAAATGAGGATATTGGGGGTTGATCCTGCAGAGAACTTGGCCAAAAAAGCTAATCAGGACGGAGTTCAAACTATTTGCGCATTATTTACTAAAGAACTGGCTAAAGAAATACGTAAAAAAAATAAAGAAGCTAAAATTATTACTGCTACGAATGTGGTAGCTCATGTACATGATTTGGATAATTTCCTGGAAGGAATAAAAATTTTACTTTCAGATGATGGATTATTTATAAGTGAATTTCCCTATCTTCTAGATCTTCTTGAAAAGGTTGAGTTCGATACCATTTACCAGGAACATCTATCATACTTTTCAATTTATCCCTTTGAAAAACTTCTTGTAAAACATGGCCTAACTTTAATTGATGTGCAAAGGGTTCCTGTCCATGGTGGTTCGGTGAGAGTATTTGTTAGCAAAAAACCCAGCAGTGTTAGCAGAAGAGTTAAAAAAATATTGCAACTTGAGAAAAAACGAGAGATCTTAAGTTCCCAGACATATTTAAAATTTAGGAAACAAGTGGATAGGGTAAGGCATGAATTAGTACAGCTTCTTTGGGGTCTGCGACTAAAAAATAAAAAGATTGTGGGTTACGGGGCATCCGCCAAAGGAAATATCATACTAAATTATTGCCGGATTGGTCCGGAAACGCTGGATTATATAGTGGACTCCATACCGTACAAGCAGGGAAAATATACCCCGGGGATGCATATTCCAATATATCCGGAGGCCAAGTTGTTGGAAGATATGCCGGATTATACGCTGCTTTTGGCATGGAATTTTGCAGACGAGATTATCAAAAAACAAGCCGAGTATCGCAAAAAGGGGGGAAAATTTATTCTGGCTATTCCAAAACTCGCAATTGTTTAGCCAGAATTTCAACAGTTTCCTCCCATTTTAAAAATTTTAAATTAAGTATTTTTTGCGTTTTTTCCACTTTAAGTCCGCCGTATTGAGGGTATCTAATAGGACTATCTTTTAGAAAACCTTCAATGCTAATTGGTTTTACAGCATTTTTAATGCCTCTTGCTTTTTCTATTAGATAATTTGCTAATTTATAGGGAGTGAAAATATTAACGCTGGAAGTATGAAAAATTCCGGTTGATCTTTTTGCCAAAAGAGCTTTCAAAGTTTCCGTAACCTCATTAATATAAGTGAGTGTTAAATACTGATCGTTAAACATAGGATAAAGTTTTCCCGTATCGTAAAGCTTAAGAATTTTGCGGACATAATCCATTTTTGGGGCATATTTGGCTCTTGAGGGATTGGAAATTCGCAAAATTGAGGCATTTTTTAAATTATTCATGACCAGTTTTTCCGCTTCTTTTTTAGTCCAGCCATACCATGATAGAAAATCGGGGTTTTCTTCCGGTGAATCGTCTTCTGAATATGGTCCCGGATTTTCCTTTCTTCCGGAAAAAACTACATCTGTAGAAATAGAAATAAAATAAGTATCGGGATGTACTGCTCGAATCAGATTAGCGGTTCCTTCTACATTTACGATCCAACAGGGAGCATTTTTGTTGTTCCGTTGCTCCTCCGCCGCTGTTACATCCGTAAAAGCGGCAAAATGGATGATCACTTCCGGGGTATGCAATTTGAAAAAAATTTCTATTGATTTTTTATCGGTAATATCTAATTCGTTTACGGTGGGAGATAAGACATCTGGATAATTCTCAATGAAATGAGAACCAACTAAACCATTGCCGCCGGTGACTAATATTTTCATAGAAAAAGATCTGTCTTAAATCCTAATCTGGCTAAAATAAAAAGCCCTAGCACTTTAAATGTACCCAGGGAATATTTAATGCTGTTTTTCAGACTTGCCCCTCTTTTTTTGCCTGTATAACTAGTCTCAACCGGCACTTGAGCTATCCTGATTTTATGATAAGCTGCTTGGGCAATCAATTCAAAACTGAATAAATAATTATTCGAGTTCACTAAATAGTTTACCCTTTTAAGCATTTTTTTTGTGTAAACCCGAAATCCCTGATGGAAATCATCTAAGTTTACACGCAGTATCATTTTATCGATAAGATTTAAAATTCTAATCGGAACCCATTTCCAAAAATACATGCCAGATTTTAACGGATTATCTGAAGTTCTGAAACGGTTGCCCAAAATAAATTCTGAACCCGCTTCTATTTCTTTCAAAGCCCCGGGGATAGCTGAAGACTTATATTCGCCGTCCGGGTGAATATCTATAATTATATCTGCTCCGTCTTCAAGCGCTAATTTTAGGGCTCTTTTCATATTGCCGCCATAACCCAAATTGACCGAGTTACGATATGATTTGATTCCAAGTTTTTTTGCCAGTTTAAAAGTATTGTCATGTGAGGCATCATCGACTAAGATTATTTCATCAACTAAATTTTTGGGAAAATCACGATAAAATTTTTCCAGAGTTTGGGAAGCATTAAAGGCTAAAAAAATCGTAATAATCTTTGTCCGTTTTTTCATATGACATTATTGGTAAACATTATCACCAAAATAAAAATTTGGCAAGCCAAGATGTTAATAATTTTTCTCTTTCTTATTTTTGGCAATAATTAATTCAATGGGGGACTGATTAATCAAATACAAAAAAATCTGCCAAAGAAACACAATCATAAATATTGGTGAGGCAATCATTAAGTAAAGCAGGGAAATATTTTTTTTAAATAAGGCTGAAGTATTAATTTTTAAAACTGCCAAAATACTGGCTACAAAACCACCTAAAGAGTATTCAGGGGCTATGACACTTTGGCAAGAGAGTATTTTAAGATTATTATTTTTAAGTACTTTAATAAGTCCTCTTATCGTAAGATGAGTTAAATGTCTAGGGGGGTCCAGATGAAACCAATATTTTGAAAATATTTTTGATTCTAAACTGTTATATCTAGGAAATTCAATCATAACAAAACCGTTTTTATTTAGAAGCGAGCTTGCTTTTTTAATATATTCTGCAGAATTTGAAATATGCTCCAGACTTTCCCAAAAAACCACGGCATCAAATTTTTGTTTTGTTTGCCATTTAATAAAATCCTTTTTAATGACATCGGGGTTTTTAATTTCAGCACCCGGGACGTCTAAATTAATTACCTCAAATTGATCGGGTAAAGATCTACCGAATATCCCTTCGCCAGAGCCTACATCCAAAATTTTCCCTGCACGTAAGTATTTTTTTACCCATTTTTTTCTACGGGCTTGGAATAATTGATATGACATTTCTTTTAATATTCCGGTTATGCCGGGACTTTCCCAATAAATATCAGAGTAATATTTTCCAATATTTTTAGGTACAGGATAGGTGAATCCTAGAAAACAGTTGTTACAATAAAGAATATGGAATTTTTGGTTGAGTGTAGGTAGAGTTATGGTAGCATTTGTTTGACACTGTGGACATCGTAGTTTATTCTTTGATTTCATCTCTTGGGTTTTATTATATAATAATTTCAATGAATAAAACTATTAAATTAGTTCAAAATACGGTATTGCTTACATTTTTAATAGTTACGGTTGTTACCTCCAACTATTATCTGTTAAGCGATTCGCTGACTTTGGGTTTTAAGCCGGATGATTGGATTCTATTTTTTTCCTATAAGGCTCTTGGCACGAATCCTCTTTCTCAAATTGCATCGGTTTGGGCTGAAAGGGGAATATATACCACATACCAAGTTTACTATATGGGTTTTTTGGATAGCCTTTTTGGATTAAATTATTATTCATTTCACTTTGTTAACTTAATTTTTAAGATTGTTGCCACCATAAGTTTATACCCTTTAATTCTAGTACTGTTTAAAAACAAGTTACTAGCAGTTTTATCCGTAATTCTATTTGCTATTAGTCATTCAACAGTAGGTCCCTTAGAGCTTGTTGTTAAGGGGAGCGATTATTTAGCCATCATTTGGATGAATCTATTTTTGTTGATATATTATCTAATCATTGTAAATAAGCTGGTTGGATTAAAATATCACTTTCTTTTATTTATTCTTTTTATTCTATCTCTGGCTTTTTCACCGATTAGGATTTTCCCGCTTGTAGTAATTCCACCACTGGTTGAAATATTTTTGATACTGAAACATTTTGATTGGGCTGTAATGAAAAAGTCTTTAATCAGACTGGCAGTTCTTTACTGGCCCTTTGTTATTTTAATTCTGTATTCCCCTATCTCTGTCTTGGGGGATGCGAAAGGCCTTTTTGGCGTATTTGATGCTGTTTTAAAAGGCAATTGGTTTTATGTTTTAGCACCAATTTCCGGTATTGGTCATACTTTCATAGCCAATGATTTTTGGGGCAAAATTTTCGGTTTGTTAACAACAGATAAATTTAACCATTATCTACTTTTCTTATCCGGGGGTCCCACAGTTATCTGTGGGGTATTGACTTTGTTACTATCCTGGTCGAGAATTTTAAAACAAAAGCTTCTTTTTTTTATCCTTACTTCATTATTGAATTTTATAGTTCAGATTTTATTTTTCTTTGTCGCGTTCCATCATTTGCAAGTACCTGCCATTGTGAAGGCAAATTATGATCCTTCAAATCTTTATTCGGTAATTTTTGGAGGATATATATTGGTAGTTGGTTTTATGATATTTCTGAACTGGTTAAAATGGGATAGAGATAGAATTTTAGCCTCACTCTGGATTGGTTCAGCCTTTTTATTTATTTTTACTTTTCTGACATGGTTGTTTGCTCCTTTGGGAACAGGGTTTAACGCTACCAGCTACTATCTGGTGGTTGCCTCAATCGGATCGTCTCTGATGGTTGCGGCCTTTTTAGTTTCGGTCTACGATAAACTTAAGTTTAGCAGGACAAAACTATTAGCTTTTCTGCCATTTTTAATTCTTATCTTGATTTTTGGAATGAGCAGTTATGAGATTCGCCAGAGGTTTTCCGGTCTAAATAAAGATGGCCGTGGCGCGGCTGGACAGATTATAATGCAAGAAGAGGCAAGACGGGTTTTGAAAGACTACAAGGTGGGAGATTTTATTCTGGTTTATTTTGATACTTCGGATATTGGCGGTAATGGGTCATTTTATTCAGAAGGATTTTTGACAAGCTTCCCTTTTTTTATGCATTTTCGTAATAACAGAATAGCTGACGGTTGCATTGGAGTAATTTTCGAAGATAGTAACATGGTAGAATTAAGGAAATTGGTGCAAGATAAAAATGGAATAAAAGGATTTAATTATCAGGGTTTATGTGTAACGGAAGGAAAAAGCAGCTTAAGAACTTTATTTTTTACCCGGGATCACTTTTATGCATTCAAAATTAAAGATAGAAAACTGATTGATATTAAAGAAAGTGTTTTGAATCGGTTATATATTAAGTAAAATGATACATCATAAAAATAAAGGTTCTGAAGTTATAGTGGTAATTCCTGCATATAATTCGGAGAAAACAATTGAAAAAGTGTATAAAAGCATACCTCATGGGTTGGTCGATGAAGTAATTATAGTAGACGATGGATCTAAGGATAATACTGTTGTAGAGATAGAGCGTCTTGGTTTAGAACCAATCATCCATAAAAAAAATTTAGGGTATGGAGCAAATCAAAAAACTTTATATACTAATGCATTAAAAGCCGGGGCAAAATATGTAATTATGCTTCATCCGGATGATCAGTATGACCCAAAAGATCTGCCAAAATTTATTGATGCTTTAAGAAATGGTAAAGGAGACCTAATTTTAGGATCCCGCTTTTTATCAAAAGGAGTTAATGAAACGCCGGGCTATAAATCAATTTCTTTAAAACTAATAGCAGTACTTTTTAATTTAATTTTAGGGTTACGTCTTTCAGAAGTTAATACTGGATACCGCGGTTATACTGCCAGATTACTAAAAACAATTCCTTTTTCAAAAAACGGCAACGGATATATTTTTGACCCGCAACTTATTATTCAAGCGGTTCATTTCGGTTTCAAAATTGCCGAAGTGCCGGTTTCCAAAAAATACAACAAAGAGGCAATCTCGCCCAATTTTTCAAAGTCTATTCATCATGGATTTGAGAATATGCAGCTTTTAATAGAATATATTCTTCACCGTCTAAAATTGAAACAGGCTACTTTTTTAACAGCTTAATTTAATGCGAATATGAAAATGAAATTGTGGATATTTTTGCTCTTAATCGGTTTAGTTTTTTTTATCCAATTTACTCTCTTACAACCCATCATTCAATACAGATTATTTGTAGAAGATTGGACTCTGCTTACAGGTTATAAATATCTCTATCCTAACCCCTTTTTAAGACTTGTGGATGTTTGGACGGGCAGCGGCGGCCTGCACACTACTGTCCAAATATACTATATCGGGATATTATCAGATTTTTTCGGATCTAATTACCAAGCATATCATATCGTAAATGTAATATTAAAAGGCATAGCTACCTTGACACTTTTTCCATTGGTATTGATTCTGTTTAGAAATAAACTGTTAGCTTTTTTGACTACTACTTTCTACGCAATTAGCGCCGGCTCGGCAGGTCCTTTGATAATGGTAATTAAAGGTGGGGAGTATCTGGCGGTAGCAGCATTAAATGTATTCTTAATTGTTTATTATTATGCGATTTCTAAAAAGTCGGTTTTTCTTATCGCTATTTCATCTTTTTTATTTCTTCTTACTTTTCTTCTTTCCCCATCAAGAATGTTCCCAATTTTTTTTCTGGTTTTGCTGGTAGAAATATTTTGGTTAGTAAAGTCCAGAAGTCTTAAGAATTTAAAGTTTTCCCTATTAAGGCTGGTATGTTTTTATATACCGGTTTTTTTGATTGCAAGATCTGCTCCTGTTTCTTCCTGCTGCCTGTTTGCTTCCCGTCCGCCCATTATTTTAAAAGAAATTCTTGATGGTAATTGGCATAATCTCCTTATTCCATTTGCCGGAATCGGTTATTCGCTTTTGACTACGGATTTTTGGAAATATTTTGGTCAAATAGATTTTGCAACCTTCACTGATTTGGGGAATTACCTGCTTTTTCTTTTCAGGTCTTCTGTAATTTTCCTTTTTCTGACGATTATCATTTCAACAATAGTTTCCAAAAAGCCCGGTAAATTTTTCATTTTAGTTTTTGTCACAAATTTTATTCTGGATATTTTAATGTTTTTTGTAGCAAGTCACCATTTTTATATACCGGACAAGCTTAGATCATTTATGGATCCTTCTTTCTACCTCATTACCAAATACCCGGCACTAGTGGCTATTTATATATTTACCGTATCTTTTTTTGCATTTTTAGAATGGAAAAAATCCGGAAGAAGCAAGCCCTTACTTATGGCCTTGTGGGTAGGCCCTGCTTTTTCGGTTGCTTTCTTATGGCCAACTTGGTTGGTTATAGGAACACTAATCGGTTATTATACTAGTGTTAGCTGGTACTTAATTATACCTCCAATAGGTCTTTCGTTATTTATATCTGCGATTCTAGTTTTGTTCTATGAGAAATTAAAATACAAAAGTTTGTCGAAGAGTATTGCCATATTAGTCATTTGTGCCATAATTTTCGTATTGTATAAAACAAGCGGGATGGAAATTACTAGAGCTTTTATGGCTATAAATTCGCAAAGAGTCAAGATAACCGATCAAGGATTGCTGCAGGATAAATTACTGGCAAAAATCGGCGACCGCTATAAAAGCGGAAACATTTTTGTCTATTTTGATATAGAAAATGATGTTAAATATTCTAAACAATATTATCAAGACGCACTGTCTTTAGATCATTTTGAATATTGGATGCATGTTAGAAGATCAGATGGTTTGGGTGGTTGCGTTTCCGGTATAAGCAATAAAGATGCTTTAAGGAAGACAGTTCAATCAATTGACGGGCAAGTTGAATTTGTTTACAAAGGGATTTGTATGGAGAAAGATAAGCAGGAAGTCCAGAAGTCTTACGATGCTATAGTTTATGATGTTAATGATTTCTACGCCTATAAATTAGAAAATGGGGAGTTTATAGATATTAAAGAACACACGCTTAAGGAGATAAACCCTTAATTATTTTCTTTGTAATTGCCGTTTAAACCTATCTAGCGCTTTTTCTATGCCAGTAATATGGAATCCAAGAGACTCTATTTTTTTAGTACTTAACCAGGTATGTTGAGGCCTGGGGGCAATCCGTTTTTTGGATAAATTTAAAAATGATATTGGTTTTATTAAAGTTGCGTCCAAGTTCATTATATGGGCAATTTTTTGAGCAAATTGAATAGGAGTTATATACTTTTGGGGAGAGTAATTTCCCGCCACATGGTAAATACCTGTTGCGCTACTTTCTAATAGAAATTTCAGAGCCTTTGCAATATCATCAACGCTTGTTGGTTTGATTTTTTGATCTTCTATTCCAAAATACGGCTCTTTATCTTTCAGTTTTTCAACAACTGCCCTGGCAATATCAAGTTTTCGTCTGTATACACCGCTGAAAGGATAGGAGATTCGAATGATTGAGAATTTTCCTCCGATTTGAATAATTCCCAGTTCACCTTCAGATTTGGTTATTGCATACCATGAATCTACCGGGTTAGGAGTATCTTCTTCAGTATAAGGACTATCTTCCTTTTTTCCATTAAATACATAATCTGTTGAGATATGGTATAGAACCTTACCGGAAGATTTACAGGTTTCAGCTAGCCAAGTCGGCAAAAGAACATTTATGGTATAAACTTCTCCGTCCCGGTCATTTTTTTCTTTTTCAGCTTCATCTACATTAGTATAGGCTGCAAAATTCAAAACAACACTGGCATCAGATGATTGGACAGTTTTGGAAACTTCCTCTTTATTGGTTAGGTTTATCTTGATATCTGCATTATTTCTTCCAAGGGTAACAACTGAAAAATTGTTTTTAACAAGCTCAATGAATCTTGAGCCGACCAAACCGGTAGAACCGGTAATTAGCAGTTTTTGCATATTTTAGGAAGTGGCCTTTTTTATGGTATTGGCTACATACTCCATGACCTCAACTGAAAGAGTCGGATGTACAGAGACCCAAAAGCTGCTGTGAAGCAATTGATCCGCATTGTTAAGTTTATCCCGGACTATCACATGGTCCAAAAAGGCAGGCTGGCGGGCAATATTCCCTGCCAAAATTGGCCGCCACTCAATGTTCGCTTTATCCAAAGCTTCCAAGACTTTTTTTCTTGGAATACCCTTTAAGGTAACAGGAAAAGTGTACCAGCAGACATCGGCCAGGGAATCAGCAACAGGTAAAACTATTCTATCTTCATATCTGGATAGTAATTTTTTTAGAACTTGCGCATTTCTTTTCCTTGCCTTTTTAAATTCCTGTAACCTTCCAAGTTGTACCCTACCCATGGCTGCTTGCAGTTCCAGCGGTTTGAGGTTTGATCCCAGCTCGGAATATATATACCTTCTGTAATCGGCAGGGAAATCTCCCATCCCCTTTTTCCTATTTTCGAAATCTAAAATCCTTCCCCAATCCCTGATAGAAAGAACCCTGTCTGCTACATCGGAATTGTCGGTTAAGACTGCGCCTCCCTCTCCGGTTGATATGATATGAGCTGCATGGGTGGAGATAGCTGAAAATTCTCCAAAACTTCCCAGCATTTTTCCATCCCACATGCCGCCGAAACCGTCGCAATTATCCTCAATAATTTTTAGTTTGTTTTTCTTGGCAATTTTTAATATCTCATCCAGCTTACCTACTAGCCCTGCTGCATAGACAATAAAGATGGCAGAAGTTTTGTCGGTGATTGATTTTTCAACGGATTTTGGGGAGAGAAAATAATTCCCCAATTCTATATCGGCAACCACAGGTTTTAAACCGGAATTTATTAAAGATGCAATAGGGGTAGGAAATGAACAGGCGGGAACAATTACTTCCGACCCTTTTGATAACTGCAGTGCTCTTATTCCTAAATCCAGGGCCGAGGTACCCGAATTTGCTAAAATCGCCCTTTTTACCCCTTGGACTTTTGCCAGTTCCGACTCAAATAATTTTCCCTGTTCACTCAAACCCCACCAGTTTTTATCCAAAATTGCATCTATTGCCTTGCGTTCTTTTTTACCAAAAGCTACCCCGCCATATAAAACCCTGGTTTTTCCGGGGATAAATTTTTTCATTGTATTTTGCAGTTTAAGATGAGATTGTAAAAAAGTTTTTGTGAAAAAACAAGTATCTAAATTGATAGTGATTGACAATAATTTCTTTTAATTTAAAATTAAGAGATAAATGCGATATTTTAAAAAACATTCCTTGAGCATTTGGATATTTTTTTTATGCGCAATTTTAGTATTTATTACTCAATTTACACTACTTCAATCTGTACTTCAGTATCGGTTATTTAATACCTCGGAGGATTGGGCGTATCTTATTTTATATCACTCCCTGGATTTAAATTTTTGGGATAAATTAGTTTATGTTTGGAAAACTTCCGGGCTGCACACATCAGCCCAAGTATTCCATATCGGGATTTTATCCGAGTTGTTAGGTTTTAATTATTCGGCTTATCAAGTGGTAAATGTAGTATTAAAAGCAATAGGGACGCTATCTTTTTTCCCGTTGATTTTGATCCTTTTTAAAAGCAGAAAGCTGGCATTTTTAGCAACTATTTTGTTTGGGATAAATTCTGCTACTGCCGGATCCTTTCTTTGGATTGTTAAGGGGAGTGAATACATAGGGATAATGTTGATGAACATTTTTCTTATTACTTACTACTTTGTAATCTTAAAAAATTCAAAAAAGCTTCTTTTTCTATCAAGCATTTTATTTTTATTAGCTTACTTGATGGCTCCGCCCAGGATGTTTCCACTGGTTTTACTGTTTCCTTTAATTGAAATTTATTGGCTACTTAAAACTCGTAAGATTCGCAATCTAAAATATTCAATCTTAAGAGGAGTATTTTATATCCTGCCTGTGATTTTAGTTTCCTTACCGGCTCCTGTTTCCCCGGGTTTTCCCTTTACCAAACAGCCGTTCGTTCTTTTAAAAGCAATACTCGACGGGAATTGGCATAATCTTATTGACCCATTCTCTAGTATAGGTTGGACACTTCTTACAAACGATTACTGGAAATTTTTAGGAAAGTTAGAATATGAAACTCTAACAAATTTAAAATTATATTTGACCTTTTTGTTTGATAGACCTGTCTTAATCTTCGGAATTTTAACAATGCTATTATCCCGTATTTTGTCGAATAAACCCCGGAAATTTTTTCTATTAGTTTTTGGTTTAAACTTTATGCTTGAAATTTTATTGTTTATATTAACCAGCCACCACCTTTATTTGCCGGAAAACCACATCAAGTCTTACCCGGGTCATTTTGTATTCACCAAATTTCCAGCTTTAGTTGGTTTTTATATATTTACGGTCGCTTTTGCCTGTTTTTTGGAATGGAGAAATGATAAAGAAAAAAGCAATCTATATATGGCTATGTGGGTTGGGGTGATATTTTCAGTAATTTTTCTTTGGCCAACATGGATAATAATGGGGCCATTAATCAATGATTATAGTAGTGTCCATTGGTATTTTGGTATACCGGCTGCGGGAACCACTCTTTTTTTAGCCGCAATATTGATCCTAATTTATGATAAATTTAAACACAGAAGGTTATCCAGGGTATTTGCAGTACTCTTTATTTTGATAATAATAGTTGTTTTTTACCAATCTCATGGGACGGCAATTACCAAACAATATATGGGTGTAAACCCCACAAAAGTAAGTTTGAAAGATCAACAAAAACTGCATGAGGAATTGATAATAAGCCTAGGAGATTCAGCAAAAAGCGGAGATGTTTTGGTATACCTGGAAATTACTGAAGATGTTGTCAACTTAAGGAGGACACAAGAGTTTTATAAAGAAGCCTTGGTTGTAACAAAGTTTGGAGATTGGTTACACTTCAGAAGAAAAGAAACCGCCGGATGCATAGATGTTATCATTGATAAAAAGGTGCTTAAATCTGTTATTCAATTAAGGAATAATGAGAAAGGGTTTGCATACTACGGTAAATGTTTGGATAAAGAGAAGGGTATTTTGGTAAACAAAGAAAACCACCTCTATAAACTTGGTGACTTTTATGCATTACGAATAAAAAATGGTAACTTTATTAATATCAGAGACGAAATACTCGGAGAATTAAGGCTTAACCCCTGATTTTAATTGTTCCAGTTTATTTCTTGCCTCATTGGTGATGTTTACCAGATTATCTTTTCCCTGCAAATAAAAGGCATAAACTCTATCAGGGGAGATTGGTTTTACCGGATATCCATAAGCGGATAAAGCCTTTCCGTCTGTAACAGCAGAAACTAACTGTCTGATGTCATCCATCGGCACAGGAAGACCCCCATCCTCCTCTCTTAGATTATAAAGTATTGCCATACGAGGTGGAAATCCGAAGGTTATAACATCGTGGAGAATCCCTCCGTTGGTGCCATCCCCTTCAAAGTAAAAAATTATCGGCTCCTTACTTTTGCCAATTTCAGAAACATAGGGCATAGAAGACCAAATTTTTTTACTGATTTCCTGTCCGTGGCTATTTAAAAGACTGTTGATATACATTTTAGTTGCAATAATATGAATTACTAAAATTATGCAAAGCGTTGCAAAAATGGCGATTTGTTGTTTTCTCTCTTTCCCCAAACTAATTATTGTTGCAAGTAATATGGATACACCTGCTGCAGATACGATTAAATATCTGTAAGTAGTGGGGAAGATTGATGTTGGCACCCACCACCAGGCAAAAAAGAATGAAGTGATGGACCAGGAGGCTCCTAGAAAGAGAGCTTGAGATATGTATTTTTCCTTGAAGTATTTTACTGCCAGAAAGCCAATCAGAATTAGGGTATATCCTCCAATCAGTAATGAAAAAATCTGGTTTGTATTATTGAAGAAATTTAGATTTCCTTTATAAATCAATATAATCAGCGTGCTCCACAATCCTAAGGAAAATAACGTATAACAGAATAATTTAGATGTGAATATGCTTGCATTTTTCATTATAAAAAATACAAAAAGGGAGAAAATCGCAAATGAGGAGATGAGGAAAGGAAGAAGTTGTCTCAAGGCATTAATCTGTCCTTGTGGTCCTATTAAATCAGGGATCAGCATGCTTCCAAACATAACAATGGGATAAAAAAGAAAATCAAATCTTCCCTGCTGCAAAAGCATAGATATTGTTTGTATCCCTAAATTAAATCTCTCAGCTATTTCCTGCGGAGGACCCTGTGATTGACCCGTGTATCTGATAATTAGAAATATTGCCAAAAAGACGGAAAATCTAATGACAGATTTTTTAATTGTTTTAAAGTTTCTGTTTTGAATAACCCAAAAGACCTCAAGTAAAAAGATAAATGGTAGCGATCCATGCATCCTGATGGGAGTTGTTACATAGGCAAAATAGTAAAGGATTGCTGAAATAATTAAAGAAAAAGGTTTACTCTCCCCTCTTGCTTTAAAGAAGAAATACAAGCACAAATTAAGAAGAGCTACAGTTATATAGGAGGGCATATTAAAAACCCAGTTAGTAGCATCCAGTCCAATGGTTGTGATTGAGAAAAACCCAACTGCAAAAACAGATGCAATTTTACTCTTTGTGAGGTAGAAAACTAAAGGATAAAATGAGAATGCAGCCGTGATCCTTAATACATAAGAGGTTAAATAATACCAAGACGATTCAAAACCGAAGATTTTCTGCATGATTCCCATTAAAATATCCTGGGCCCCGTATGGCGTTAGATAGTAGGTTAGATGATTCCAGGCGCCCGGAGACCTTGGTCCTACATGTTGAAAATATCTAAAAAATGCCAACCAGTCATCGCCCATAAGCGCAAGATTGAACGAGGGGTAGAGAGCAAAAAGACTAATAATTATTGAGAGTAAAATAGCAAGAATGTAGCCTTTTTTCATTATGTTTTCCAAAGTTTGATGCCATTGCCGAGACCTGTCCATAACAGTTTTGCGTCGCAATTGCAAAATGTTTTTGGATCGGCGTTTTCACCTAAAACCAGATAGTCATAATGATTAGGGAGATTCAAGCGGAGAAAATAATCAACGTCTATCCTACCATTATAAAATGCAGCTGTGGGAATATTATAAACTTCTCGGTCATTTAGAATCAGTCTTAAAGCGCGGAACATATGTTCCGGAATACTGGTGCGGTAGTCTATAAAAAATGTGCCTGTTTTCGGTGCAAATTTGTCAAACTCCTCCAGTGTGCCTTCTAAATTTTTTGCTTCATTTAAGTATTTATCAGTTACTTTAAATACGCCTTCTGTCCTGTCTTGGCTTAAGAATTTAGGCTGGAAATATTCACTGTTTAATATATCTGCTCTTCTTTTATCTGTTAAACCAGCAAGATATATGTCATTGATAATTAAATAATTTGCTTTGAGTATTCTTAGCGAAAGGGGATTTAATGTGTAATACAAGTCAGCATAGGTAGGGCCCATATCGAAAATATCATACACCCGGGGTTTTGGCGCCCATAAAGGGGTTAAAGCACCGATTTCTGTAACTAGATTTAGATTTGAAGACGGGATGGGATTGGAATCGGTTAGAGCCAGCACTCTTTCTTGAACAGGGAGATTGTTCTTTACCCACTCAAAAGCCGGCCGCTCTGTTTTTGGCAGTATTTTATACCAATAATCTTGAGGTCTTGGGAAAAGTTTTGCAAAAGAAGGCAGGATAGAAATTATGAATATCCAACTCAAAAAAATTTTAGGGATTAAATATTTTTTTTGTGGTGAACTAAACCACCAGTTGGAAATAAAAAAAGCAATGCCTAGCCCTGAAAAATAATAAGCTAATGCCAAAAAGCGGTTTCCGTTGGCGCCTAGATAATCTTTAGGGACTATGCCATGATATGCGATTAACGCTGTCGCGGATGAAATAAAAAGTAACCACATCATAGCGCGAAGGGATTTGTTTTTAAAAGTGATATAAATACAAATAGATAAAAGTATGCTTAAAGACCAAAAAATTCCCGGATGGAACCACTGCAGAGGATAATAATGCGGCTGATCAGGGATTATTTTGGAGGATTGCTGTCTTGTCTGGTAGGTACTTTCTTGCTTGCCAGAGTCTGGTCCGTTTTTGGGAAAAATTATTACACTCGACTCGCCCTTATTCAATCCAACAATAGTTTCCGTAATGATTCCTCCCTGAAGGCTAATTATTAAGGCCGTCAAAGTTACAAATAGAAACCATTTAATAATTGCTTTCCGGAATATGGTAATAAGAAGCATTAAAAGACAGGCAGGTAGGATTACTAAGAGTACAACTTCATCTGTTAGGGCTGTTGCTGAAAAAACGGCCAATAGGACAAGCGAGATAATAAATAAGTTATTGACAGGACGGATAATAATAGGAAGCAAGCCTATTACAAAAGATATAGATAGCAGCCTGTGTATAAAATAAATTAAGACATCAAGATAATGTGGAGTGCCGTAAATTTCCTGCGCATTGTAAATAGTCGGTTGTTGGCTAAGCCATTTTAAAAAGCCTTCTTCCATATTAGGTAAACCAATTTGAGCAGGCCAGGCAACCATAAAGTTACCCATGGAGATAATCCCCGTTAACGCGGGTAGTGAAATAACTAAAAGCGATAAATAGCCTTTTTTTACAGGTATCAGCCAGCTAAGTATTTGACTAATGGCAAGAAGTACAAAAAAAGAAATAAGGGAATGGGTAAAATAATAGGGAGCATCTGTTAGTGCTCTCGTAGCCCCCAGAAATTCTCCGGCTCCCAAATGATAATACATTAAATAATCAGGCTGGAAAGGCGTATGAGGAGGGTAGTCGCCTCTTATGAAAAGCGAGGCTATAGAATAATGATTAACCGAATCTCCTCCGTTTGACTGTGCGTGCGCCGTAATAACGTATAAAAATATAGACCAAAGCAGAAGTGAAACAATCCATAGCGTCAGTTGTGTGCCTTTAGGGAATTCTAATTTTGGAACATTCTTAAAATATTTAACCGCAGCAGCAATAACAACTTCAGTTATTAAAGCAATAATTATGCCTGAAGGACCCTTGAGGAAATGAGCAAACAGGTTTATTAAAAAAATATATATTGCGATACCGATGATTGCACCGGCCGGTATTAAGATTTGGGCTCTGCTATCCGTTGTTGCCCTGCGGATTATGGTTATACCGGACCAGAAAAGAACAAGAAAGAAGATTAAAACCTTTATATATATGAACACTTGTGTAAACTAAGGTAACAGAGAAAAGGAAAAATGTAAAGAAAGTTTCGGTATGTTATTATTTGGATTGAAATGGCTAAGCCTTTGGTGTCTGTGGTTATTACTACAAAAAATGAAGAGAAAATGGTTAAGAAACTGCTTTTAACTATTAATAAACAAACATACAAAAATTGGGAAATTGTTTTAGTTGATAATCGTTCTACAGATAAGACTGTGCAAATTGCTAAGGAAATGGGCGTTAAAGTATATAGTTTTGGACCTGAGAGAAGCGCCCAGAGGAATTACGGCGCTAAAATGGCAAAAGGGAAATATCTGCTATTTTTGGATGCGGATATGGAACTTTCAGAAAATGTGATTTCAGAGTGTGTGGATGTAGTCCAATCAGGTAAAGATATTGGCGGAATCGCCATTCCGGAAAAGTCGAAAGCAGTTTACTTTTGGGAAAAAGTTAAAGCATATGAACGGTCTTTTTATAATGAAAAAGGGGACCCGGTTACTGATGCAGCCAGATTTTTTAAAAAGCAGGTTTTTCAAAAAGTAGGAGGATACGATGAGACTATTACCGGGCCGGAAGATTGGGATCTGCCGGAAACTATTATAGAATTGGGTTTTAGGATTGATAGGATAAAGGCTCATATATATCACCGCGAGAGAGTGCCTTCGCCTTGGATTTTAGCAAAGAAGAAATTTTATTATGCGCTTTCAGCTTACCGCTATTTAGAAAAACATAATATCCATATGGTAAGTCCAAAGACGGTCTATTTCTTAAGGCCTGTTTTTTATAAAAATTGGAAAAGGCTTTTATCCCATCCCGTTATGTCTTTTGCAATGTTTATCATGCTTTCAGCAGAGTTAGCAGGTGGCGGATTAGGGTATTTGATAGGGAGGATCAAAAAACTTTGAAAATCTTGCAGTTGACAGTCCATTTCAGGCCGAATATTGGCGGTGTGGAAACACATCTTGGGGATTTAATACAGGCATTATTAAAAAGAGAAATAATAGTATTTGTTTTAACCTATAGACCCTTAACTACTAAGGTGAGTTGGAAGATGTATGAAAATAAAAATAATTTAGAAATTTTGAGAATCCCCTGGTTGCCAAATTTATTCTATAATCTAATTAAATATCCTGTGCTGGAATTTCTTTATCTGATCCCGGGACTTTTTTTGATAACACCGCTTATTCTTTTCTTAAAAAGAATTGATGTGATTCATGCTCATGGATTGGTGGCCGGATTTGTGGGAGTGTTTTGGGGAAAGATTTTTAATAAAAGGACGGTTGTTTCTGTACACAGTATTTATCATTTTCCCAAAAAAGGTTTATATAGAAATTTTACCAGCCGGATTTTTAAAAATGCCAATTTGGTTTTGGGTTTATCGAAACAGACTAAACAAGAAATTAAATCTCTTGGTATACCTTCCGAAAAAGTAGACTATTTTACATATTGGATTGATTTGGAGAAATTCAGGAAAGCGGAGAATGCCAAACAAAGCTTAGACTGGCAAGACGAATTCATAGTTTTGTTTGTTGGAAGGTTGGTTGCAGAAAAAGGAATTATTGAACTTTTGGAATCCGTAAAAACCTGGAACGGAAATATCAGTCTAAAAATTATCGGGTCAGGGCCGCTGGAGGAAGAAGTAAAAAAGGCGGCATCTAAGTATAAAAATGTAGAATTTGTTGGGGTTATTGATCAGGATAAGTTACCACTGTATTATAGTGGATCCGATATACTAATTGTTCCTTCTGCATCAGAAGAAGGATTCGGCAGAGTGATTTTGGAATCACTTTCTTGCGGTACGCCTGTTATTGGTGCCAACCGTGGGGCTATCCCCGAAGCTATGGATGAAACTGTTGGAAAATTAATTGATGTTACGCCAAATAATATAAAAGAGAGTATTGAATATTTTTACAGAAATAGGGGAGAATTGAAAAAAATGTCATTAGTTTGTAGAAAATTTGCAGAAAGGAGATATTCGGAAAAAAATGTCGAAAAAATTATCAGAGCGTATCAAGCATAATTTGGATGTATCTCTTAAAACAGTTGGTGATATGGCGTTAAAGCGAAGAGCTAAAAGAATTGTTGAGGAGCTGGATTTAAAAGACGGGGATAAGGTATTAGAAATAGGTTGCGGAAACGGATATTATCTTAGTTTATTAAACAGAGTAGGATTGAAATTAGCTCTTTTTGGAATAGACAATGATCAAATGGCGCTTTATGATGCTAAAAAATTTATTGGTGACGCTAAAGTCAAACTGATCAATGCGGATAGTTCAAAATTGCCCTTTGTAGAAAATTCCTTTGATAAGATAGTGATGAGTGAAGTATTGGAACACGTACAAGATGAAAATAAAACTCTAGAAGAAGCTTACAGGGTTTTACAAAAGAATGGGATATTTACTTTAACAACCTGTAACATTGATTATCCATTTCTTTGGGATCCAGTAAATTGGATCCTCCAGCATTTTTTTGGTACACACATACAATCCGGTTTTTGGGCAGGAATATGGAATCAACATACCAGGCTTTATAAAAAGGGGCGGGTAGAAAAATTAATTCAGAAGGCAGGTTTTAAAATTATTAAAGTAGAATCTCTGACCAACTGGTGCCTTCCCTTTAACCACTATATAGTAAACTATATAGCGAAGCTTTTTTACTCGAGAATGTTGCCGGAAAGCATCCACAAAAGCATGAATAAATTTCAAAATAACAAGCAACCGTTGCTTATAAATTTAGGGTTTAGGTTAATCAATGCATATGACAGTCTGAATGATATTTTCCCCCAGAAAACAGGTGTTTCTATTTTTGTAAAAGCAAAAAAATAATTATGCAATTCTGGCAAGTTTAAATTCCCGGATTAATCTTTCAGGATCGTTTTCTCTAAAGTGCATGGCTCTTCCTCCATATTCTGCTCTGAATGCTGTAGAATAATTTGCGTTATCATCAATAAATAAAACGCTTTGAAGGTTAGGATGACCTAATTGATCGAACAAAAACTCGAAGGCAGGGCTGTCTTTTTCTCTTTTGGCAGCTCCAATTACAGAGGAAATTAGAATATTGCCTCTTTTTATTCCAGGGTAAAATCTTGTTACTATATCCAAATTCGGATTGACTAAAGGAGGTATGGCGTCAGAAAGAACAAAAACCGAAATGTTAGGATTACCCAAAATTTTCCCAACTAACTCCGGCATTCCGGGTGTCGGATAATAAACCTCTGGATGATTAAAATAACCTTCAGCTTCCTCCATGGAAGAAGGAAAATGCAGACCTAACGTTGCAAAAAATCTTCTTAAGTAATGCTCTTTTGATATTTTGCCGGGCATGCCATCATCTAGTGACTGTGAAATAGCTGTGGAAATTTCCTCGGGAGAACATTTCAGTGCCAAAGCCATGGCTTGCCAAAGCGCGTCATCTGCAAAATTGGTTAGCACTCCGCCTATATCAAAAACCACGGTTTGTATAGGGGGTTTTCCCAGCACTCTGTCAACTGCCAGATCCAGAGTTTCTTGGGCTTGTTTTAGAGCTCGGAGATAGTCTTGATTTTCAGCTAGACTGAATTCTGTAAAAGCAGCCCGTAGGACCTCGTTAATATCCGAAACACCGGCATTCGCTAACAGTTTTATTTCGTCAAATATTAAATCAATGGCAAGTTGCTGTTTACTTCCTTGGGTTAATGCCCTAAGTCCAAATCTTTCTGACGCGAAGACGCCCCCAGTATATCGACTTGCCTGGGATTCGTAGAGACCTTGTATTTGTGTTATTGAAAGCGGCGTGCCGTCAGGATTTAATTTACCCATGTTATCCGAAAGATCCAAGATAGCTTGGGGAAGAGTTAAGTTGTCAATAGTCATTACTGCTTGTCCTCTACCCAAAATTTCGGGTATTGGAGGATGTTTAGCTGCCAAACTCTGTCTTACTCCAATATTTCTACTAACAAGCCTGCCGGCAACATTTTTTCTGAAGTAGCGATGGGGTACTACCAAGCTTCCAATATCGTCAATAAGCTGCAGGCTTTCTGCTTCATATGGAGATAAAGTATTTGAACCGACTTTCCGGGCGATGTGTCTTGCTAAAATCGAGCTGTAAACAATGTGATCCCAGTAATCGGGGAATACTTTAGGGTGGACATAAGGCGCCGCCAATAACAGTGCTTGTCTTGTCTCTACGATATCGCTTTGCTGGAAAGGTCTTTCCTGAACCAATGCGGTATTTGCCAGATTATCCCTTAAAATTTCTACTATAATAGGTCCTCTGGTCTTAACATCGTTTCTTTCAATCTCCATCTTATAGGAATTCTACTGGAATTTATTGACGAATGCAAAACTTTAGGCTAAACTCACGAGGTATGATTAACTGCGGACTCGTTGGCTATGGATACTGGGGGCCAAATATTGCCAGGTCCATCACCAGGATTAAAGATGTTAATCTGTTAATGATTTGCGATAAAGATAGCTTTAAGTTGGATGGCGCCAAAGTTTTATATCCACAGGTTCTAACAACCAATAACGCGGATGAGATTTTAAAAAATCCTAAAATTGATGCGGTCATTATTGCGACTCCTGCCAGCAATCATTTTGAACTGGCTTCAAGAGCACTTAAATCGGGTAAGCATATTCTGATAGAAAAACCTGTTACGATCAATACCGCTCAAGCGCAGACTCTCATAAAACTTAACAAAAAAACTAAAAGAATTGT
Organism: uncultured Gammaproteobacteria bacterium; assembly: GCA_964625535.1. Classification (GTDB taxonomy): domain Bacteria; phylum Patescibacteriota; class Microgenomatia; order Daviesbacterales; family UBA10151; genus UBA9644. The sequence goes on from CAZVEX010000001.1 coordinate 92,699, forward strand.
TATGATAGGACACACTTTTGAATATAACCCGACAGTTTTAAAAATGAAACAGATTATCAAAGATGATGATCTGGGCAAAATTTATTATATGTATTCAACCAGAGTCAATCTGGGACAAATAAAAGGAGATGTTAATGCTTTATGGAATTTGGCTCCCCATGATATTTCCATTTTGAATTTTTTGCTGGATTCGCAACCCCTTGAAGCAATGGCATTTGGTGCTTGTTACCTGCAAAAAGGAATTGAGGATGTGGTGTTTATGATATTAAGATATCCGGGGAATGTCTTGGCCAAGGTTCATGTCAGTTGGTTGGATCCGGCCAAAGAGCGTAAAATGACTATAGTCGGATCTAAAAAAATGCTGGTGTTTGATGATTTGGATAATGAGATGCCCTTGAAAATTTATGATAAAAGGGTAGATACCGGAGAGGTAGCCAGGGGGCTTGTCACGGAATACAAGATTAAGCTGCATTCGGGAGATATCTATGCGCCCCAAGTGGAGAATAAAGAACCCCTGCTTGAGGAGCTTAAACACTTTTTTGAGTGTATAGAAAAAAATAAGCCACCTGCAACAGATTTGGTTAACGGTTTAAGGGTAGTACAGGTTTTGGAAGCCTGTCAAAAATCTCTGGCGAACAAAAACAAATGGATAAAAATATAAGGGTTGAAGAATTTGTTATTATCAAAGGAGATGCTAAGATAGGAAAAAATAGCATTATCAGATCGCATAGCGTTATATACCCGGGTAATAAAATAGGGGACAGTTTCCAGACCGGTCATGGCGTTTTGATCAGGGAAAATAATAAAATAGGCAACAATGTCAGTATAGGCAGTCACACAGTTATTGAGCATGATGTTGTTATTGAGGATGGTTGTCGAGTGCATTCCAATGCTTTTATTCCTGAATTTTCGGTTCTGAAAAGAAACTCATGGATTGGGCCTTGTGTGGTTTTGACAAATGCCAAGTACCCAAGATCTAAAAACGTAAAGCAAAATTTAAAAGGAGTGGTAGTTGGCGAGAATGCTAAAATAGGCGCAGGGGCTGTAATTTTACCGGGAGTTAAGATCGGTAAAAATGCTTTGGTTGGGGCGGGTAGTGTGGTTACTAAAGATGTTTTAGATAATGCTGTTGTTGCAGGAAACCCGGCAAAAGTGATAAAAAGTGTTTTAGAAATAAAAGATTATGATTAAAAAAATATCATTGATGGATTTACCGGGTCAATATGAATTAGTTGAGAAGGAAGTTTTACCTAAGATTAAAGAAGTTTTGAAATCCGGCCGCTACATCATGGGGCCGGAGGTAAAAAGGTTTGAAGAAAATTTCGCCAAATATTGTCATGCAAAGTATTGTATCGGTACTAGTTCAGGAACAGAATCGCTATACCTTTCTCTGCGCGCCCTTGGTATAGGAGAAAGGGATGAGGTTATTACCGTACCGAATACATTTACCGCAACAGCGGAAGTAATCGTGTTAGTTGGGGCAAAACCTGTTTTTTGCGATGTGGATCCTGAAACTTTGAATTTAGACCCTAAATCCTTCAAAAATAAAATTACAAAAAAAACAAAGGCTGTAATTCCGGTTCATCTGCATGGTAATCCTGTTGATATGGATGAAATTCATAAAATTTGTAAGGTAAAAAAGATTGCCGTAATTGAGGATGCCGCACAAGCGCATGGCGCTAAATATAAAGGGAGAGCAATAGGCTCTCTAGCTTCAGAGACCACCTGTTTTAGTTTTCATCCCGTTAAAAATTTAGGGGCTTTTGGAGACGGCGGGGCGGTTGTTACAAACAATGGGGGACTTGAAGAAATTATCAGAAAGTTATCAAACCATGGCCGGGAAGATCACTACTTTCATAGTTTGATAGGTATGACTGGCAGGTTGGATGCGCTACAAGGGGCAATTTTGGATATTAAGTTGAAGTATTTGAGTAAATGGATTAAACAGAAGACAAAACTTGTTGAATATTACCGGAAAAAATTGCCAAGTGTTTGTAAATTTATAGAGACAATAAAAGGAGGGGAAAGTAGCCATCACATTTTTGCAATAATTATTTCAAAAAGAGACGAACTGGCAAAATATCTAAAGGATTTTGGGATTGAAACAGGCATACATTATCCTACCCCCCTTCATTTGCAACCGGCTTACAAATTTTTAGAGTATAAAACCGGGGATTTTCCTGTGGCGGAAAAATATGCCAATGAAACTCTCTCGCTTCCACTGTACCCGCATATGAGAAAAGAAGAAATAGATTTCGTCATTGAAAAAATTCATCAATTTTATGACCAGTAAAAAAATATTAATTACCGGCGGTGGGGGTTTTATCGGCAGTTTCCTGACGGAAGCATTCTATAAAGACAACAAAATAACTTTATTTGACAACGGCAGAAGAAATTCTTTTCAATTCTTACCTGAATCAATTAAGGAGAAGGTTTCTTTTATCAAAGGGGACATCAGGGAGGTGGAGGCGGTTAAGAAAGCTGTTAAGAATAAAGATATTATTATTCATTTGGCCGCAATTGCAGGGGCTTCTTTTTACGAAACAGACCCGCTTTTGACTCTAGAGGTAAATCTTTTTGGAACTGCCAATTTGCTGAAAGTTTTATCAAATATATCGGTTGAACGGATTATTACTTTTTCCACTTCTGAAGTCTATGGACCTTCTGCAGTTAATGTATCAGAGTATGACCCAACATGCATAGGCCCTGTATCCGAAGGCAGATGGTCATATGCGATCTCGAAAGTAGCTTCCGATCATTTGGCCAGAGCATATTTTAAAAAATACGGCTTGCCGGTTAATATGGTAAGACCGTTTAATATTTACGGGCCAAGGCAAGTTGGCGAAGGAGCTATCAGCAATATGTTAACCTCGGCCATAAAGACCGGAAAGGTTTATGTTACGGGTGACGGATCGCAAAAAAGAGCCTGGTGCTACATATCGGATATGGTCAGGGCAATAGAGCTGATGCTTAAAAAAAATACTTTTGGAGAGTGTTTCAATATTGGTAATCCTCGCGCGTACGCAACCATGCTGGAGCTGGCCAAAAAAATTCAGAAGCTTGTTAAAGGGGCAGAAATAATTTTTACCAAGGGTAGAAAAGTTGAAGTTTTGGACAGAAAGCCAAATATTGCAAAGGCTAATGAGTCTTTGGGGTTTACACCGGAAAAGGGATTGGATGAGGGTTTGAAATTAACTTTTGACTGGTGGGAGAAAAATATATCTAAATTCTAAAAACTTGGGTATCTTCTGTTTCAAATAACAGATCCTTCTTTGTCATATTTAATTCTTCCATTGATGCATAGTCTTTCTTAAGAATCAGGGTACTTAAGTTATATTTTTTGGCAATATCTTTAACCGAAGCTTTTAGGATCGGGAAAACATCTTCTATTTTTTGCAATGTTCCTGCTTGAATATCTACTAGCACTTTTGCTTTAGTATTGTATAAAATCATAGTAGTGATCTGATGAGGAATACAAAGGATTCTAGGGACAGGTTTTAACCTATTTATGAAAGAAAAGATTTTTTTCATATCTTTGGTAACGGAGCGATTTTTATCTTCAATGATGCCTTTCCACTGAATAAAAACTGTTAAAGACAGATTTACAAAAAGAATAGATAAGAAAGCAACTATGGCCGCATTTTTATAACTTGTATCTAACAATGCAAAAAAGGTAACGGCCGAAATAACAGCAGTTGGGGCCAGTACCATTTCCAAATATCTTTGTCCTTCCCCAATAGGTATCAGGTATTTGACTGACAAAACCAAAATGGACAAAATATAAAAGAACACCACCAGTATGCTCATTTTATATAAAAGAGGGTTGTCGACAGGCGTAAGTTGCCAGCCAAAGGAAGCGGCTACAAAAAAAAGTAAAGGAAAAACTATCCACATATTGGTCCCGATTAAAGTTACAGGTGTAAAAGTGCCTAGAAGGTAATAAATTTTGCCGACGAAATCTGTTTTTCCTCGCTGTTTTATAATTCCTCTTACCTGGTGGGCAAACCGGTACTGAAAATTTCTCATCCAAAATCGGATGTTATCAATATGTCCCTGGAGGATTCTTAGGTAATAACCCCTGCTTATGAGGATTGCTGTCAATAAAGATGCGAAGAAAATTAGTAAATATGGAAAAGTTCTATTCTCTATAATCGAGAAAAATATACAAGCAAAAAGGAGAGATTGGGTAGCAAACTTATGGGTAAAAAAACTCAAAGTAACAAAGATAAAGGATATCAAAAGATAGGATATATTGGGAGAGATGGAATAAAGTAACATTGGATAAAAGGCCAGTGTAAAATTTAAATAACCTAAAGATCTAGGAGTCAGGTAGCTATTTTCCAAAATTGCCAAAGGAATGGTTGCATAGATAAGTTGGGCAAGAAGGGCTATTTCCACTTTGCCTGTGATTTGCAAAGTTATAATAAAAACCAATATATTTTGCAAAATATCGAAAATTGGGGCAATAAACCCCTGGATGCTAAAAAGCATTTTTTTGGATATAAAAGAGAGTAACCAAGGTAAAGCAGGTGGATAATTAAAGAATCCTTCCAGGATAAAACCGTCTTGGATTTTCTGCATTGGGATTTTATGCCGGTTTTTTCTGATATAATCTGTTTCAAGCATTCTTGACCAGACATCTACCCCAAAATATCTGTTGAAAAAGCGGGGATATGATTGGAAAATAAAACTTAATATTGGTATGATGATGCCGACAAGGTAATGCATAAAACTTTGCCTATTATATTATGAATAAAACAAAAAAGATAATCATACTTGGTACAGGCGGAACCTCAATAGATATTTTAGATGTCGTTTACGACATTAATAAGTTTTACGGCAGTAAAATCTATCAGGTTCTGGGTTTTCTTGATGATGATAAGTCGAAGTTGAGTAGAGAGATAGATGGTATTAAAATACTGGGATCTCTTGCTTCTGCAAAAGACTATACGCAGGCTTTTTTTGTAAACGGCATTGGCAATCCAACAACTTTCTTTTTGAAAGAGAAAATAATTGCAAAGACAAATGTTTCTTTGGACCGATTTATTACACTGATACATCCGTCAGCAAATATTTCAAAATCTGCAGAAATTGGATTAGGATCGGTTATATTTCAGAATGTTGTAGTTGGCTCTAATGCTAAAATAGGAAAGCATGTTGTAATTCTACCAAATACCGTAATAAGTCATGACGATAGAGTGGGAGATTATACTTGCATAGCGGGCTGTGTTTATATATCGGGTGCAGTGTCAATTGGTCAGACTTGCTATATTGGGGCGAATGCTTCTGTCAAAGAATCTCTATCTATTGGCGAGGGTTCTCTTGTAGGGATGGGCAGCGTGGTAATAGTTAATGTTTCCAGTAGAAGTGTTTATGCCGGTAATCCCGCAAAATTCATAAGAGGTTTGTAATGATCAAAAGTAATATCAGGAAAATTTTAAAAGAAATAAATTTGGTCTTATCAAAAATTGAGGAAGAAGAAGTTGATAAATTAGTTGATGAAATTGTAAAAGCGCAAAAAATTATTACTATTGGAGCCGGTCGGGTAGGACTTTCCGCAAGGGGGTTTGCAATGAGGTTGGGACATTTAGGTCTGTTGTCTTTTACTACCGCAGATACTACTATTCCGGCAATAGGGGAAAAGGATCTACTTATTGTTTGTTCCGGTTCGGGTGAAACCCAGGCTGTTTATGACTTGGCATTAATCGGTAAAAACCACAAGGTAAAAATTTGCGCAATCACGGCAAATCCCAAATCAAGGATTGGACAATTGGCTGATTTAATTGTTAGGATAAAATCGCCGACAAAGTTGAAATCTTTAAATGGTTTTAAATCCATACAACCGATGACTACTTTAAATGAGCAATGCTTGATGATTTTTTTTGATTCATTAGTTTTGAAACTGATGAAAAAGTTGGGTGAGAACGATGAAAGTATGTGGAAGCGCCATTCCAATCTAGAATGAAATTTAAGTTATCGGCATCTTTAATTTGCGCAAAATTAATCGCTTTGAAGCAAGAGTTAAAGCTTCTGGAAAAAGGCGGAATTGACCGCATTCATTTTGATGTGATGGACGGGATATTTGTGCCAAGATACGGTTTGCCTCCTGAAATATTAAAAGAAGTACACCAAGTTACCAATATCCCAGTTACTGTACATCTGATGGTTTCGGATCCTGAACCATATATTGAAGTTTTTGCTAAAGCCGGGGCAGATGCATTTGTTTTTCATATTGAACCGGTATTTCATGCAAACAGGGTTTTAAAAAAGGTTAAAGATGCCGGCATGAAAGCAGGAGTAGCTCTGAATCCGGCCACCTCTCTTGGAGTTTTAGATTATGTTTTGGAGGATTTGGATCTGGTAATGCTGATGGCTATAAACCCCGGTATTTTAGGCCATAAATTAATTCCCGGAATGCTTGCAAAAATTGCAGATTTAAAAAATAAATTAAAAAATTATCCCGATATCAAAATAGAAATTGACGGTGGGGTAACCTTTGAAAGCGCCCCCAGGATGATAAAAAACGGCGCAGATATCCTAGTCTGCGGCAATTCAACAATTTTTAAACCGGATGCGTTGGTAGATCAAAAGATTAAAGAATTAAGAAAAGCAATTGCTGATTCTTTAAATTAGCTTAAACTCTTTGGTACATATCAGCTATTCTACGAATATCAGCCTCATCAGATGGGTGGGTAGGATCTGTATGAATCCAAAGTTCTGCAAAAATAGCCCGTTGCTCCAAGCCAACCGGTCGATGGCGTGTTCCAACTGGTATATGAAAACACTCTCCACTTTGATAAGTTTGGAGCTCTTGGGGTTGTACGTCAGTTATGCTTAAATAAAGACCTACCGGACCATCTATAACCCTATTAAACTCACCCCTTCTTTCGTGAACCTGCCATGATGTCATTTGTCCAGCTTCTACTACTGTAATTTTTGGGCTAACCGTTAAAACTGTAGGTATGGGTTCAGGGAGCGGTATGCCTCCAAAATAAGTTTCTATATATAAAACCCTACACCTATCTGCTATTCTATGAAATCCTCCCCAAGGTCTCCCAAAATCTGTTTCAATTATTTCCATGCCCTGTTCATGCAAAATTTCTTCCAGTCTTCGAGAAACTTCAATTTTCGCTAAACCTGGAGGAAAATCAAAAGGTTTTAATATTTCGCTCATTTTGTTCCTAATTATACCACTTCTTGTTCAAAAATCAACTATGGGATAAAATCAGAAAATTATGGTATAATCTTTCCTGCGATGACAGAAATACCCATAATTACGATTGGCGAAATGGTTATCGACATGATTCATGAAGGGGGAGACCCCCAAGTTTTAGGGGATAGATTTTTAGCTGTACCAGGCGGTGCTCCGGCAAATGTTGCAATTGGCGTTTCAAGACTTGGAGTAACTGCAGGTTTTATAGGAATCGTTGGGAAAGATTATTTTGGAGATCAACTGGTACGTGTTTTAAGAGAAAACAGTGTTGACACAGGTAGTGTTTTTCAGGCTGATGATGGGAGAACTACTGAGGTTAAAATTTTCCCGGGGGATGATGGAAAGAAACAAATTGAGTATAGCGGGGCGCCTGCGCATAAGTTATTAAGTCCGGAGCATATTATTCCGGATTACTTTAAAGGTGTTAAATTCTTACATTTTTGTTCGGTTAGCCTAGCGAAAGAACTTACATATCAGGCAACAATGAAAGCAGTAAGAATAGCTCAAGAAAGGGGTGCGATAATTTCTTTTGATCCTAATCATCGTCCGCCTGCTTGGTCGGATCAAGAACTGGCTAGGCAAAGGATTTGGGAGGGGATTAGAAAAGCAGATATTATCAAAATAAGCGATGAAGAATTACCTTTCATTGCGGAAGATGATGATACTGAAAAAGGGGTTAATAAAATATTAGCCCATTCCGACGCCGAAATTGTAATTGCAACAATGGCAGAAAAAGGAGCTTACTATAAAACCAGGAGAGGATTCGAAGCATACATTCAGGGATTTCAAGTAGAAGTGGTGGAAGTTACTGGTGCGGGGGATGCGTTTTCTGCCTCGGTATTAGCAGATATTCATAAAAGAGGAGTAACTGGGAATCTTCATAGTCTATCGGAAAATGATTGGAGAGGTGTTATTACCAGAGCTAATGGTGCGGGAGCGTTGGCTGTTACAAAAAGGGGAGCGATACCTGCTTTACCAACAGAAAAAGAGTTGAATGATTTTCTCAATAACAGGTGATAGAATAGGTTTAAATGAATAAATACAAAGTTTTAATTACAACATCCGGTTTGGGGCAGAGATTGGGGGAGTTGACTCAATATACAAATAAGTCACTAATCAGAGTCGGTAAAAAACCTATCTTGTCTTACATCATTGAGGCCTATCCTAAAGATACCGAATTTGTTATCACTGTCGGATATTTCGCAGACCAGATTAAAGATTTTATTAAAATCGCCTATCCCAATTTAAAGGTTACTTTTGTTCCGGTTGATAAATATCAGGGGCCTGGGACCAGTTTGGGTTATTCCATGCTTCAGGCCAAAAAATATCTGCAGTGTCCCTTTATATTCCATTGTAACGATACCATAGTTTCGGAAACTATCCCTATTCCTGATAAAAATTGGAATGGAGGGTTTAAAGGAGATTCATCTGCCAACTATTCCACATTTTCCCTGTCAAAAGACAAGGTGGGGTTAATAAACGACAAAGGCGCGCTTGATTTTGACTTTATTCATATCGGACTTGTGGGTATTAAAGACTATGAATCGTTTTGGTACAACCTTGAATCATTAATTTTGGGTTCTTTATATAAGGATCTCCAAGATACTTCTTTAAATGATTGCAAGGTGATAAATTTAATGATCGGACAGGGTAAGGATTTTGTTGTTGAGGAGTTTACCAGCTGGTTAGATACGGGTAATGCTGATGGATTAAACAAAGCAAGAGAAAAGCTGTCAGACGGTTTTTATAATCTGGATAAATCGGGAGAATCTATTTTCATTTTTCCTAAATTTGTTATCAAATTTTATTTTGATAAAGAGTTAGTTGAAAAAAAGATTAAAAGGGCAAAAGTCCTAAAAGGTTTAGTTCCGGATATTGAGAAATCAGTTGGTAATTTCTTTAGATATAAGTATATAGAAGGAGATCTTTATTCAGGAAGCGTCACAGTTTCGGATTTTGAAAAATTCCTCAACTGGTGTAAGAAAAATTTGTGGATTAAGAAAAATATTTTACCGGATAAAAAATTCAGGGAGCTTTGCGGCAATTTTTATATAGACAAAACAAAACAAAGGGTTCAGAAATTCTTAGAAATTACTAAAGTCGAAGATAAAGAGGAGATTATTAACGGAGATAAAGTGCCTTCTGTTACCGGGATGCTCAAAGAAATTGATTTTGCCTGGCTTTCCGCAGGAATTCAAAGCCTTATGCATGGAGATTTAGTTTTGGAAAATATTATCAAGACAAAGAGCGGTTATCAACTGCTTGACTGGAGGCAGGATTTTGGAGGAAATCTGGAAATCGGCGATATGTATTATGATTTAGCAAATTTAAATAAGAACTTTACGCTCAATCATGAATTAGTTGATAAGGGACACTTTATTGTTGAAAACAAAAGTAAGGATGTAAAGTGTGATATCCTGGAAAGCCATAATCTGGTTGAATGTCAGCAGATTTTGTGGCGTTTTATTCAAAAAGAAGGACTTGATCTTAAAAAAGTAAAAGTTTTAACAGCTCTCAAATGGCTTTCTATGTCCCCTTTGCACCCAACCCCTGTAAATTTTAATTTATTCCTTTATTATTTTGGAAAACTAAATTTATTTAGAGCGCTCAAACAAGAATGAAAAATTTTATCATTGATGTTGACGGATGTTTAACAACCGGACAATTTTTTTATTCCGCAAAAGGGAAAATTTATAAGGTTTTCGGGCCGGATGACGCGGATGCTTTATCAATTTTAAAAAGTAAAATTTATATTCACATGATTTCCGGCGATAAAAGAGGATACCCTATTACCAAGAAAAGAATTGAAGATATGAAATTTCCCTTAAATTTAGTAAGCACCTTCGAGAGACTAAAATGGATAGAAGGGAGATTTGATTTAAAAGAGACAATTTATATGGGTGACGGTATTTACGATGCACTGGTGTTTGAGAAGGTTGGTTACAGCATTGCCCCGGCCAACGCTTTTTTTATTGCCAAACAAAAGGCTGATTTTGTAACACAAGCTAAAGGTGGGGAAGGAGCTGTAGCCGAGGCCTGCTTGCATATCATGGAAAAATTCTTTGAACCGTTTGATTTATCGAAGATAGATTTATCTTCTGGTTCAGGAGCTTGGGATAATCTTAAAGTCTAGATAAGAATGGCTTCTTAAACGCCTTTTCAACAATATAGAGCTTATTTTTTTACCCAAGATTTTTGTATACCTTAAGATAAATCCAGGCATAATAAATATTACTCTGTAAAGAAATTTATTTGTAGCCTTATCCCGTAAACACTCCTCAAAGTATTTTTTTACTAACTTTGGGTTATGCGAATATATTTTATAATTAATAAGTTCAAGAAGGTTAGTTTTATTTCGGAATTTTCTCCCAATAAGATAAAAGCTTTTTCTAACCCCCTCACTGCTGGAAACTGTCTCATCATAAATATTTAATGCAAGTTGATTATGTTCGGTTTTAGCAAATAAGGTAATTTTGTCTGGCAAAAAAAGTAGTTTTTTTTGGATCAATATTTTCAGAAGAGGTGCAATAAATGGACTTACCAAATCATTGTAAGGACTTGTATTCGGCTCAAAAAGGTCGTTTTTGTACAGTTGTCCCGAATAAAAATCAACATGGAATGGGAATGCTTTATCAAGTTCTGATAGATGTTGTAAGGCTTTGATTTGTTTTTGGGTGTATGTATAGACTTGTGTTATATTCCTGACAGAGCCTACAAAGGTAGCAAAACCACCCCGTACGAGATGTACGCCGGAGTCGGTTTGCATCAACTGGAATAAATCTGCAATAACAGTAGGGTATGCAAGCACATCGTCGTCACTTAAGAGGAATGTATACCGAAAACCTAAATTTTTAACATATTGCGTAGCATAGCGAAAATTGTTTGCAAATCCTATATTTTTTTTATGGCGAATATAAGTTACATTATTTTTTGGAATAACTGTTTCAAGTGATTTATCCGAGGCATTATCGAAAATAAAGACATGAAGTTTCACCCCTTTCTGTTTAAGAACAGAGTTGAGGGCAAGCTGAAACTCTTCGTAACGGTTATGTGTCAGGATAATAACCGCGATTCCATCTTTTTTTCTTTGTCTCATACAGAAGATTATACAGGTCTGATCAAAAATATGATAATATTTGTTCAATAAAAAATGAAAGTTATTATTCTTTGTGGTGGTGCAGGCACAAGATTAAAAGAAGAAACAGAATTCAAGCCAAAACCCATGGTGTATGTTGGAAACCAGCCTATCATATGGCATATCATGAAAATTTATTCTCACTTCGGATTCAACGAATTTATTCTGGCGTTAGGATATAAAGCAGAATACATTAAGGATTTTTTTCTTAACCAGAAAGCATTAACATCTGATTTTACTCTGAATACCTCAAATTACAAAACAATTTATCACACAGATAGTAGAAAAAATCCAGATCATTTTAAAATTACATTTGTTGATACAGGTGTAGAAACTTTAATTGGAGAACGAATCTTAATGTGCAAAAAGTACATTCCCGTTAAAGACAAATTATTTATGGTTACTTATGGTGATGGAGTTGCAAATGTAAATATTAAGGAAATTATTAGATTCCATAAGAAAAAAAAGACACTAGGTACAATAACCGGTGTTCATCCAAGATCAAAGTTTGGTCTTATTAAATTGGAAAAAGGTGGACTTGTTAAATCATTCGTAGAAAAACCAGTATTGAATGATTGGGTAAACGGTGGCTTTATGGTTTTTAATAAGAAATTTTTTGATTTTATAAACCCCGGTGAGATGGAACATGAGGCACTCAAAAGGATTGCTACAAAAAACGGTCTGGCCCTTTATAAACATAAAGGTTTTTGGTTTGCAGTTGATACTTATAGGGAACTTGAAGAGTTAAATAAAATATGGGAAAGCGGTAATCCTCCCTGGAAAATATGGACATGAGAAGAATTTTAGTAACCGGCTCGGATGGTTATATTGGAGCGGTTCTGATTAATAAATTATTGGAAAAAGGATATGAAGTTACAGGCTTAGATACTCTTTTCTTTAAGAACTCAGTTCTAGGTAATTATAATCCCAAATATAGACTCATAAAATCAGATATACGGCAAATTCAAAATATAAATTTGTCTAAATTTGATGCAATAATCCACCTTGCAGCTTTATCAAATGACCCAATGGGTGAGATAGACCCGGATCTGACAGAAGAAATAAATTACAGGGCAACTATAAAACTTGCAAAAAAGGCCAAAAAAGATCGAGTCAAAAGATTCATTTTTTCTTCATCCTGTAGCATTTATGGTAAATCTGAACAGGAAATAGTTGATGAAAATTCCAATATCAATCCTTTGACTGCTTATGCAAAATCTAAAATTGATTCGGAGAATGAGCTAAAAAAACTTGCAGATAAAAATTTCTGTGTATGTTTACCTCGGAACTCAACTGTCTATGGATATTCTCCAAAATTTAGGGATGATTTAGTAGTTAATAATCTTATAACCCCTGCAATAGCTCTAAAAAAAATTTTTGTCAAAAGCGATGGGAGTCCTTGGCGTCCTCTTATTGACGTTAGGGATCTTGCTAATATTTTTATAAATTTTTTAGAGATAGATAGTTATTTAGTAAATGGGCAGGTAATTAATATTGGCTTTAATGATAGTAATTATCAAGTTAATGATATTTTAAAAATAATTAAGGAACAGGTTCCTCAATGTGAAGTTATTTATACCGGTGAACATAGAGCTGATACAAGAAGCTACAGAGTTTCTTTCGATAAATTTATTTCACTTTTTCCTAATATTAGACGGGAATGGCCATTACAAAAATCAACAAGAGATTTAATTGATAAATTAGAAAAATCAATGTTTAATGAGAAAGATTTAAATTCAAATAAATACTCCAGAATAGAGGTTTTAAAAAGATTAATCTCGGATAAGAAAGTGGATAAAAAACTTTTTTGGATTCATTAAATGAATATTTTAATAACCGGCGGGACAGGCTTCATCGGTAGTCATCTTACCTTTAGACTGTTATCTTTGGGGCATAAAATAACCGTCTTAAAAAGACCAACATCAGATATCTGGCGAATAAAAGAAATTGCCAGAAAAATAAATATTATAGATCTTGAATCTTTTAAAAATCTAGAATCTGTATTTATAAATAACAACCTCGATACAGTTATTCACTTGGCAACTGCATATATAAAACATTCTGACAGGAGAAAAGAAATTAATCAAATGAAAAATACAAACATAACTTTCCCGTCTTTGCTGCTTAATTTTGCCATTAAAAATAAAGTTAAATATTTTATTAACACAGGCACTTGTTTTGAATACAAGCTCTCAGATACAAAAATAGATGAAAATCATAAAATATCCCCATATAATTTTTATGCCTCTACAAAAATAGCTTTTGAAGTCCTACTTAAATCTTTTGTAGAAAAAAATTACATCAGAGGAATTACCCTGAAATTATTTTACCCATATGGAGAAAAGGATAACAATAAGGTGATTCCTCTAATGATTAAAGCTATTTTAAAAAAAGAGAAATTAAACTTAACTAAAGGTGAGCAAGAATTGGACTTTACCTATGTTGATGATATTGTGGAGGCTTACATAAAAGCTCTTAGCTTTATTTCTTCAATAAAATATAAAAAGTATGAAGTTTTTAATATTGGAACAGATGAAGTATATAAACTAAAAAATATCGGTAAACTGTTAGAGAATTTGAGTGGAAATTATAAAAGTTTAAATTTTTCTAACCCCTATCCTTTAGATGAAATAATGTATATGTCTTGCAATTATAAAAAGGCAATGAAATTATTGAATTGGAAACCCGAAACAAGTATAATAAACGGAATAACAAAGACCTATGAGTCTTATTTAGAAAGCCTGAAATGATCGATGGAGTAAAAATCAAAAATTTAAAGAAAATCCCTGATGAAAGAGGAACTGTAATGCATATGCTAAGAAGTGATGATCCTGAATTTAAAAAATTTGGGGAAATTTATTTTACCACAGCTTACCCGCAAGTGATAAAAGGTTGGCATCTTCATTCCAAAATGACTTTAAACTATGTGGTAATTTCAGGAATGATAAAACTTGTTTTATACGATGACAGAAAGGAGTCAAAAACTAAAGGGGAAATAATGGAGTTATTTTTAGGTGAAGATAATTATTCCTTGGTCACAATACCACCTCTTGTTTGGAATGGATTTAAGGTTATTGGAGGTAAAACCGCAATTTTGGCAAATTGTCCGGATTTACCGCATGATCCTAAAGAGATGAAGAGATTGGATCCATTAAAGAATAGCGTTATTCCCTATAATTGGGGCATTAAGCTAAAATAATATGCGCTCAAAATCCCCAAAAGATGATTTACGGGTTAGCTATGCTAAAGCCGTACATGGCGAGGCGGAGAAAAAAAGAGTAATAGCTGTTCTGGATGAGCACAGAACAATAATGGGTCAAGAAATTAATGAATTTGAAGAAAGAGTAAGTAAGTTTTTCGGTCGCAAATACGGAGTAATGATTAATTCAGGTTCCTCTGCAAATTTACTTGCCCTAGAAATTCTAAATTTTCCCGAAGGTTCTGAAATAATTACCCCTCTTTTAACATTCTCAACAACTGTTGCTCCAATTGTACAAAAAAAACTTATACCGGTCTTTGCTGATGTTGAAAATGGAAGCTATCAAATAAATGTGGATCAAATTGAGAAACTAGTTACCATAAAAACTAGAGCCTTAATGATTCCTCTTCTTTTAGGAAATGTTCCTGATCTTGAAAGATTACATCATCTTGCCAGAAAGAAAAAGTTAATTCTGATAGAAGATTCTTGTGATACATTTGCAGCAATTTTTAATGGTAAACCAACCAGTAGTTTTAGCGATATTACAACAACCAGTTTTTATGGTTCACATATAATAACTGCGGGGGGAGGAGGAGGGATGATTATGATGGATAATATGAAATGGAGAGATAAGGCTAAAGTTTTTAGAGGATGGGGTAGAAGTTCTTCTATATTTGGTGAATCAGAAAGTATTGCAATCCGCTTTAAAGCAAAAATTGGAAATATTCCATATGATGCTAAGTTTGTTTTTAGTGAACCTGGCTATAATTTTTTACCCATAGAGATGTGTGCCGCATTTGGTAATGCTCAACTAGATAAAATAAAGGACTTTAGAAAATTGCGTGAATATAATTTTAAAAGACTATATATTTTTTTTAGAAAATATTCGAACTTTTTTGAATTACCCATACAAGATAAAAGGGTAAAAACTTGGTGGCTTTCGTTTCCTCTAACAATAAAACCAAACGCTCCGTTCACCAGAATTGAAATTATGACATATTTGGAGAAAAATAATATACAAACAAGGCCAATTTTCACGGGAAATGTATTAAAACAACCGGGATTTAAAAAAATTCCTCACAGATTGCTTGCCGGATATGATTACCCGATTACTAATGAGATAATGAAGCAAGGGTTTGTTATAGGTTGTCATCATGGTTTGACAGATAAACATCTTGAAAAGATTGAGCGAATTTTTACGCTATTTTTAAATGAATGTGTTTCATTTTGACAAGCGTCTTGGAGTGATTATTATAATATTGTGATTTATTTCCATATTGTAGCAATTATTTTCCTTTAAAATAATTTTTTCAATCTTAGCGATTGTTGGATAATCTTTTTTTCCCATAAACGCATCGGCATCATCTATTAAAATGACATGGCGTTTGATTTTGTGACTAAGAATAGAAGTAAGCTCTTCCCATACGGGAGTTTCCTTTATTCCTTTGATTGTAATTCCTTTTGAATAATGAGCATCTAACCAAAATAGGCATGGCCTGTTTATTTTTTTTATAATTTTAGGTAACATAACCGAACTGTCTCCGTGTATAATTTGTATAGTCTTAAATTTTTTAAATTTGCTTTTTGCGCGCTCGTATAATTTTCTGTCCAGTTCTATTGAATAAATCCGGGAAAAAATATTTTTATTAGCGCTTACAGTGGTTCCGAGGTAAGTGCCAGTCTCAATCAAAATTGACAACTTATATTTTGTTGCGTGGCTTTTAATTATTTCTTGTTTTATAAATTGGGGCGTATATTTATGATTACTTTCCAGAAACCACTCTATTTTTTGTAATATTTGCAAGACTGGATAAATGAGATCATATAGAAAGGTATATTTTAATTTCTCAAAAAATTTTTCCATTTTTTGGTTGACTTTTGTTTAGTATATAATATAACAACTTTCAACTATTTTTGAGAATTGTAACATGATTACTGTTGGTTTTTATAAGGGACATAATGCTACTGCCTGTATATTAAAGGATGGCAAAATAATTGCTGCAGTCTCTGAAGAGAGATTTAATCGGATCAAAAATGCCGACGTTTTTCCTATTGAGGCAATCAAGTTTTGTTTGAGGCAGGCAAACGTTAAAGCGCAGGATGTAGATTATTATGTCAGGACATATACGCATCCGGAGGGATTTGTCGCCTCATCCCGTGAAACAAGAATGCCGATGCTTATCCAACTATTAACTTATCTTTTAGTGTTTGCAAGAAAATTACTACTTATCTTTCCGCCTCTGATCTCTTTAGGCAGATTTTTACATGAGCTTATTTATACAAAGACTTTAACCCCTTGGTATCAAAATCAGTTTAGAAAAACTATGTCAGAATATTTGAAAATTGACAAAAATAAAATAATTTTTGCTGATCATCACACATGTCATGCGTATGCTGTATACTACGGATTTGTACCAGAGGAAAAACAAAATGAAGATTGGTTAGTGATTACTTTAGATGGAGCAGGAGATGGGGACTGTGGAGGTGTTTGGGCAGTTGAGGATGGTAAGTGGAGCAGACTAGCTAAAACGCCGGCAGGCTCATCCATTGCGCTTTTTTATGGAATGATCACAAGATATTTAGGGATGAAGTTGAATGAGCATGAGTATAAAGTAATGGGTCTTGCCCCATATGTTTCTTCTCATGAAATTTCCAAAGTTTATTCTTTATTTGAGGGATTATTTAGGACTGATGAAAATTTGGTTATGCATTCAAAGATTCTGTCTGGAGCACTTCTTGATTACTTTGATACCATTTTAAGGCATAAACGCTTTGATGGTATAGCTGGTGCTGCCCAAAAGTATGTAGAAGATGTAGTTTCGGATTTAGTAGTAAAAGCTATTAAAAAAAGTGGTATAAAAAACCTAGCAGTTGCGGGAGGGTTTTTTATGAATGTAAAAGCTAATAAAAAGATTGCGGAACTCAAAGAAATTGGAGAGTTTATTCCCTGTCCTACCGCATCTGATGAGTCAACTGTTTTCGGAGCAGCATTCTTCGGATATGAGCTGCTATGCAAGCAAACAGATAAACCTTTCTCAACTGAGAATATTAAGACTCTTTATCTGGGTCCAAAATTTTCAGATGCGGAGATAAGTGAAGTACTAAAGAAAAATAAACATTTACAAAGATATAGAGTTAAGAAATTTAAAGATATAGAGAAAAAGATAGCCTCACTTTTAGTAAAAGGTAAGATAGTCGGTAGATTTAAGGATAAAATGGAATGGGGAGCGAGAGCCTTGGGTAATAGATCTATCTTTATGGATCCACGACGTAAGGATCTAATTATGAAATTAAATGAACAAATAAAATCCCGGGATTTTTGGATGCCTTTTGCAGCAAGCATTTTGGATACTTGTGAAGAAAAATATATTGTAAACAGCAAAGGCATTAACGGCGAATTCATGATTTTAGGTTTTGATACAACTCGTAGGGGGAAGTCTGACTTGGCTGCTGCGATCCATCCCTACGATTTTACATGCAGGCCTCAAATTGTAAAAAAAGAGGCCAATCCTGATTATTACAACTTAATTAAATATTTTGAACAGGGAACAGGAGTAGGTGCGATTTTAAACACATCTTTCAACCTGCACGGTGAGCCGATTGTTTGTGTCCCGCAGGATGCGATTAGTACCTTTGAAAGATGTGATCTAGAGTATTTAGCATTAGGAAGTTACCTGGTATGGAAAAAAAGATGATTAAATTTTCAAAGAAATATAATTTATTTTTAACCTTCTTATTTTATGCATATGGCTTCTTAAATTCTTTGCTATTCAAGTTTCAACTTTCAGTAATTTATTATCATTACGAGAAAAAGATTTTAAACTTAATTAATAATCTTCGTTCAAGTGGAGACTTACTTCTTACAGTTGTAGAAAGCCTACAAGTGTATGAATGCGCGAGAAGTGCACAAAAAATAAAAGGGGATTTTGCAGAAGTTGGAGTTTATAGAGGAGGGAGTGCTGTAATCATTTCAGAGGTCAAAAAAGGAAAGAAGTTCCATCTTTTTGATACTTTTGAAGGGTTGCCTGATAATGAGAAAATAGATTCACTTGTTGGGGATAATTCAATGGTAAGCAATCTGGATGAAGTGAAAAGTAAATTAAAAAGATACAAGAATGTCTATTTTTATAAAGGTTTATTTCCAAAAACCGGGAATAAAATAAAAAAAGATAAATTTGCATTTGTGCATCTGGATGTTGATTTATACAGAAGTACAATCAATAGTTTAAAATTTTTCTACCCTAAAATGAGCAAAGGAGGAATCATACTTTCACATGATTATCCCTTTATGCCGGGAGTAAAAAGAGCTTTTGATGAGTTTTTTGAAAATAGAAGGGAATTAGTTTTAAAGCTTTCAGGAAATCAAGCTATTGTAATTAAAATATAATTATGGAAAACTATGAAGCTTTAAATGCATTAGAGAATGCAGTTAACTCCATTAAGGATAAGAAGGATAGGGAATTTTCTCTAGATGCCTTTTCGGGGCATAAAAGGAGATACCTTAATGATTTAAATATTATAAGAAATTTTTATAAAGGGGGCAAAATACTGGACATAGGTTCATCTCCATACCATATGCTATTTTTGCTCAAAAAACTTAAGTGGGATGTATATGGCATAGATATAAATCCTCAAATCTTAAGGAAATTTCAAGCACAGCACGGATTAAAAGTAAAAAGTTGCGATATAGAAAAAGAGAAAATCCCCTTTAAAGATGGTCAATTTTCTTTCATCATTTTTAATGAAGTGTTTGAGCATCTAAGGATAGATCCCCTTGCTGCAATATTAGAAGTTAAGAGAGTATTAAAAAAAGGAGGCATATTACTTTTAACAACCCCCAACCTTTACGCTTTACACAAGATTATAATGTTTAACACCGGTTTTAGTTTCAACAATGCTTTTTTTGAATTTAATAAAGTTAAAACTACCGGATATATGGGACACATAAGGGAATACTCAAATAAAGAAATAAAAGAAATACTGATAAATTCAGGATTTAGAGTTAAATACACAAATTTTGAAAATTATAATAATTTTTCAAATGTTCATTTTTTGAAGAGATTTCCTTTAAATATCCTTGTGCTGCTTTTTGATTTTATATTAAAAATCATTCCTCCATTTAGACAGTATCAGATTGTTGTTGCAATTAAATGAAAATAATATGAAAATCAAAAGAAGAAATCATCCTTTAGTTTCGGTTTTGATTTTAACTTACAATAGGACGGATCTTTTAAAGATGTGTCTGGACAGCGCCTTAAAATCTAACTACCCAAATTCGGAATTTATTGTTTCCGATAATGCTTCACAGGATGATATAGCGGGATTTATCAGAAAAACTTACCCCCAAAAAAAGATTAGAGTTTACAAGAAAAAGAAGAACGGTGGTTTAACAGGGGGATTTAATTTTGGCTATCAATATTGTCGGGGGAAATACGTCATGTTGCTTTGTAATGATACCACCATCGCCAAGAAATCAATTTCCGAGATGGTCAAAATGGCGGAAAATGATCCAAAAATTGGCGCGATTGCTCCGAAAGTGACACAGATGAGACATCACGGTTATATCCACAGCGCTGGTAGCTTTCTAACTTCCAGTGGCCTGCTTTACCATTATGGAGTCTATCAAAAAGATGGTAAAAAATACCAAAAAAGTTATTATATTTTCAGTACAACAGGAGCAGGATTTCTCGTTAGAAGCGAAACTATAGCAAAGACCGGACTTTACACTGAGGATTTTTTTATGGCATATGATGAGAGTGACCTGTGTCATCGCATTTGGCTTGCCGGGTACACAGTTGTTTATTGTCCCAAGGCGGAAGTTAAACATATGTGGAGCGCCACCATGCAGGTTATGAGTAACCCCGCAATTTGGTTTTGGAACCAAAGAAACGTAAATAGTTCCTTTATCTACAATTTTCAGTTGCGATATCTATGGCGATTTTTAATTAGCATTAATCTGGCGTTTATATTTTTTTCCATCTACAGACTTTTTAGCAGGCAAAGGGTATTTTCGGCAACTATTATCCAGGCATATTTATGGCACATTTTTCATATCAGACAAACACTGAAGAAACGGAAAATTATACAAAAAAAGAGAATTGTTTCAGACCGGGAAATTTTCCAAAAAGCCATGGTAAATCCTGACTTGGGATACTATCTAATCCATTTCCGGAAAAAATATTCGGATATGGAACTGCCAAAAAGAATAATCTACAACCTCAAATCTCCTTGAAGGCTTTGTCAAGAATAAAATTCAGGTCGTATTTTTTTGACAACTTTATGGCGTTTGTTTTATATTTTAAATAATTCTTTTTGCTGTTTAATATTTTTTCTACGGCTTTTACAAAATCAATCTCACTGTAGTCAATGACTATTCCCGACTTCGTTTTTGAAATTTGGGAAGCAATTGTAGTCACTATTGTTGTTATGACCGGTAATCCGCAAATAAGATATAGTTTTATCTTAGACGGATCAGATTTATAACTTACGCTCTCTTTAAGCGGAGCATAAGGCGCAAGGCCGATGCTTGATCTGGCAACTATATTTATCAGTTTGTAATAGTCTTCAATAAAACCTAAGAACTCCACATGATTTGAGATATTTAATTCTTTTATTAATCTCTTTAATTCTTTTTCGTAATAACCAGACCCAATAATAGTAAGCTTTATTTTGGAAAATTTAGTAATAAGTTTGGGGATTGATTTAATCACAAGTTGTAGACCTGCCCATTCCAGTAATCCGCCTGTAAAAATTATTCTAAAGTAATTAATCCTATCAATCGGCATGGGTTTAATTTCTGACCTGTCATAACCGATAGGAACAATTGAAAATTGTGAGAATTGGTTTAGGGGACCATAATTTGCCTTTCTTGCATTGATTTGTTCTTTAGTAACTACCCAATTAATATCTGAATATCTGCATGAAGCTTTGTCAATTAAGTAGTAAAGATTATTCATTATTCTGTTGTTAAAACGCTTATTTGTGTAATCTATTGAATAATAAACTAAATTATTGATTAGGCCGATTTTCCTAAAGATTAAGGTTGAAATTAGGGATAAATTTTCACAGGCAATGCAGATATCGAATCTAGAGAAAGATCTGACGATGAAGTATGAGGAAAGTAAGAAGTGGTATATAAATTGCAGCCAATCAGGTCCTTTAATATTTGCAACCTTCTTTTGATAAACAAGTGTGCCTCTTTTAAAAATGCTTAGAAAAGAATATTGGATTTGAGCATGCGGGAAAGGGTGTTCAATATAAACAACCGTATCCGTTCTTTTTAGTAAGTATTTAAGAATTCCTGGAGCAGCCGGACCCTGGTTTGTCCTGATTACAAAATGCGTTAAAAGTAAAGTTTTTGTACTATCTTTTTTTATTTGCATGCCTTTGATTTTTCAGATACCAGTCAATGGTTTGTTGCAAGCCTTTTTCAAAAGTTGTTTTTGCAGAAAAACCAAATTCTGATTTTGCTTTTTCTACATTAAGAAACCTTCTTGGTTGTCCATCCGGTTTGGTTTTGTCATAAATGATTTTTGCTTCAAAGCCGATTAATCTGCATATTAACTGCGTTAAATTTTTAATAGAGATTTCAAAGCCTGAACCTAAATTAACAGGTTCCGGTTTATTATATTTTTCAGCCGCTAAAATTATTCCTTTCGCAGCGTCTTCTACAAATAGAAATTCCCGGGTAGGTTTTCCAGTCCCCCAAATTGTAATTGTTTTTTGGCCACCATTTTTTGCATCAATGATTTTTCTTATGAGGGCAGGTATTACATGAGAATCTTTCGGATCAAAATTATCACCGGGTCCGTATAAATTTACCGGTAGAAGATAAATTGAATTGAAGTTATACTGCTTTCTGTAAGCCTGGGATTGCACCAGAAGCATTTTTTTTGCAAGGCCATAAGGAGCATTTGTTTCTTCAGGATACCCATCCCATAAATCTTCTTCTCTAAATGGGATCTTAGTAAACTTCGGATAAGCGCATATTGTCCCAATTGCAACGAATTTTTTTACTTTAGCTTTTCTTGCTTCTTCCATTAACTGTACACCCATTATTATGTTGTCATAAAAAAGTTTTCCTGGATATTTTTGGTTATAACCTATGCCGCCTACATTTCCTGCTAGGTGAATTACGATGTCAGTATCCTTAACAACTTTTTTGCAGTTTGCTTTAAACCTTAAGTCAAAATCTTTAGAGCGCGGGATGATAATTTTTTTTGGATTTAATTTTTTGAGCTTATTGATTACATGGATTCCTAAAAAACCACCCCCTCCAGTGACAGTTACTGTTTTTCCTTTCCAGAAAGAACTGATTTTTTTCATTGGTCGCTGAAAATTTTATCATAGGAGTATATAATTTACTAGCTATGAGACAGGTCCTGTTTTTGATTATTTTATGTTTAACCCTGACCTTTATTTGGTTTCATAAGGGCTTAGTATTTGCCGGCGGAGAAGAAGGCATGCCATTTTACGATCTTGAAAAAACAGTAAGATATTATTCATCGGTTTGGCATGAATCAGGTACAGGATTTCCAGCAGTTAATGAACAAAGAATTCCCATATTTAGTTTTCTTAGGATGTTTTACCAAGTAGGTATTCCGGGATTTGTGCTTCAGGCTTTCCTGTTTTTCTTATTGATGAGTATTGGCACTGTTTCAGTATATTTTTTAATAAAAGAAACAATTACAGCAGATCATAAGTATCTTCCACTGATTGGGGGAATATTTTATCTTCTTAATCCTTTTTCCATGACTCAAATTTGGGGAAGAGGACTCTATATGCAATTTTTCCCTTTTGCTCTTTTCCCGCTTTTTTTAATTTTGTTTATTTTAGGTTTGAAAAGAAAGAATTTTTTGTACGGGATTGCAGCTTTGATTTCTTCTGTTGTGTTTTCGGCGGCTTTTGACAATATTAGTTATGCTCTATCTCTTTGGCTTGTTATCTTCCTTTACGGTCTTTTTCACCTGATTAAACATTTTAATAAAAAAGAGATTATTTTTACTGTTGCATTTTTTACATTTCTGTTTTTAGGTTGGATTTTGTTACATCTTTTTTGGATCCTGCCTTTTCTTGCTCTTTCCACCCAGCCTTATGCGGGTATAACAGAGAACCCGGAGCAGGGATTAGGTAGTTTAAGGGGTGTCAGTAGACAATACCCTTTGCATGTTTTGATAAGACTGATGCACAGCGGCTATTTTTTTGAGGATTTATACGGAAAAATTTATTCTGGTTTTATATTTGGTTTGATCAGCTGGATTATTCCGCTGGTTTCACTTTTTTCCATCAAACAATTTAAAAAACTTTCCCATTTTTGGTTTTTTACCCCCCTTTTTCTTATTGGATTGTTTATCAGTTTAGGATCTAATTTCCCGTCGGGTTGGTTGTTCGAAGTACTGTTTAAATACATGCCCTTTTTCCAGATGTTCAGAAACCCTTTTGAAAAATTCGGTTTGGTTTTTTTAATTGCGTATGTGCCGTTTTTCTCTCTGGGAGCTTTAATAGTTGCTCAAAAAATTGGACATATCTTTAAAAAAGAAACAGCCAGATTTCTAAGTCTTGCGATAATTATCGTGTTAGTTTGTGGAATCTATGTTTGGCCGATGTGGACAGGGATATTTGCGGGAGGCTATAGACTGAATCCATGGGTTAAAGTGCCGGATGATTATAAAGAAATGGAAAAGTGGCTGGATGGAAATTCGGAAGATTATAGAGTCTTTATGACCCCCATCTGGAGTGGTGATGGAACATTCTACCAGTGGGGCAATACAAGATTTCAAGGGACTGACCCAATGATATATCTTATTAACCAACCGGCGGTTTCTTACAGCAGCCAGGTGCCTGGTTTTCTTTCAAGTATGCGGAAAAATATGGAGAGGATCAATCTGGCTCCATCTCTTGCGCTTTTTCAAGCCAAATACCTAATAGACCGGGTTGATGCGGTAATGATCACAGAGGCTGAAAAACAGCACAGTAAGTTTTTAACAAGATTTGTGTATCCGCCTATGGGAATAAACTTAAGTACTCAAAAAGTTTGCCAAGACAAATACGCGGATTCTAAAGCAAACGGCGTTGCTTGGATAACTTGTCAAATATCAGGTACCAATAGAGATTGGAGTAAAATAAAGTATGCGCATTTTGAGATTAAAACAGATGTGCCGGCCTTTTTGGAAATTGCACTTAGAGATCAAGACGGGATTAGGATCAGGTGGTATGGTCCTGCTGATGCAGAATATCAAACAAACAATAATGAATGGACAGTTGTGACCATTCCTTTAAGCGCGCCTACAGAATATAATCAGGCAATAAATTTTTCTAAAGTAGATTTAATAGAAATATTTGCCCATCCAATATATTCCCCCCAGACCAGTGTGGGAGAAATCTTCCTTAAAGATATTATATTGGATCCTGGCAAAGAGGAGAAAACGCAAAGTTTTCACTTAGTTAATACATTCGGCAAGCTACAAGTTTATGAGCCTTTCAACTTTAATTCTCCCCCTGAATTTGGTAGTTTATCATCGCTTAACTTGGTTCAGGACTTTGCGCAGTTGTTTGAGGAAGTAAACAGACAAATAGGTCAGCTTGATACAATAGGGTATATCTTAGCAACACAAAACAGCAGGAAAAATTTGCAGGAATTACCCTCTGATGGTATCCTGCAGGTTATAGATAAAGATAAGATTTCTGATTCCAGATATTGGCTGGAGGTGAATAAAGGTGATGGTAACGGGTTGATTATTCTTAGTAAAACATTTAATTCTCAGTGGAAAGTAATCCCCGGGATCAGCAAAGATCAGCTTAGCGGTAAATTTTTTGATAATTTGGTTCTTATTAGGGAAGCAGTATTGCCAGAAGACCAGCATTTTGCAGTTAATGGCTATGCAAATTTATGGAAAGTGAGCGAGCAAGATTCACAATATGCGATTGTATTCATGCCTCAAATTTTTGCCGATATTGGTTGGAAAGTATCTATTTTCAGTATAATATTGTTAGGTGGAGTTACATTAGTATGGGTTCTAAAAAAATATACATTTTTGCACTAGCTGCAGCAGGTCAGGGGATTTCTGGCGGAGATAGAATCTTCATTGAATTTGCCAAGAATTGGAGTAAAAGATTTCCCGTCACAATTTATCTCTGGGAGGAAGGATACCAGATGTGTAAAAGAGCACATTTGGATTCTCACATCAAATTTCTAATTTCTAAAATGGGGCCATGGAAGAATTTTGGATTTTTCATAAATTATATTGCTAGAATCATTGAAGGAGTAAGACTTGGGTTAACCTTAAAAATTGAAGATCCTGAAAATACCATGGTATATTCGGCTTCGGAATTTTGGATGGATTCCTTGGCGGCGTTTATTTTAAAGTTGAGGTATCAAAAAATAGTATGGGCAGCAGCCTGGTATCAAACAGCGCCCAATCCGTTAGAAGGGTTTTCCGGCTTTCTACCTTATTGGTTAGTTCAACTCCCAATAAAACCTCTGATTGATAGATTTGCCAATTTTGTTTTGGTAAATAATGATCTTGAGAAGAAGGTATTTAAAAAACTAGACAGGGAAAACAAAGCTATTGTAGTTTTAGGAGCAATAGATCTTAAGGAAATAAAAAAGTGGCAAAAGATTATAGGTAAAAAGGAGAAAATTTACGATTGTGTATTTCAGGGAAGATTTCATCCGCAAAAAGGAGTTTTGGAGATGATTGATATTTGGGCAAGAGTGATAGGATTTAAAAAAGATGCAAAACTTATAATGATAGGAGATGGACCGCTAATGCAAAGGGTAAAGGATAAAGTGAAAAGGGAAAAGTTAGAAAAAAATATAGAGCTGACAGGATACTTATTTGATGGAGAGGAAAAATATAAAATATTTGTTCAAAGTAAGATAGTGGTGCATCCTGCTATTTTTGATTCCGGAGGGATGGCTTCGGCAGAGGCCATGGCTTTCGGTCTGCCTGCTGTTGGATTTAATTTGAGCGCTTATCAATACTACTATCCAAAAGGAATGATTAAAGTTCCGATCAAAGATTTAGACGCTTTTGCCAAAGAAATTATAATGTTACTATCAGATGAAAAATTTTACAAAAAAGTGAGCAAAGAAGTTTTGCAGTTTATAAACGATACATGGAGCTGGGAATATAGATCTCGTCAAATACTCCAGGCGGTGTTAAAATAACTTCTTATATGAAAAGCAAACCCTTGGTGGGTGTTTCGGCAGTAATACCAAGCTTTAATGATAAATTAAAAGTTTTTAGGCTTCTTGATTCTTTAAAAAAATCAACATATCCGAAACTGGAAGTTATTGTTGTTGTAAACGGGCCGATTGATACACTTTCAGAAGGCAAAATTAAGTATGATTGGGTCCACTGGATTGATGGAGGAAGAGAAAATATCGGTCAGACCGGCTGCTATAACTTGGGTTTTGCCTATGCTGATAAAAAATGTGATCTGCTTTATGTTGATTCTGATGTGATAGTTGATAAGAATATGATTTCCAATCTGGTTAAAGCCGCCTACTCAAATCCCAAAATCGGCATAGTAACGCCGATGATTTCGTATCTTTCTGATAAAAATTGGGTCAACCAGGCAGGGGCAAATGTGAATCTGATAACCGGGAAAGTGTCAGTAGGTTGGGGTCCACGAAAAGATTTTTTGCTCGCCAAGGAAGTACAGAATTCTGGTACTGCGATGTTGATTAAGAGAAAAGTGGTTGATAAAATCGGGGGCGTTGACGATTGGTTTCTGTGTTATTTTGATCCGGATTATTGTTTAAGGGCCAAAAAGGCCGGATTTATCATCTGGTATGAGCCCAAAGCTATCTGCTATCATGATCAGTCAAAAGATCCGGATCTGTGGAGGCCCAGAGTTTTGACAAGGGCATATCTTTTGGGAAGAAACAGGGTTTTGTTTATGAGAAGGCATGGTAACATGATAACTTTTTCTCTTTTTCTTCCTCTGCTTTTAGGTTATTATTTCTTCGAAGTCTTGCGCTTTGGGCAAATTAGAAAATTTTTTGAGCTTACATGGGGGAGTATCGTGGGGTATTTTTATCCCCTAAAGCAGGATAATTTTATCCCACTGCCAAAGATAAAAAATAGGTTAAAATAGCTTATGAGCCTTTTTGACAAACTAAAGATTACCTTACCTTTTTCATATATGAAGCTTCTTCGTGACGGCATAGGAGAGGGAGAAACCATTTTAGATCTTGGTTGTGAAGACGGCAGATTGCTGGATCTTCTGTCTGAAGGAAAAGATTGGAAAATTACCGGTGTGGATATTTTTCAAAAGAATGTTCGGAAAGCGGCCAAAAGAAAAATTTTTGTAAAGGTGGTCAAGGGAGATGTGGTGGAAATTTCAAAAAAATTAATTAAGCAAAAGGCAAAATTCGATGTGGTATTTTGTTCTCAAGTTATAGAACATATAAACAGAAAAAAGGGTGAAGAGCTTTTAAGCATAGTTGATAAATTAGCGAGGAAAAAAATTATAATGGGGACTCCGCGCGGTTTTATGGAGCAGCCACACGCTTTTTTGGGAGATAATCCCCACCAGGTGCATAAGTCCGGTTGGACTGAAGTTGACTTTAAGAAAAGAGGCTACAAAGTATATGGTATAGGGTTTGGTCCTGTCTGGTCCGAGGCAGGATTAGGCAGAGCCTATTCTAAACCGGTTGCCTTTTTGGCAAGCATTATTTCCTATATCTTTTCTCCGGTAGTTTATTTCTTTCCTTTTTTGGCTGCCGGGATACTCTGTTTTAAAGAGATAAAAAGATGAACCTAAAATTAGTTTCCGTTGTTATAGTTTCCAAAGACAGAAAGAAAGATTTAATAGATTGTATAAATTCGTATCTTCAATCCTCCTATAAATCATTGGAAATTATTGTCGTTGATAATGGTTCCAGACCGCCGCTTTTTAGCTGGTTTACAAAGAAATACCCAGGCGTGAAACTGATTACTTCAGAATTTAATATAGGTGCCGCAGCCGGGAGGAATTTAGGGTTTAAAGAGGCAAAAGGGGATTATATTCAATTTAGTGACGATGATGCTTATGCGGATAAAAATATGATTAAAAATTTAGTATCAGTATTTGAAAAAAATCCGCAGGCAGGCATAGTCCAACCTCTTGTTTATGATAGAGCAAGAAAAGATATGTTGCAGGGTGCAGGTCATGATATAGATTTAACCACGGGTAGAATTAAGGCTTGGGGCGTAAAAGAGAAAGATAAAGGGCAATACGAGGGACTGCGGGAAGTTCCTATGTGTGGATGTGTTTGGATGGTAAAAAGGGAAGTGTTTGAGCGGATTGGTAACTATGATGAGGACTATTTTATTCCCTATGAAGATTCTGATTTTTCGATAAGAGCAAGAAAAGCAGGTTTTAAACTTTACTGCTATTCAGAGGCTAAAACATGGCACAGGGGACTCAAAGCAACCTTTGTCCATCCATGGATAGAATGGTTGGGGATAACATCTCCCGAGAGGGCCTACCGAGTAGCCAGAAATAAAATAATTTTTATGAGGAAACACTCTCCTTTTCCTTTGAATCTTGTCTTCTTTTTAATTTTAGTACCGGCATATTTATTGACTCATTCTACGATTATTGCTCTGGCAAAAAGATTAGACATCCTTTTTAAATATTGGTCGGGAGCTCTATCGGGTATTTTATACGCCATAACCTACCCCTTTGGAAAAAAAATTATTAATAAATACAAACAGCTGGATGAAAAGCTGGAAGGATTTAAAGTTTGGCTTTTGGCCTGGACAGATCCATTAACCTGGGTGTTGGATCCCGGTGTTAAAACTGTTTTGGATTTGGGGTGCGGACAGGGAAAGCCGATGGAGTTTATAAAATACAGGATTAAGATAAAAAAATCCGTCGGCGTAGATTTATTTGAACCATACATTGAAGAGGCAAGACAAAAAAAGATTCATGATAAGTATTTGATTGCCGATATAAGAAAATTGAAATTACCGGCAAAATCTTTTGATTTGGTGATGGCCTCTCATGTTTTGGAGCACATGCCAAAGAGTGATGCCTGGAAATTATTAAGTAATATGGAAAGGATGGCCAAAAAGCAGGTAATTATAGCAACTCCAATTGGCGAACATTACCACCAGCTGGAAGATGGGAATATTTGGCAACTGCATGTGTCGGCTTTCACACCGAAAGATTTTGAGGATAGAGGATACAAGATTAAAAAATATGGCTGGAAGTGGTTGTTGGGGGATCACGGCATAGTGCATACCGTCAAAAATGACATAATTAGAAAATTACTTTATACCTTTAACATACTGGCCACCCCTATTTACTATTATTTCCAGTCCAGTTGTGATTATATATTTGTGGCATTCAAGGATCTTGAGAATGATAAGTAAAAATCGATTTCTTCCACCAGCCTTTTTTGCCTTGCTGGCAACCGTACTCATTATCTCATGGTTTCGATATGGCCATCTTTATGGCGGAGGAGACGTGGGGATTCCATCCTACGATCCGCAGAGGATTCTGGATATTGCCAGGTTTGTCTGGTGGGATGTGTCAGCTCCCGGAACTACTGTTCCTCACGGTTTGACCTCCGTACCCTTTCAATTTATTCAGGCCAATCTTGCTAATTTTGGATTATCATATGTGGCTATTCAGGCGCTATTTTTTTGGATAATTCTCTTTTTGATGGGGTATGGGATGTTTCTTTTGTCGCTGACTGTTTTTGGCAAAGATAAGATAGGTTTGGCGCTTTTGTCAGGCCTTTTTTATGAGCTTAACCCTTATATGATGATTGAGATTTGGCACAGGTTTATCCACACCACATTTTTTTTAGCGGCCGCGTTGCCATTTATTTTCATTTTTTGGACAAAATGGATTAAGAATGGCAAATTTACATTTTTGTTCTTATTTCTTTTAGTAAGTTTTTTGAGTACTCATCTTTTTGGAACCCTTGGCTTTGCCTTCACCATCATTTTTCTTCTTATTTTTATCTTCTTGGTTGAAGGGTTTATTCCCTGGCAAGGCATCTCTCATTTTCGAACTGTCAATGCAAGATTTGTAGTGGGTGCGCTATTTTGGCTTACCATTCATCTGTGGTGGTTGTTGCCGGTTCTAAATATTACTCCTGTTACTGTATCTGCCCAACATACCATTGGGGGAAGTTTGGCAACTTTACGGGAAATTAGCAAGCAAAGTATTATTCCTCATATTTTGGCGGGGATAAATCCCTATTATCTTTATGAAGTGGCCGATTGGGGTGAAATTTATGATTGGGCGATCTTCCGCATGACCCCCTTTTTGGTACTGGTTTTTCTGATACCGGGTTTTGCGATATCTTTGCAAAGCAAAAAATTGGTTGGTTGGTCTCTGCTTTTTTTATCAGCCATTATGCTTTCCAAAGGTATGGCTGAACCTTTTGGTAATCTTTTTTCCTTGGCCTTTAGCAAGTTTTTTGTACTAGGGACCATCAGAAATCCTTTTGAAAAGCTGGGGATTTTAATTCCTTTTGCCAGTTCCATCTTGTTTTCCATGGGAATAAGTTTTTATTTACGACATTTTGGCGGTAAGTCCCAATGGTTTGTTAAACCTATGATTACCATAGTCTTAATTTTATTCTTGGGGTTTTTTGCTTGGCCTATGTGGGGCGGAAAGTTATTCGGTAAGTATGACAAACTGGCTTTCGTGGAAATACCCCCCAGCTATATCGAGGCTGACAACTTCCTAAAAAGCGAGGGTAAGGATGGTAACATCTTACACTTACCGCTCACAGTTGGTGAATCTGCCACTTATTATTGGCAATACGGTTACAACGGCGTTGAATCTTCTCAACTGTATTTCACTGCTTTGCCTTCTATATCGCGCGGATTTAACATAGATCATATTGACGATGCCCTTTTGGCTTTGTCCAATATTTTTTCCTCAACTTCCGTTGATGACGAGAAAATTATTACTTTACTAAAATCCTTCAATGTGAGATTTATTATTTTACACAAAGATATGGAGTGGCGGGGGGGGAGCTTACGCGATCCGGCAGAACTGGAGCTAGTATTAAATAGAGCGAACTTCCTTTTAAGAGAAGCCCAATTTGATCAACTGGTAATTTATCAAGTGAAGGATGAGTACTTTGCCCCCAGAATCGAACTGACCAACCAGGTGCAGTACTTAGATTCCGGTAAGGGTGGCCTGTGGCCGCATCTTTTAAGGCAAAATCAAGGCGCTTTCATTACTCCTCAGGATTCCAAGAAGCTAATTTTGTCCAAGGCGGATGAAAAGATCATCCTGCCGCAACAATCTTATCTTTATGATTTTTTGGATACTCCCTTGGAGCAGGCAGTGGGAGAGTTGCCTTCTCCTTCAAGCAAATTTTTTCCTGATTCTCCGCTTTATTTTTTTACAAGACTTAAAGAAAAAATTGATGTTTTAACTGCTTCTTATGATCAGAAGTTTCTTGTTAAATTAGCACATGCCGGCAAAAGGTTGGTTGAAGCTTATAATTTGAAGCAAAAATCAATTTCAGTTCTCGGTACTATCAAGATATATCAAAATCAGATGAACGATTTATTCAAGGATAAGTTTTTCCGGAATGAACTGGGAAGCTCATTGGATAGGCAAACTTTGGGAAAGATTTTTTCAAAACACTTGGCTATTCTGAAATCCTTAGAATCAAGCGCCCATGGGGTAGAGTTGGAGTTGTTGGACAATTTGAGGACATATAATTTTATTCCCAAAGTAAGTAAGGACCAGGAGCAAGCACAGGTCAATATAGCCAATTTTGAGATTCCCGAGACAGGCCCATACCAGCTCTTGCTTGTCTCTCAAGATAGCGAAAATTTCTATCCTCAAAATCTCAAAAAGATGCGTTTTTACATCAACGGTCAACCTGTTGATCTGTCAGGGGAAAAATTCGGGCAATTTCTTTCTTTTGGTGATATTGCTCTGGATGGAGGACCAGTAGAGATTTCATACCCGGTTTTGGATTCTAATAATCTGATAGAAGTAAAAGATGAAACTCAAGAACTGGAGTTAACTTCCGACAAACACCAGCCAACACAATATGAGGTAGAAATAACTCCTGTCAGTCCCAATACGGAGTATAGATTTGAATTTGAATCCTGGATTAAAAAAGGTGATTGGTTTAAGGTAGAACTTATACAGGATACGGATCGTAGTTTCCCCGGCCAAGAGTGGACTATTGTAAAAGATAATTACAATAATTTCTTTAGTAATAATACCGTCTCTTTTACCCTTCACTCTCAAACAACACAGGCAAAAATAAAACTTTTAGTGGAACCTTGGGATGATTGCAAAAAATTTTATGGAATTGAAAAAAAGTGTCAAACAAAAAAATCGAGAGAGCCCTTTGAGCGGGAATCTCAGGTTACTTTTAAAAACTTAAAACTTATCAGAAGATTAAATAATCCGGTATTTTTAAAATCCCATCCTGTCAAAAAAGATATCGAGAGTGGCGGCAGCATCACATTCAGA
Organism: uncultured Gammaproteobacteria bacterium; assembly: GCA_964625535.1. Taxonomy (GTDB): domain Bacteria; phylum Patescibacteriota; class Microgenomatia; order Daviesbacterales; family UBA10151; genus UBA9644. The sequence continues at coordinate 125,702 of CAZVEX010000001.1, forward strand.
CAAGTTAGCTCTGTTCTTTTTCAGGGAGAGCTTAAGCTCGCCAGGCCCTCCTTCCTGATATTTAAAGAAAGCTTCCATCCTGACTGGCAGCTTAAATTGGAAGGAGATCAGGGTAGCTTTTATCCGCAAGAGAGATTTTCTGCTAACAGCTTTGCCAATGCTTGGTATATAGAAGAGACAGGAGATTATCGCTTCAGCCTAGAGTTTGTTGGCCAAAGATGGGTAGACTTTGGTAGAGGATTAAGTATTTTCGGAGCTGCATCCGTAGTATTTTTGGCCATTTGGCAAAAAAGAAGAGGGTAATTTCATGAAAAGACTCGGGCAATTTATTCTTTTATTTTTAATTTTATTACCGGTGATATCTTTTATCAATACTAATCTTTTAATAAATTTTTGGGCTAAAATGAGTCAGGATTTAATTTTTAGCGTTTGTTTGTCAAGCTCCATATTCTTTCCTGGGCTTAAGAAATATTATCTGATTTTAGCTGCTATTTTGATTGTCCTGATGGTAGGATCATTTATGTTCAAAGTTGTCGCAATATCGGATTTGTTGGGCAGTACGGCAATTGGAATAGTAACTGTCATATTAATAAGCTATGTTCCTCAACTGGTAAAAAAGGGTTATATTGAAAATATATGAAAAAATTTCTGCCGCCAGTAATTTTTTTGATAATATCCGCAGGAGTAACTTTTAGCTGGTTTAGACACGGCTTGATCTATGGAGGTGGTGATGTAGGATTACCCACCTATGATCCTGCAAGAATTTTCGAGATTGCGAGATTTGTCTGGTGGGACGGGGCTGCTCCCGGCACGCCCGTACCCCACGGTTTAACTTCGGTTCCGGTTCAATTTGGACTGTCCATTTTACAACTTGTTGGTTTTTCACCCCTGTGGTTACAGGCCACACTATTTTTTTTGCTACTTTTTTTAATGGGATTTGGTATGTATCTGTTCGTAGTTTTAACTTTTGGAGGGAAGTTTCGTTACTTTGCCCTGGTTGCCGGGTTGTTTTATATGTTCAATCCCTACATGATGATTTCCGTTTGGCATCGGTTTGTCCACAATGCCATTTTTCTGGCAGCCACACTGCCCTATTTGGTCATTTTTTGGATCGCCTGGCTTAAAAAGGGCAGCCTTAAATATTTGCTGTTTTTTTTAATCACTAACTTACTTGGTGTTTACCTTTACGGCTCTTTGGCGTTTATTGTGACCGTATGGCTTTTAATGTTTTTAATCACATTGGGCCTGGGGATTTTCCCTTGGCAGGGTATTAAAAATCTGACAAAAATTTTTAGCCTTTTTCTGATTGGTTTGTTTTGCTTTGTGCTGACCAATGCTTGGTGGCTGGTGCCCACCTTTACTGTCGGGCCGGGACTTTTTTCCAAACAACATAGCCTTGAAGAAAATGTGGTGGGTTTAATCAGTTTAAGCAGACAGTCTATACTTCCCTTTACCCTTCAACTAATCAATCCATTTTATGTTATTAATCAGTCCGATTTTGGAAAAGCTCATAAACAGATACCTTTTTCCCTTATTCCCTGGTTAATCTTCGCTGTAGTGACGGTTGGGTTAGTAGCAGTGACCCGTTTGAAAGATAAGGTTTTTTGGGCCCCTGTTTTTTTAAGTATAGTGTTTTTAGCTAAGGGAGCTGCCGCTCCTTTTGAATTTATTTATTTGTGGGCGTTTACTAACTTTTTCCCCTTGGGAATAATTAGAAACCCCTTTGAAAAAATCGGTATCCTGCTGCCTTTTGTATCTTCGATATTGTTTGTGGTTGGTTTACAGATTTTATATTTGAAGCTTAAAAGAATTTTTGATCATAAAGGCGCGGTGTTAATATTGATTTCCTTGATGCTTGTGATTTTGGTGTACGCTTGGCCAATGTTTTTGGGTAAAATTTTCGGACAACTGGATAATCCTTCTTTTGTGGAAGTTCCTCCCTATATCAGATCGGCCAGTGAATGGATCAAAATGCAGGGGAGGGAAGGAAGAATCCTCCATCTTCCTCTATCAGTAACAGAGGATATCAGTTATAAGTGGCAGTGGGGATACCAGGGAGTTGAATCAAGCGATCTTTTCTTTAGTTCGTCTTCTGTAGCAAGGGGGTTTAATCTTCAGCCGGTAGATGATACTTTAAGTACCCTGTCGCTTTTTTTTAATAAGGCTTATGGAAAAAATTTAAAGCCGCTGGAGGAACTGATTGGAGCATTGAATATAAGATTCATCGTTTTACATAAAGATATTGACTGGAAGGGAAAAGAAATTTATAGCCCTGATGAGACAGAAAAATTTCTGGAGAATCTTCCCCTGGTTAAAAAGAAGGTCCGGTTTGGGGAACTTCTGATTTATGAGGTAAATGAAGAAGTTTATAGCGAGAAAGTGTCGGTTGCGCAAAATCTCGCATTTGTAACGCTCGGCAAAAATTTGAAAGTTTGGCCGTGGTTAGCAAAATCGGAGAACGGTGATATGGTTTCTCCAGCAGGTGACAGCCTTGATCAAGAACTCTTGGAGCAAGCCAGCATAGTAGTAGTTACCGCCAAAGAGCAGATGACCTTTTCCGAAGCGTCAAAAAGCGCCTTATTAAATAAAACTGATCCAACCTCTCCTCTTGCCCGATTAACTAGAACAAAAGCGCTGTTGGCGCAAAACGGTGAAGTTCCCAGCCTAAAAATAGCGGAGAAGATGATCGCTTCAAGTGAAGCTTTAATTGAAATGGCAAATTTGAAGACCGATCAACTAGTCTCCAAATATAAGTCGCTGATAGAAGAGTTATTTAAAACGGATATCAAGAACTCAAGATTACTGCTTTATCTAGATAGACAAATAATTGCCAATCTTTTTAGCGAGCATTTGTATATTTTAGAACAACTCCAAAGTCCCTTATATCCCTTCCTAAAGGAGAAATTGGTGGCCAATAATTTATCTCCGCAATTTGCAACAGATTCTAGACCAGGCCTAAGTTATTTGAGGCAAGTTTTTAGATTTGATGTTCCCCAAAAGGGGAACTATGAAGTTTTAATGACCGATGCCGGGGTCTCAAAATTTTATTCCAATCATCTTGGGAAGGTGCAATTGCAAATTGATGAAAAGGCGATGTTGCTGGATGGTAAGCAAAATGATGACTTTATTTCTTTTGGGAGTATTGCGCTGGAAAAAGGCCAGCATGAAGTAAGTTATTTTTCCCCGCAAGCCTTAAATCTGGCTCCGGCGGGAGAAAGCAAAGATCCGGTTAATATTGCGCTCGAAGCGGTGGGAAAAGATACTTTTAAGGTTAGTTTCCAGGCAAAAGTGATAGCCGGAAATGGTTTTTCCATTCAGCTTGAACAGGAGGGTGGGGGCGGGCCCAATGAGTTTGTTTCCCAAGCTATTCAAAATGATTGGGTAAGTTATGAGTTTACAACTCTTCCTCTCATGACGACCACCAGATCGGCCGTTTTGAGAATTATTTTTGATACCGGCCAGGTTTTACTAAAAGACTTAAGAGTTGAACGGGTATTAACAAGTCAGCTGATTCTTCGCGCCAGGCCCCTAGATGGGGAGGATTTAGATAGAGGAACGGTTGAAAATTTTGTGAGGAATAATCCTACCTCGTATAAAGGGAGGATCAAAATTATCAAACCTGCCCTGTTAATCTTTAAAGAATCTTTTCATCCGAAATGGAAACTGACGCTTAAAAGCGAGAGCGCAGTTTACACCCCGGATGGACACTACATCAGTAATCTTTATGGCAATGCCTGGCTGGTGGAAAATACTGGTGAATACGACTTTGAGATAACTTTTGAGCCCCAGTCTTATGTAAATTGGGGTCTGTTTTTAGGAGGAGCGACCTTTACTGTGCTTGTTTCAATGCTTTTGGTAAAAAAATTAAGGAGATTATAGAATATGATGAAAAATAAACGATTCCTTTGGGGAGTGTTAGTATTTATTATTTCTTTGCCGATTTTTATTTTTTTGGATAATGGTTTCTCTTATCCAGATAAAAGCAGGTTCACTCAAGAGCTTGTTTTTTCCCTTGCTCTTTCTTTAACCTTCAGTGGGATTTTTCGAAAATATATCTTAATTTTAAGCGTAATCTGTTTTATGATCATGATCTTTTTTGTCATTTTTTTGAAATTTAATATCGCCAATTGGTTTGGCAGTTTGGGATTTGGTGTTTTGTTAATTTATTTTATTGGATTACTATCCCAACTTATTAAAAGGGGTTATACAGGAGAGTCATAGTATTTTTGCCATCAACTGATATACTCTTTCTTTGGGAAAATTTTTTGGCACACCCCCGAAATCTTCATAAAAAACTTGCAAAGTAGGGTCTTTGTACAAAAGTTGCAGAGCGTCTGCGCCGTTTAGAACAAAACTGGCCTGTTTGGAAGTCCCTCCCCACTCTTTTGTTAAATATGGGTAAGCAGGATCATTGGTAAAATAGATTGCCGATCCTTTTGGAAGAGAGGGATACTTGGATTTCAACTCCTGAACCAATTTTTGGGCAGTTTTACCTCTGGTTGAGGCCCAGTGGGTTTTTTCTCCCAGCTTGATTGACGCCCCGTTCAATAAAAGAAGACTGGCAATAAATAGAAAGACTAAAAATTTAGATAAAGCAGATTGAGTTATTACAAAAAATATTAGTGCCCAAAATGGTGCCAACACAAATATTAAATAATGAGATGATTTATGAGAGGGTAAAAAAATTACCGGCAGTAAACCTGTTAAAAGCCAGAACAAAAAAAATAAAAATCTTTTATCCATAAATAGAGATCTTCTTTTTAACACAGTGGAGATAATGAAAAATATCAAAATAAAGCAAGATACAAAAAATGCGGGGAAAATAACTTTATAAAAATCTCCCCAGTATCTCAAGAGATTTGGATTTAGCTTAAAACCCGGTAAAACAAAATCTATTAACATCTCCGGCATTCCGTAGCCCCAAGACATATACCAGCTAAAAGACTGGATAATAGTTTTGGGATTAAAGATAAATTTATACTGCTGCTCCCCGGGAGAAAAACCTATTTTGACCAAATCTATATAAAGCAAAATGATTAAGCTTAAGAAAAATGGCCATAGTTTTAAAATACGCGACCGAAGAGCTAGTAGGATTAAAGGGGTGGCCAGAATGATTTCATGGGAAGCAAGAGCCAACAGAAATGACACAAAAGATAAAAGATAAAATTTAAATCTGTGTACTGCCAGATATTTTTTGTAAGAAATAATTGTTAAAAGAGCAAACGTCACTGCTCCGGAGCTTTCGATCCCGCCGGGAATGTAATAAAGAGTTGCCACATTGGCCGCCGATATTCCAAAAAATAATGCCGTTAAAAAAGACAGCAATCTTTTTTTAAAAATGTTTTGTATTAAAAAATATACAAGAGAAATGTTAATGAAATGAATTCCCAGAAGTAGTACCCTAAAAGGGAGGTGGTTTAGACCGAAGATGCTAAAATAAATATTGTGTAGGGCTTCCCTAAATATAGGCCGGTAAAAAGCAATTCCTCTTTCCTCAAAAGGATATATTCCAAAGAGTCTGACAAAATCTGTAAAAGTCCCGTCCGTTAGACTAACTTTGAACATAAAAAAATCATCTTGAGAGAAATAAACATTAAATGTCGGGAAGTAAAGCAGCAAGACAGCTGCAAAGATAACTAATATCGGAGCGAATTTTCTCATCAAGATGAATTATAATAGGTATATGACTAAGTTTAAATTGTCATCTGTGATTTTTGTTTTGGGGGCTACACTTGCAGGAGCGGCCGGGATTGCTATTTTATCTTCACATCAGGGATTTGCCCAGAAGATGCTGACTGTTTTTTTCTGGATAATAGTTTTAGGAACGGCAGTTTATTCATGGGAGATAAGGCAAAATAAGTGAGCCATAAAATCTATATCATCATTTTAGCCTTAATTTTGATTGGAGTGTACTGGTACTGGTGGCTGCCGGGAGTAAGAGTAGCCAGTGACTTTCCTGTTGTATCGGAAGAGGTTTTAAAAAGTTTGTTGGATTTTCCCAGAACCTGGTCCGATAGGGGATCGGAGGGGCTGGGTGAGGTAAGCGACTTTTTTTTATGGTCTTATCCCTTAACATTTGTTTCTTCTCTACTGGCAAATCTGGGGTTTAATTTTCAACAGATTATTAGGATAGTAATTATGATCCCTTTTTTGCTAATAGGCTCTGTGTCTATTTGGAAGTTCGGCGAAAGTTTAAAATTATCAAATCCGGCTAAGCTCATTTCTGCAATTTTTTATTTGACTAACACCTATGTTTTATTACTGGTGGATGGGGGACAACTCTCAATTGCCCTAGCTTTTGCCTTTTTCCCTGCGAGTTTTCTTGCTTTGGAAAAAGCCAGAGTTGGGGGATTGAAAGAAAAACTTTGGGCCGGGCTGGCTGCATCAGCCTTGGGATTTTTTGATTTTCGCTTTATCTATCTTTTGGCAGTAATTTCCCTTGTCAGATTTTTTTACGAACTCTTCTTCATCAAATTTAAGGATTTTAGGAAATGGACATTAGATTGGGTGAAAACAGCAGTAGCCGTAGCAGTGATAATTTTTGGCTTACATGCTTATTGGTTAATACCTTTTCTGGCGTTTCCTATCTCATCTGAAACCTATCGTTTTTTTACTCAAACTTCATTTGCAGGTTTAGGCAACTTAGCTCATTCCATGCTTTTACTTTCGCCGCATTGGCCGGAAAATATTTTTGGAAAAATTACTCCTTTGAGGTGGGAATTTATTGTCATTCCGATATTTGCTTTGCTGGCTCCAATTTTAAAACCAAAAAACAAAACAGTACTATTTTGGTTGTTCGCCCTAGTTTTGTCCATATTTCTTTCCAAAGGGGCAGCGGAGCCTTTGGTAGCAATTTATCCTTGGCTTTATAATCATCTTCCCGGATTTTCGCTGTTTCGCGATTCCTCGAAATTTTTTACTTTGGAGGCTTTATCTTATGCGTTGCTGTGGGGGATCACGGTGGATACGCTTTTGGGCAAATTTAAAAAAGCCAAATTAAGTATCTTATTTTTATGCGCATTAGTTTTTTATTTATTGTTTTTGATTCGTCCTATTTGGAGTGATCAAATGACTGGCACTTTTTCTCCTCCAAGATTTCAGGTAGAATTTGCCCAGCTTAAAAATTTTTTAACTAACGATAAACAGACCTCCAGAGTATTTTGGATTCCTTCGTTTCCACCCTTGGGTCATGTTGACAGCGAACACCCGGCAGTTGAGGCATCGCGTTTGGTGCAAAAAAGGCCTTTCGCAGCAGGCACCCTTGGAACATATGAAATTTTTAATTTTCTCCGGGAAGCTCCTTACATGGGTGAGATATTTGATGTGGCAGGAATAGGTTACATAGCTTATCCCCCGCTTGATCCCAAAAAAGACAATCTGCATCCAGATAATGTTCGCTATTACGATACATTTCAAAGTCAACTCTCTAATTTACCATGGTTGTCTAAATTAGAAAGCTCCACAGTCCCTCTTTGGAAAACTAAACAGCGTCAAGGAATCTTTTTTGCAACACCTGATGTCTGGTGGGTAGTGGGGTCGGATAATATTTATAATGAAGCCACCAAAAGCGCGAAGCTTAGCTTATCCCGAAATGCCCTGATTTTTGCAGAGGAAAAAGCGGGTTTAGGTAAGAATTTAGACCGGATGCCGGAAGCAAAAATAGTTTTGCATAATAAGACTATAGTGGATCTGGCGGCAAGCTTTATAGATCCTCGGGATCTGATCTTTCCGGCCCAACAGCTTCAAGATGATCCTGATTCCTCGGGTTGGTGGAAAAGGCAAACAAAGGATTTAATTGCCTGGAGATATTTTTTAAGGGATAAATACCAAATTGATAATTTGGATTTTGATTTGGGAGGAGGATGGATGGTAGGGGAGGGAAATTTAAAGCTCAAAGCTCAAAGTTCAAAGTTCAAAAAGGAGGATATTTTGCTGGCAAGAGTGATGGAAAGTTCAAGAAGCGGACAACTAAAGTTTTATCAAAATAATGATTTGGTTGGTGAAATAAAGACTAAGACAAATGATAATAATGTGAGATGGCATGAAGTTGGTCGGTTAATTAATGGAAAAGAATTAACGATAGAATCGGAAGGTGATATTAATGTAGTAAATGGGCTGGCTGTTTTGGAAAGGGATAAATGGGAAAGTTATAAAAATAAAGCAAATGAGATGCGCCGTAGAATAGTGGAATTTAGTCAAGAAAATACCTCTACGAGTGCTGCATTAGTTTCCTATGAAAGAGTTAACCCCACAAAATATCTGGTTAATGTATCGAACATTCAAGAACCCGCTTTTTTGGTTTTTTCGGAGAGTTTTGATAAGCTTTGGAAGATCAATGGTCAAGATCCCTTGCCTGTGTATAGTTTATTAAACGGTTTTAGGATAGAAAAAGCCGGGGATTATGTGGTGGAATTTGAACCGCAAAAATTTATTTTTCCGGGACTCGTAATTTCCGGATTAAGTTTAGCGATTATTATTCTTATTCTGCTGATATAATGGCTATATGCTAAAATCTATTCTATCAACCGCTACTTTCAGAGAGTCTCAAATTACCATTGCAGGCACTCTGATAAATGGCGTTTTGGGAGCGCTGTTTTATATTGCCTTGGCAAGATTTTTGGGACCGGCGGATTTTGGATTGTTAACTATCACGTTGACTACTTTAGTTTTAATTGCGGATATGGCGGATATTGGCACTAATACCGGTTTGATCCGTTTTGTCTCTGCAAATTTGGCCCAAGGCAGAGACAAAGCCTACAGGTTTCTAAAATTAAGTCTGGAGATAAAACTTATTACCTGGGCAATATCTTGTTTAATCATTTTCCTGCTTGCGCCATTTTTAGCAACAGAAGTTTTTCGCAAAGAGGAGCTAATTTTACCTTTAAAACTGGCTGCTTTTGGAGTAGGAGGAGCTTTGCTTTTTACCTTTGCCACATCTGCGCTGCAAGCTTATCAGAAATATTTTCTTTGGAGTGTAATCAATATATTAACCAATTCTTTAAGACTGGTATTAATTTTAATTTTAGGTTATTACCTTGTTCTTAACGTGGAAAACAGTTTATTGGTTTATATATTTGTACCCTTTTTTGGTTTTTTTGTGACGCTTTTTATTCTTCCTGCAAGAAAAATACTTGCCAGTAAAAATGAATTTAGTTTATCCAAAGAGCTTTTCAAATACAACATTCCGGTAGCCATCTTTACCCTGGTTGCCGCTTTTTCCGCCAGGCTGGATACATACTTGAATGCCGTGTTGCTTTCTGCCAGAGAGGTGGGAATATATGGAGCTGCCAATCAGATGGTGGCAGTGATGCCGCAGCTGGTTGCGGCTCTGGGATTGGTGGCCGCGCCGAAATTTTCCTCATTTCAAAACAACAAGCAGATGCTTACTTATTTTAAAAAATTTCAGTTTTTTGTTTCTGGGCTTTGCCTTTTGGGAATTTTAACTATTCCTGTTTCAGTATTTCTCATTCCAGCGCTCTTTGGGCCGCAGTATAACGGCGCGGTTTTGCCATTTATTTTTTTATTTTTGGCAATGATCGTCTTTCTTTTCTCAATTCCGGTTCATCATAGCGTTATTTTTTACTTTGGCAGACCGGATGTTTTTATCTGGGTTTCGATTGGTCATCTTTTAATAATCGGTGGTTTAGGATATCTTTTAATATCAAACTTTGGAATTTCAGGTGCAGCAATTACAGTGCTAATTGGTACAACTTTTAACTTTTTATATCCATTGATGTGGCTGCTCGCTAAATTAAAGAAATGAAAATTTGGGCCAACACCATTGTTAATAACGAGGAGAATTTTATTTGGTTTGCCATGAAGTCTATCTTGGATTATGTAGATAAGATTTTGATTTGGGATAGCGGTTCGACTGACAAAACGGCAGACATAATCAGGGAAATTAAGGAAGATAAAATTGTTTTCAAAAAAGTGGGACAGGTTGACAAACATGGATTTACAAAAATGCGCCAGAGGATGCTGGAAGAATCCGATTGCGACTGGGTATTAATCTTGGATGGTGATGAGATCTGGTGGGAAGATTCGATCAGGAAAGTAGTGGATGTTATAAGCAGCAAGGGTAAACAGATTGAGGGTATAGTTGTACCAATGGTAGTGCCGGTGGGAGATATTTTTCATTTCCAGGAAGCTAGTGCCGGCAGATACAAAATATTGGGTAGAGAGGGACATTTGAGTTTAAAAGCATTCAGCAAAAAAATTCCCGGACTTCATGTGGAAAATCCTTACGGTAGCGAGGGATTTTTTGATGGGCAGGGAAAGGCAGTCCAAGAGAGAGAAAAAATAATCTTTCTGGATGCGCCAATTTTACATGTGACTCACCTTAAAAGATCTTCACGCAAAAGAACTTCGGATAAGTATAAATATGAATTGGGGAAAAAAGCTTCTCCAGACTATAAATATCCGGAAGTCTTATATCTTCCTTATCCTTCCTTTATTCCCTCCCCTTGGGTTAAAATTCAAGGCATCCCCCAAATGATTAGTCAGATTCTTACTCCCTTGCGGAAAATCAAAAGGAGATTATGATGGGTTCAAACGGTACAAAAACCCTGGAATCAATGAGTCAGGCTGTCTGGTATAACAAGTGGACAGTCAAAAAATTTGTCAGTTTTTTAAAAGGAGACATCTTGGAAGTTGGTTGCGGTATTGGAAATTTCACAACTACCTTGAAGGAATATGGAAATGTTTGGGCAATAGATATTAATGAAAATTATGTCAAGCAGACAGCCCAAAGTGCAAATGATAACACTAATGTGGGTTTGGGAAACATTGAAAAAGGAAAATATTTTTTTAAAAACCAAAAATTTGATTGTATAGTTTGTCTTAATGTTTTAGAGCACATACGGGATGATAAAAGAGCCTTAAAAAATATGAGTGAACTTTTAAAGGCGGACGGATTTCTAATTTTGTTAGTGCCCGCATATGATTTTTTGTACGGAGAAATAGATAAATCTATTGGACATTTTAGAAGATATAACAAGAACCAACTTAAAAGTATGTTAGAAGATATGGGATTTAAAATCATTAAAAGTCGAGTAATTAACTTTCTTGGAGGAATAGGCTGGTGGATTTCATCAAAATTATTTTCCGAAATCCGGGTTGATGAAAACAAAATTCAAGTTTTTAATTTTGTTGCGCCTATGGTATTACCGCTGGAAGATGTTATCGAACCTCCTTTCGGGACGTCAATTTTAATAATTGCCAAAAAATGACCAAAATAATTTCTATAATTGTCCCGGTTTTTAACGAAGAGAAGACAGTTAAGCAACTGCTCGAAAGAGTAAGCAAAGTAAAATTACCGTGGGGTATAGGTAAAGAAATAATAGTAGTAGATGATGGATCAGAAGATAATTCAAAATTCAAAATTCAAAATTCAAAATTGTATAAAACAATAAAATTTTTTTCTCATAAGCACAATTTGGGAAAAGGGGCGGCATTAAGGACAGGAATAAAAGCAGCAGGCGGAGACTACCTAATAATTCAAGATGGCGATTTGGAATACAATCCAGATGACTATTCAAAGTTGTTGGAGCCAATATTGAAGAAAAAATCAAAGATAGTTTTTGGTACAAGACTTGTTAATTACCCTCTAAAACTTTGGGGTAAGAACAGAACGGTGTTACCCCTGCATCTAATAGCCAATAGATTTTTAACCTGGCTGGTAAATTTTTTATTTGGTTCAAAACTGACAGATATGGAAACATGCTATAAACTTTTTACCAGGGAAGTTATCGAAAACTTAAGATTACAATCAGATAGATTTGAGATTGAACCTGAGATAACTATCAAATCATTAAAATTGGGCTACAATATAGTGGAGGTGCCAATTAGGACCAAACCCCGTGGATATGACCAAGGTAAAAAAATTGGCTTTTGGGATGGTTTGAAAGCCGTTTGGACAATTTTAAAATACAGATTTTTTTAAAATGAATTTTGAATTTATCAAAAAATACAAAATCGTCTTACTTTTAGGTTTGATAATTTTCCTATCTACATTTTCCAGGTTTTACAGATTGGAGGATATCTATGTATTTAATTTTGATGAGGAGTACCAGGCCACTTACGCCTGGACTCTGGTTAAAGATCCTCATCCGATTTGGATTGGAGTCAGCGCTTCATTTTTGGATTTTTATCTGGGACCTTACTTTACCTATTTTACCGCCATTCTGCTTGCAATTTCCAGCGGAGATCCCCTAATCGGAGCTTATTTTGCCGCATTTTTGGGTGTTGCGACAACAGTTGTGTTATTTTTCGTCGGCTGGAAGGTGTTTAATTTAACTACCGGGGTAATTTCCTCCTTGCTCTACGCGATACTTCCGTTTTTTGTTTTCTTTGATCAAAAATATTGGAATACCATGTTTACCCCCACAGTAACATTGCTTTTATTTTTGACAATGATTTTAGTTAAAAAATCACCGTGGTGGTGGGTATTGTTTGCCGGCCTTTTCGGATCTGTTTTACAAACTCATTTGGAACCTTCCCCCCTTCTTTTAATTGGAGTTTTTTATTTTATAAAGGGTAAATACTGGAAAAATATCAAGCTGCTTACAATATGTCTTTTGGTGTTTGCCATTTTTTACTGGCCTTTGGCAGTCTTTGATTATTATCATAACTTTAGTAACTGGACTATTTTTAGTCGTTTTCAAACTCATCTTGATGAATCAAAGATTGTTTTTGATCCAGCCTCCAAATTCAGAACTTTATTTGATAGTTCAGGGCGATTTTGGTACTTGAAAGCAGGTAATCCCAATGCGGATGAAATAAATTTTGGCTGTAGCGCTTTATCCGTCAAACAGGAGTTTAAAATTGTTGACCAATATGCCAAAAGGACATATGCACCGCCGGTTTTATCTTTACTGACCTTTTTTTTGCTTTCAATTTTCCTGTGGAAATCTTTCAAAGAGAAAAAGTATCAATATAAGATGCTGGCAATATTTTTGAGTGTGGCCGTTTTCTTTTTCATGATTTTCCCCGGCGGATCATCAGAGTATTATATACTGTACTTTCTTACTCTATTTACGCTTGTTCCGGGGATTCTAGTAAGTAAGACAAAAAATTCCCGTTTGATACTGATCATTTTAATACTTTTGGCGGGAGTTGCGGGAGTAAATACGGTAGTTCAATCTTCCGATGAATTTAGCTTGGCTCCGAAAAGGGAAATAATTAGTAGGGTGATGGAAATAGTAGGCGATAAACCATTTGCTATTGAAGGAAGGGGCATATGTCATGACTACGAGGGTTGGAGGTATCTTTTTAAAGTTTACGGCAGAGTTCCCGACATAAGTTACACGGACAAAAATTTAGGCTGGCTTTATCCGGAAGAGATAAAAGATGTGAGACTACAGTATTTAGTGATTCTTTCGGAAGACAGAATCCCTTTGAAAGAAGATCTGTCATATTTGTTATCTATAAAAGCAGGCGGATATAGAGCATATATAATAAAGAATTAGCAATGAAGATACTTTTCTTAAGTAGATATCAAAATAAAATTAATAGAGGAGCGGAAGTTTTTGTGTCGGAATTGGCTAAAAAGTTGTCTCAAAAACACGAAGTAAAGATCCTTTCAGATCAAGACAGCGAAAGTTATGATGTAGTCATTCCAATGAATGGGGGAATGCAGGCCGTTAAAGCATCTGTTGGAAGATTATTTAAAAAATACAAACTGGTGATCAGCGGACAGGCAGGAGTGGGTAGAACCTCTATATTTAATCTTTTGGTAGCACCCGATATATTTGTGGCCCTAACAGATCACATGGCTAAATGGGTAAAGGGGTGGACTTGGAAAAGCAAAGTGGTTAAAATCCCCAATGGGGTAGATTTAAATAAGTTCAATCCCCAGGGAGAAAAAATAACCTTTAACTTACCAAGACCTGTTATTATTTCGGTAGGAGCCCTGGTTTGGTATAAGCACCATGAAAGAGTGATTAGGGCAGTTCGGCAGCTGGGTGAAGGATCGGTCTTAATTGTGGGAGAAGGAGAAGAAAAAGATAAATTGAAGAATTTGGGGAGGGATTTTTTGGGTAATCGTTTTAAAATAGTCAGTTTGAAATATGAGGATATGCCAAAAGTTTACAGGTCATGCGATCTTTTTACCCTGCCCTCATGGGATAGGGAAGCCTTTGGCATAGCTTACTTGGAGGCGCTAGCCTCTGGGTTGGGAGTGGTAGCACCTGATGATTCCCAAAGAAGAGAGATTATCGGTGAGGCAGGTCTTTTCGTGGATGTCACAAATCCTCAAAAATATGCCCAAGCGATTAGTCAGGCTTTGCAGATTGACTGGTCAAAAAAAGCCAGGGCTCAAGCTGAAAAATTTTCCTGGGATAAAATTGCCAAAGATTATGAGAAAATAATCTTAGTATGATTTCTACCGTTGTAATATGTTTTAATGAAGCAGACAAATTGCAAAGATGCCTTAAAAGCACGAAAAATTTTGCAGACGAGTTAGTTGTGATAGATTTGGGTTCCTCGGATAATTCTATAGAAGTAGCCAGTAAATTTGGCGCAAAAGTTTTTCACCACCGACTTGTCCCTTTTGTTGAGAGTATTAGAGATTATGCCGTAGCTAAAGCGAGTGGGGATTGGATGCTTGTTTTGGATCCGGACGAAACTATTGGGAAAAACCTAAAAAAGCGGTTAACAGAAATCGCAGAACAAAATCAATTCCAGGCGGTCAATATCCCCCGAAAAAATATTTTTTTTGGCAAATGGATAGCTCATTCCAATTGGTGGCCAGATCGTCACACTCGTTTTTTTAAAAAGGGAAAGGTTAGCTGGAATGAAAAAATTCATAGTTACCCAAATGTAGACGGGGAGGTTTTACAGCTTCCTGCCTCTTTGAATTTTGCCATTTTGCATTTTGGTTATGACAGTATATTTGAATTCATGGATCGGCAAAACAGATATTCGGAAATCGAGGCAGAGCAAAGATACAAAACAGGAGAGAAGTCGACATTTTTGAAATTTTTATGGTGGCCAACCAGAGAATTTCTGGTCAGATTCATTAAGCACGGCGGATTTCTGGACAGGTTTTATGGTTTGGCTCTTACCTTTCTAATGATGATTTACAAAGTAGAGGTTTTGGTTAAACTGTGGGAAAAATCAAAAAAATGATTCTTTTGATATTGGCTCTTGCCCTACTTTTAAGATTAATCAATTTAAATCAAAGCCTCTGGCTGGATGAAGCTATTAATGTTTTGGCTGCCAAGAATTATTCTTTTTTTGGGATGATTACAGAATATGCCAAAGCCGATTTTCATCCGCCCGGATATTTTATAATCCTTTGGTTTTGGGCAAGGGTCGCCGGAATCTCTGAGATTGCCGTAAGAGGGCCGTCGGTAATGTTCGGGGTATTAACAATCTTCCTCGTTTATTTAATAGGTCAAAAAATTCACTCGAAAACTTTGGGACTTCTGGCCGCAACTTTCCTGGCCATTAACCCTTTGCATATTTATTACAGTCAGGAAGCCAGGATGTATGCCCTGGCCGTCCTGGCTGTTTCATTAAATATTTTTCTTCTTCTTAAATTCGTCAAAGGAGAGAAGATGAGCTTACTATTTTTAATTTTTAGTAACTTATTAGTACTGGCATCGGATTATGTTGCCTATTTTATCTTTCCTGCCCAGTTTGCTTTTTTGTTATTCATTAGGAACAAAGCATTGCTTAAAAGATGGTTTGTGGCCCTCGTTGTAGCGGTTCTAATCGGTATTTGGTGGTTGCCAGTATTTATCAGTCAATTGGATATTGGTTCGGTGGCCTCCAGTAAGCTGCCGGCATGGAAACTAATTGTCGGCGCTTTTGACCCTAAAGCTGTCCCCCTAACTTTTGTTAAATTTATCATAGGGAGAATAAGTTATCCTGATAAGCTAATCTATGCACTAATATTATTGCCTGTTAGTATATTATTTTTATTTCTTTTATGGAGAGGGGTAAAGTTTAAGACGCCGGATAAGAATTTAATTTTAAGCTGGATATTTGTCCCGATAATCATGGCATTTTTTATTTCTCTGGCAATTCCCATATACAGTTATTTTAGATTACTGTTTGTTCTTCCCGCATTTATTCTTTTGGTGTCTTTGGGGATATTGCTACTGGGCCAAAAACTTAAATATGTCTTTTTATTGAGCGTTATTTTAATTGAGCTTGGCTCTACTGCTATTTATTTATTTAACCCATCATACCACAGAGATGATTGGAAGAGTTTGGTAAATTTTCTAAAGTCAAAAGATTCAGCGGTTGTTTTATTTGAAAGTTCAGGAACTCTCCCGCCTTTTGATTATTACGCAAAGGGGGAAATCAATGCCAAAGGGGGACTAAAGGATTTTCCCGCAAAGGATATAAACGATGTGGCCGATTTGGAAAATATTTTGCTGGGGAAAAAAGAGGTATATCTTGCCGAATACCTTGTTGACATATCCGATCCGCAAAGATTTATAAAAAAAAGATTGGTGCAGTTAAACTATAAAGAGGCTGGAGTCACCGATTTTAATGGGGTAGGTTTTGTGTATCATTATATAAAATGAGTAAATTTGTCTTATTAGCGATAATTTTTGGTCATATTTTTATTTTATCCAAATTGATCTTTTTTCCCTATCCGGAACTTTTTATTTATCCCTATTTAACCAATCATGGTCTAAAGCCCTACAGCCAAATTCTTGATCAACATTTTCCGGGTTTACTGTTTTTGCCCATAAACTTCGATAATCTAGGTATGAATGATGCCCAAACAGCCCGGCTTTGGCTCTTTGCAATAGTTGCCATCACCCATGTGCTTCTTTTTTTAATATCAAAAAAAATATTGGGAGAGAAAAAAGCGCTTCTCGTTAACTTCCTGTATCTTTTATGGCAACCCTTTTTTGAAGGGTGGGTTTTGTGGATTGATAATTTTTTACCTCTTTTCTTACTGCCTGCTTTCTACTTTTCATTAAGAAAAAAATTTTTTCTGCCAGGAATTTTTTTGGGCTTGGCAATTGTTTTTAAGCAAACTATAATTCCGTTATCAATACTGATTTTTCTTTATATATTATGGAGCGAAAAAAACTTTAAAAAAACCGCGGAATATTTATTGGGGCTTTCATTACCGGTAATTTTAATGATTCTGTATTTTGTTTGGATGGGAATATTTCCGGATTTTTGGTATTGGACTGTTACTTTTAATTTAACTGTTTATGCGGCGTCAGGCACTCAAATACCAACAAGCTTTGGATTTATTTCAAGAGTTTTGATGGTGTACGTTGCTTCTTTATCAGGATTTTTATGTAAGGATAAACGGCTAAAAATTATTGTGTTTATTTTTCTGGTGGGATCTTTAATTGGCGCATTTGACAGGGCAAATTTTGTTCATTTGCAACCTTCTCTGCCATTTGCAGTAATTTTAACTAGCTTAGGTGTGTATTCATTAACAAAAAGGAAAACTGGCTTTATATTAATAGCTATCTATCTCGCTGTTACCATTTGGTGGCAAAATGTTTTTTACAAAGGACATATCTTGGACAAAGTTTTCTTTTTTGATGAGGAGACCTACGCCATATCTAATAAGATTAGGCAGTACACGAACGAAGGAGACAAGATCTTTGTTTTTGGAGCGGCGCCGCATCTTTATCAGATGAGTAAGACACTCCCTGCAGGAGACATTTTTGTTTTTCAGTTCCCCTGGTTTTTATCTGTGGTGGAAGATAGAGTTGTCGAAGGGATCAAAAAAGATCAACCGGATATTATAATTTCCGATAGAACTGTTAAAATTGAAGATGTACCGATCGTAGATTTTGCAAAAAAGATAGATAGTTATATCAATGAAAATTATCAGAAGATAGATAGTGTAGCTAGCGTTGATATACTAAAAAGAAAATGAATAAAAATATACGGGTTGGAATGGATATTTCACAAATTGCCCACGGGGGCGGAGTTGCTACCTATACCTTAAATTTAGCCGGGCAACTTTCTAAATTGCCGGATTTGGAAATGATTTATTTTTATTCGTCTCTCCGAAAGCCTTATCAGGGGAGTTTAAAAAACGTTAAAAAATACCGCTTACCACCGACCCTTTTTGAGATGCTTTTTAATAGATGGAGGAATGTTTCAATTGAAAGATTTTTGGGCCCCTTGGATGTTTTTCATTCAAGCGATTGGACTCAACCGCCATGTTCTGCCAAAAAGGTTACTACCTATCACGATGTTGTACCACTAAAATATCCGAGCTGGTCACATCCTAAAATTGTGGCAGTTCACAAAAGACGGCTATATCTGGTGGAAAAAGAGATAGACATGGTAATTGCAGTTTCTAATTCAACAAAAAAAGATTTATTGGAAGTTTCCAATATTCCCGAAGAAAAAATAACAGTAATCTATGAGGGGTCAACAGCAGATTTTAAGCCACAATCTAAAGAAAAGATAAAACAGTTTAGAAATAAATACAACCTGCCGGACAAATTTGTATTGGCAATAGGGGGGATAGGAGAAAGAAGGAATCTAGCAAGAATCAAAGAAGCAGCTAAAGATTACAACTTGGTGATTGCCGGTCAAACAATTCCATGGCTTTCAATTAATGAATTAGAACTGCTCTACAACAGCGCTCAAGTATTATTGTATTGCTCGTTATATGAAGGGTTTGGCATTCCCATACTTGATGGATTTGCCTGCGGGTTGCCGGTTATCACTTCAAATATTTCCTCTATGCCTGAAATAGGTGGGGACGGGGCAGTGTATGTTGACCCAATGGACATAGAAGACATTAAAAAGAAATTAAAAATGGTTATGGAAGATAAAATAATAAGAGAAGAGTTAGTAAAAAAGGGTTTGATTCAAGTAAAAAAATTTTCTTGGGAAAAATGTGCAACAGAAACTGCTAAAATCTACAAAATGTGATTTATGTTTATCAAGCAAAACAAAATATTACTACTTATTCTTCTTGTATCTGCGATTTTGAGATTATGGGATCTGCAGGGGATGCCCCCGCATCTTCGTAATGATGAAGCTGCGCTTGGATATAACGCCTATTCAATATTAAAAACTGCCCGAGATGAACACGGGGAATTTCTGCCCTTATTTTTTCAGTCATTTGGAGATTTTAAACCAGGTTTGTATGTTTATTTGACTGTCCCCTTTATTGCAATCTTTGGCTTAAACGAGGTATCTGTCAGGCTTCCTTCTGCCATTTTTGGAGTAATTTCCGTCTGGCTTTTCTATGAGATTGTTTTATACATGTTTATCAAAAGATCAAAAGCGGCGATTAGTGCTTTGGTTTTGGCAATTTCTCCGCTATTTATTACATTTTCCAGAGGTGCCTGGGAAGTTAATGTGTCTTTTGCCTTCACGCTTGCGGCCACCCTTTTCTTTTTAAAGGCTGTTTTTAAAGAAAAATATCTTTTACTGTCAGCTCTATTCTTTGGATTGACACTGTTTACTTCTCATACGGCTAAACTTTCCAGCCCATTACTTTTGATCATTCTTTCGATTGCATATTTTAAACAAGTTAAAAAGATATCTCGTCAAATAATTTATCTATCTTTAATAACTTTTATAATTTTTACCGTTCCCGTGGCTTTCAGTTTTATACAGGGGAAAGTTGCCAGACTTCAAACTTTAAGTATATTTTCATATAACTTAAATGCTCAAGATAATTTTCGCTCCATTGCCACCAGGTGGTTTAGTTTGTATTCACCAAGCACTCTTTTTTTCAAGGGAGATACCAATCCGCAGCATAATCCTCCCCAGATGGGCCCACTGCTTTTTTTAGATAGTATATTTTTGATATTTGGTATGGTTATACTTATTCGCAGGGGAACACGTCAACAAAACTTATTTGTCTGGTTGAGTTTGATTCTTTTATCTTTACCCTCCAGTTTAACTATAGAAAAGATAAATTTTGAAAGAGTGCTACCCATGTTTATCCCGCTGGCGATTCTTACATCCATAGGCATCAACAGTTTATGGAATCCCAAAAAAATTATCACTGTTTTTATTGTATTTTTGTATGCTTTTAATTACCTTTATTTTTTGGATCAGTACTTTGTACACGCCAAAAAAAAGAATGACGCCTGGCAAATGGGGTATAAGCAAATTATGGAAAAGGTAACTTCAATGCAGGGCAATTACCAGAAAATCATTGTTCAGCAAAGTTTGGAACAGCCTTATATCTTCTTTCTCTTTTACAAAAAATACGATCCAAGTAAATATCAAGAAATCGTGAGTGAAGTATTCGTGCCGAATGAGACTGGAAAAGATATGGGGCTTGTATCAAGAATTGATAATATCGAATTTAAAGATATTGACTGGTCGGTTAACAAACCTGACGGAAGTAATTTGTATATTATGCCTACATATAAGCTGGGTCAACAACAGAAGTTTTATCAGGACTACAAACAGGTTGAAGAAATCAAGGATTTAAATGGTTTTTCTTTATTTAAAATGGTGGAGATATGAATACCCTGCTGTGGCTGGGATCGCTAACTTTAATATATCTTTTGGCCCGCTGTCTCCCTTTTGGCAAAAAACCATATTTTGCCGCTACTTGTTCGGTCTTTCTGGCTATTTCCCCCTGGTTTCATTTTGTTTCCAAAGACGGGCAAGCCAGTTTAATGCTGTTTCTTTCAATTGCCGGAGTTTATTTAATAAATAAATTTCTCAAAAGATATTTGTTAATTGGCGCTTTCTTGTTTTTGATACTTTTAAATTTTTTTTCAATTTCATTTCAAGATGTTACCCAAGTTCCCCTCTGGCTGACGGATGAACAAAGAAGAGAGCACGACAGCTTTTATAATCACCCTTTGGTAATTTTGGCACATAACAAAGTTATCAACTACACCCTATCATTTTTAGATCACTACAGTCAGCATTTTCAGGGAGATTTTTTATTTATTTCCGGGGATGTCAGAGACAGTTTTGCCTTAATGTATTTATTTGACTTTATTTTTATTATCACGGCCGCTGTTTTTATTATTAAGGTTCCCAAAGGGTGGGGGATAATTTTTATTTGGCTTGCTTTAGCTCCCCTACCATCTGCTTTAGATTTTCACCCCCCCAATGCGCTCAAAAGTTTTAATATGTTGGTACCACTTATTATATTAAGCAGTTTTGGCGCCAGCTATATTTTCCAAAAAATAATTCGGGTATAATGATTCTATGAAAATTGCCATTGACGGATATGAGGCTAATGTTTTACAAAGATTGGGATCTTCACAGGTTGCTTTTGAGCTGTTGAAACAATTTGAGGACCTGGATCATGACAATGAATTTACAATTTTTTTGCCCGAGAAGCCGCTCGGTGATTTACCCAAAGAAAGAGCAGGTTGGAAATATAAAATACTTCGGCCCAAAAGGCTTTGGACCAGAATCGCTTTACCGCTTACCCTCTACTTTTCAACTCTTGATTTAATTTTTTCTCCGACTCATTATATCCCGCGATTTTCTCCGGTTAAAAGGGTGGCCACTATTTTTGATCTGTCTTTTCTGCATTTTCCGGAAATGTTTACCCCAAGAGATTTATGGCAGCTCAAAAACTGGACCAAATTTTCAGCCGAAAATGCAGACCATATCATTACCATCTCCAATTTTTCCAAGCAGGATATCATCTCCCAATATAAAATTGACAAGAACAAAATTACGGTAGCATACCCCGGATATGATAGTGAAAAGTTTAAAGTGAAAAGTGTAAAGTTTGAGAAAGACTACATTATTTATATAGGGACCATACAGCCGAGGAAAAATTTGATTAGACTGATGGAGGCGGTGGCCAGAATAGATGGACTTAAGTTAATTATAGTGGGTAAAGTTGGATGGGAATATGAAGAAATCTTGGCTACTCCCAGAAAATTAGGAATTGCGGATAGAGTGGAATTTAAGGGGTATGTGGCAACAGATAAACTATCTAATTTGTTAAACGGCGCTACAGCTTTTGTGCTGCCTTCGTTATATGAAGGATTTGGTATACCGGTTGTAGAAGCCATGGCTTGTGGTTCTCCGGTGATTGTTTCCAATGCGTCATCACTGCCGGAGGTGGTAGGAGATGCCGGTTTGTTAGTTGATCCTTATTCGGTCGATCAAATCGAGCAGGCAATTAGAACTCTGATGGCTGATCAAAAATTAAGGCAAAAATATTCTAAAGCTGGTCTCACCCAATCCCAAAAATTCTCCTGGCCCAAAATGGCTAAACAAGTTTTAAAGGTATTTACCGGATCGCAAACCTAATCAGATCCCGGATCGGAATGAAATAAAGCTGCCAATACTCTCCTTGCAGTTGTTACTGAATTCTCAGGATTAAGAGAGTACTCATATCGAGGATCTGAAAGATCTGAAAATAACATAGAACGGTTTACTGATGGAGGCTCAACTGAAATATCGCCGGCTAAGTCAGTCGCAAGTTTTATTTTTCCACCAATTATAACGCTCAAGCATCCCCTTTCAAAGATGAAACATTCTCTTACTCTAGATGACAAACCTCTATCTAAGTAAAACATTTGCTCTAAATTAGTTCCGGATTCGCCTACAATCACCCAAACATCCTGCCTGTCGCGATCTCTAACAGGATAATCTAATGTACCTCCAGAAGTAGCAAAAGACTCGGTACAAACCAATAAGCTAGTTTTTCCATCCTGACTAATTTTATCCACAAATTCATGAGCTTTTCCAGTTCGCTTTAATCTTTGCCTTAAAGATTCTCTAGCCTCTTCGTATGTTTGCAGTTCAGCACTCATTTATCTTGAACAGGTAAACTTATTTTATTAATTTTATTGGAAAAATCAAGTTTTTGTGTTGTTTGCTTCTGGTTAAGTTTCCCCATATAATTAAATACATATGAGTCTTTTTAGGGATAGGATGGGCAGGGAGCTTTCAGATGGAGAAGCTATGGGGAAAGTTGGTAACAGATTATATAATTATATGGTGGATTTTGGGTTGTTTTGGCTGCATTTAGCTTGCTACATTCCATCCCATCATCTCAGGCGGTTTCTTTTAAGATTGGGAGGAGCAAAAATAGGGAAAGCAACAAGTATACATATGGGTTGCCGGTTTTTTTCCGTAAAGAAACTTAAAATAGGGGAGGATTCAATAATCGGATATGGTGCATTTTTGGATGGCAGAGACAAAATAATTATTGGCAATCATGTGGATATTGCATCCGAGGTGATGATCTATAATTCCGAACATGATATTGCATCCGAAGATTTCAAGGCAAACTTGGCGCCTGTTGAAATAGGAGATTATGTCTTTATTGGCCCAAGAGCCATTATTCTTCCTGGCGTCAGAATTGGCAAAGGAGCAGTGATAGGGGCAGGGGCAGTAGTAACCAAGGATGTTGAAGAGTTTGCCATAGTTGGCGGAGTGCCTGCAGAAATTATTGGAGAGAGAAAATTAAAGGATCCGAAATATAGATTAGGCAGAGCAAGACTTTTTCAATGAAAAAAATCTTTTTAATTTTTTCTTTTTTACTTTTAATTTATATGATGTGGCCCGGTCCAAGCAGCATAAATCAATTTAATGCTTTGCCGGATTCTGAAAAATCAACCCTGGAAGGAGATACCATTCAAGTTCCCGAAGTAGCCGCTTATTTTTCCAATAATTTCAGAAATTTCGCAGTCCCTTTTTATTCTGATGATTATCAAAATTTAGTCAAACTCCCCTTTCCCCCTTTAAAACTAAATCATCCTCCCGAATATTCCTGGACAGCTATAAAAAGACATACGGATTCAACATATCTTGAGGAATTGATCTATCCTCTAAGAAACAGTTTATATGTAAACGGTTTTGAACCTTTTTATCCCGAAGGGGAGGCAAAATTTTGGGGAGCAACAAAATTTGAAGTTGGAGAAAACGCTTGGTTTACCAAAACTACCTTGCGTTTTTACCCATCCCCGGTATGGGTAAGAGTAGTAACTTGGTTTGGTATTATTTTGTCAACAGCTTTACTGTATCGGATGGGAAGGATCATTCTCAAATGATAGTTAGATTGGAAAAATTCTTGTTTTGGTTGATTATTTTTCTTTTCGCTTTTATTCCTTTGTACCCAAAATTTCCTTTGGTTAATGTGGTGGGAACTTTTGTGGCAGTCCGGTTAGAAGATATCTTTGTAGCCGTGGCTTTTATAATCTGGGGTATTTACTTGTTTCTTTCTAAAAAAATAACAGATTTTTTTAGAGACAAATTAAATCTGGCTATTTTGCTTTTTTTTCTGGTGGGGCTAATTTCTTGGTTTTCAGCTAATTTTCTCACTCACACTACAATACCTGCCTTAAGTTTTCTGCACTGGGTAAGGAGAGTGGAATTTATGATGCTTTTACCCCTGGTGGCAACAGTTATCAAAACCAAGCAACAGCTCTTTATCAGTTTATTGACCCTTTCGGCAGTGGTGGTATTAGTCAACATTTACGCTTTGGGACAGCAATATTTAAATTGGCCGGTTATCTCTACCACCAACTCCGAGTTTTCCAAGGGCTTAATTTTATCTCTTTCTCCTGGGGCCAGAGTCAACTCCACCTTTGCCGGTCATTATGATTTGGCTGTGTTTTTGGCTATGGTATTGGTTTTAATTTCCGCTTTGTTTTTCGCTCTAAATAAGAAATTAAAAATTTTTGCTTTGGGCCTTGAGCTTTTATCTTTCTGGGTTTTGATTATGACTGCGGCCAGATTATCTTTTGTGGCAGCTATTGCCGGAGTGCTCGGTGGTTTGGTGCTTTTAAAAAAATTCAAGTTTATTTTGCTGGTGGTTTTAATTATGTTGGGAGTTTTAACATATCCTTCGCAGCTTCGCGACAGATTAATTTCCACAGTCACTGTTAATATTTTTGGGCAGGGGGAAAGGTATAAAGGACAGTCGGAGGATCAGAGATTGCGAAGTAAACTAAATATCCCCACATTGGCTATAAAGACATCGTCCGAGTCGGCAGAAACTTCCACTTTTGCTACTGGCTCCGGTGATACTGCCAGCGACATCACCCCCGGGGAGCCCACTGATACCACTCAACTGGGGGTGTATAGATCTTTTTCCATCAGATTAAATCTTGAATGGCCCGCCGCCTGGCGCGCTTTTTTGAAAAATCCCCTTTTGGGAACCGGCTATTCATCACTTGGAATAGCTACTGATAATGATTTCTTAAGATCTTTGGGCGAGGTGGGGGCCCTGGGGACAGCAGCTTTCGTCTTAATTTTTATTGAAATAATAAAAAGGATAGTTAAACTTCTAAAAGAAGATAATCAATTCATCAAATATTTTTCCGCCGGTATATTATCTTTAATTTTGGCATTTGTCATCAACGCCTTATTTATTGATGTTTTTGAGGCCTCCAAAGTGGCATCTTTATTTTGGATGATCATTGGAGCAAATCTGGCGGTGAGGAATTTTAAATGACTGCTTTAAAAACTTTGAAAAGTCAATATTTCTGGCTGTGCTTAATTATTTTAATAGGTTTTTGGGTGAGGCTTTATAAAATTGACTCACCAATTGCCGATTGGCATTCCTGGCGCCAAGCAGATACGGCCTCGGTCACCAGAAATTTTATTAAGGAGGGTTTTAATCCTTTTTTACCAAAATACGATGATATGTCGGCCATGTCGGAAACCCCTTTAACTAACCATTTAAGATTAAGATTTGTGGAGTTCCCTATATACAATATGTTTGTTTACCCACTATATCTTTTGTTTGGGGTGAGTGATATATACCATCGGTTGGTATCAGTACTTTTTTCGCTGGGCAGTATTGCTTTTGTTTTTCTGATTGCAAAAAGATATCTTGGCGCAGCCACAGGTCTTTTATCCGCCTTGATTTTTGCTGTTTTGCCTTTTAATGTTTTCTTTTCTAGAACCACTCTGCCGGAACCGACATTTTTATTTTTTGCCTTGGGTATGATTTATTTCATAGATCGTGTGATTTATGAAAATACCCGACGCGTATATTTTGTGGCAATGCTTTTTACTGTCTTGGCATTTTTGATAAAACCATGGGCTGTCTTTTTTATCCCGCCTTTAATTTATTCAATTATTAAAAAAGAAAAAAAAGTAAAAGCTATTTTTAAATACCTCTTGTTTTTTATTTTAGCCATATCCCCGTTTTTGCTCTGGCGGCTTTGGATTTTGCAATTTCCGGAGGGAATTCCGGCATCGAACTGGCTTTTTAATGGAGACGGTATTCGATTTCGTCCGGCCTTTTTCTGGTGGATCGTGCAGCAAAGGCTGGGCGGGGAGATGCTGGGAGTTTCCGGACTGGTTCTTTTTCTCTTGGGATTTCTTGTTAAACTAAAAAACAATAATTATTTTTTACATATTTGGGCTTTTTCTTTGATTGCTTATTTAGTAATTGTAGCAACCGGGAATGTTAGACATAATTATTATCAACTTATTTTAACTCCTCTCCTTGCAATTTTTTTAGCAAGGGGTTTTGTTTATCTTTTTAAGGGGAACGAGGATTATGTCCCCAGGATTTGGACAATTCTGCTGGCACTTTTTCTCTTGCCTTTATCTTTTTATTTTGGATGGAAGTATGTAAAAGAGTTTTATAAAATAAATAATCCTCCCATTATCGAAGCCGGAAAGAAGGCTGATCAGATTTTGCCGAAAGAAGCAATAGTGGTTGCCCCGTATAATGGAGACAGCGCTTTTTTATATCAAATAAACCGCCCGGGATGGGCAGCAACGGCTTTGCCGCTTAAAGAGATGGTTGCGGATTTTGGAGTAACCAACTTTATTTCAGTATCCAAAGACGATAAAACCAATTGGGTCAAGAGACATTTTTATGTTGTTTGGGAAGAGGAGCATTTCTTGATAGCGGATCTGACAAGACTTAAAGAAAAATTTGACGATACAGTAGACCCAGAACCGTGAAAATTTTAATGCTGACACCATATTTGCCTTTCCCGCTTTTAACCGGCGGTCAAACCAGATCATATAACTTGATTAAAAGATTATCCAGCTTAGGCCATGAGATTACTCTTTTTTCTTTAGTAAAAAGTGACAGTGAAAGACAATATGTAGGGGAGCTGGAAAAATTCTGCAAAGAAGTTCAGGTATTTGGCAGGTCGGAGCGACCTTGGACACTCAAGAATATATTAAAAACGGGTTTTAGTTTTTATCCCTTTCTGGTTGTGAGAAATTGGGCCAAAGAAGAAAAGAGTGCCATTGAGCAAAAAATTAACCAGGAGAAATTTGATTTAATCCATGCCGAAACTTTTTATGTTATGCCGCATATCCCAAAAACTAAAATACCGATTCTATTAGTTGAGCAAACTATCGAGTATCTGGTTTACAGGCATTTTGCTAAGGAATCGCGTTTTACCATCTTAAAACCGCTATTTTATTTTGACGTTGCCAAGATGAAATACTGGGAGTTGAAATATTGGCAGCAGGCGGCGGGGGTGGTGGCCATGTCTGATGAAGACCGAAAAATTATGTTGTCCGAGGTGCCGGGACTTGATGTTGACATTGTGCCAAATGGAGTTGACAGCGGATATTTTAGCGCGCCGGTTGCAGAACGCGCTAAAAAGAAAATTATTTTATATCTGGGAAATTTTACCTGGCTTCAAAACAGGGAAGCGGTTGATGTTTTGGTGAGAAGAGTTTGGCCGATAATAAAAAAATCGCTCAAAGAGGCAAAACTTTGGATTATTGGAAAAAGTGCCAAAAGTTTTTTTACCCGTCTCTCCTCAAAGGATGTAAAAGTGATGGAAGTGAAAGATGTAAGAGAGGTTTATCAAAAAGCCTCTTTGTTGGTAGCGCCAATTTATGGAGAAGGCGGAACGCGTTATAAAAATTTGGAAAGTTTTGCCTCGGGACTGCCGGTTGTAACCACCTCTATTGGCATAAGAGGGATTGAGGCAAGAAACAATGAACAGGTGATTATCCGGGATAATCCGGACGATATTGCCAAAGCAGCGGTGGAGCTATTAAATAATTCGGATTTTTATAAAAAGGTGGTCGTAAACGCCCGGGCGATGGTGGCGGCAAAATACGACTGGGATCCAATTGCCAAGAAATTAAGCGAAATTTATGAAGAATTGGGAAAAAAATGAAAATTGTCATTGATGCCAGAATGTATCAGGAGGCAGGAGTAGGAAGGTATATTAGCAATTTAATTAATGAATTGCAAAAACTGGATCAACAAAGTGAATATTTTATTTTACTTTTAAAAAAAGATTTTGAAAAATTAGAATTTCAAAATAATTTTAAAAAAGTTTTGGCTGATTTTAGATGGTATGGGGTTTCGGAACAAATTAGGCTACCCAAATTACTTGAAGATCTTAAGCCCGATTTAGTTCATTTTCCTCATTTTAATGTGCCAATTTTTTATAAGCGAAAATTTGTGGTAACTATACATGATTTAATTCACCAGCATTTTAGTATGCAAAGAGTTACTACACATGGACCATTAATCTATAAAATTAAACAATTCGGATATAGAAAGATTTTTAATAATGCTATTAAAAATGCAGAAAAAATTTTAGTACCATCAAATTTTGTTAAAAAACAATTAATTAATGAGGGAGTAAATAAAGATAAAATAATAGTAACTTATGAAGCAGTTGACGACAAAATACTTTCGATCGGAAATAATTTGTCATTGTCAAAAGAAAATTATATTTTTTATGTCGGTAATGCCCATCCCCATAAGAATGTGGAGGGTTTAATAAAGGCATTTTTAAATTTAAAATTTAAAATTAAAAATTTAAAATTAGTATTGGCAGGGCATGACCATTATTTTTGGCAAAGAATTAAAAAAGAATTTCAGAATAAAGACATTATTTATAAAGGTTATGTTACGGATGAAGAATTAGTAACTCTATACAAAAATGCTAGATGTTTTGTGATGCCCAGTTTTGAGGAAGGATTTGGAATCCCACTTTTGGAAGCCATGGTGCTGTCTTGTCCGGTGGTTTCTTCAAATGCCGGAAGTCTACCGGAAGTTGGAGGAGATGCGGCTATCTATTTTGATCCGACAGATATGACTGATATGACAAATAAGATAGAAAAAATGGTTAAATCGGAAAGTTTACGAAAAGAGATGATAAAAAAAGGCTTAAAAAGATATAAAATGTTTTCCTGGAAAAAATTAGCCAAACAAACTTTGGAGGTATATGAAAATAGCATTAGTTCATGATGATCTTGTTCAATGGGGGGGAGCGGAAAGAGTGCTGGAGGGGATTTGTGAGATCTATCCTGACGCGCCAATTTATACTTCTGTTTATGATGAAAGTAACCAAGAGCTAAAAAAAAGATTTGGCAAGAAAAAAATTATCACATCTTTCCTGCAAAAAATTCCTATATGGAGGTATATATATAAAATTTTACTCCCCTTTTATCCAATTGCTTTTGAGCAATTTGACTTTACAGGATATGATTTAGTAATTTCCCATACCACAAGATTCGCTAAGTCTATAATTACTAAACCAGAAACTGTGCATATTTGTTATTGTCACACTCCACTTAGATTTTTATGGCGCTTTTCAGGGTACTCTAATTTCGGCTTGGGTGAAATTCTAATGACAAAGCTTCGCCTTTTGGATCAGGTTTCTGCAAGACGAGTTGATTTCTTTTTAGCCGGCTCGGAAAATGCCAGAAGAAGAATTAAAAAAGTTTACGGAGTAGATTCTAAAGTGGTTTATCCGTTTATAGATCCGGAAAGATTTAAAGGTGTAGAAACTTTTGATGGGGGATATTTTGTAGTGATAGGCAGGCCAAACAAGTATAAAAGATTTGATCTGGCAAAAGAAGCTTGTAAAAAAATAAATATTGAATTAAAAGTAATCGGCGGTGGATTGTCTGATGAAATGGTAGTAAGAATTCTAGCAGGATGTCGAGGTCTGATTATTCCCGGTGAAGAAGATTTTGGGTTAATTTCTTTGGAAGCCCAAGCCTTGGGTAAACCGGTAGTGGCCTTTCAAAAAGGCGGCGTTTTGGAAACAGTAATAGAAGGTAAAACCGGTATTTTTTTTGAGGAGCAATCTGTGGAAAGTTTAAAAAACGCCCTGGTAAAATTTCAATCCGTTAAAATAAATTCAGACGACTGCAGGCAAAATGCAAAAAAGTTTGATAAAAATCATTTTCAGGGTAGTTTTAAGCAAGCCATTGCCAATATATTGTAAACTAATAGGAAACCCATGATTTATGATTTTTCCAAGCGGTTGTTAGATATGCTGGGTTCCATATTGGGTCTTCTTATTTTATCCCCGCTTTTTTTACTCATCGCCATAGCTATAAAAATTGACTCCTCAGGTCCCGTATTTGCCGATATCCCTCAAAGAGTAGGACGCAAGGGGAAACTTTTTAGAATGTATAAATTTAGATCAATGGTGGTGGGTGCTCAAGAGATATTAAACAATAACCCCGATCTTTTAAAAAAATATAAACTGCACAGCTATAAATTGCCGATTGATGAAGACCCAAGGATTACCGGCATGGGCAAATTTATCAGAAAAACCTCAATTGATGAGCTGCCGCAACTGATCAATATTTTAAAGGGTGAGATGAGCTTAGTTGGTCCGCGGGCGTATTATCCCTTTGAGCTGGAAGAACAGCAAATTAAGCATCCTCATTCCAGAAAATATGTTAAGATAATTTTGTCAGGTAAGCCGGGTTTGACCGGACTGTGGCAGGTATCGGGCAGATCGGAAATTAATTTTGACCAGAGAGTCAAAATGGACGCCAGCTATATCCAGCGGCGGTCTATACTTTACGATTTTTTGATTCTTTTAAGAACCATTCCGGCTGTAGCATCCGGCAGAGGAGCAGTGTGATGATGTTTATTAACCTAAATAAAAAACCTTCAAAAAATAAGGCCAGGAGAAGAGCGTGGGTTTTGTTTTTAACACTGATCGTGGCATTGATTTTACCTTCCATATTTACTTATTTGGGACTGCGGACTACCCTTTCTCACGGTAAAGCGCTGGTAGCGGCTTATAAAGTGGCGAATTTTGACCTATTGAAGCAGGAGCTAAGTTCGACAAAAAGCGGTTTAGAGCAGGTTGATCTTTCCTTAAACCTTCTATTCTGGTTAAGAGTGGTTCCGCTACTTGGGGGGTATTACGGCGATGCCAAGGGATTCTCAAGCGCGGGCGTGGAAGAGCTTAAGGCCTTGGAGAAGATTTTGATTAGCTTAGAACCCGCCAAGTTTGAATTAGGATTTGACGGTAATCAAAAAGCCGGACCGGAAAGAGTCACTCAAGCAATCAGAATTTTACAAAAATCTCTTCCCTATCTGGATAACACAGAAGGGCATTTTAAAAAGGCTGGAGAACTGGTGGAAAATATTGATACCGGCAAATATTCCGCCAGTATCAAAGGAGTTAAGGTCCAAAAAATGTTAAGTCTAGCCAAAAATTTTATGATTGGGGCGGCAGTAGCCGTGAGTGAGGGAAGGCAAGCACTCTCTTTAGCGCCTGTTGCTTTGGGAGACCCTTCCCCTAAAGAGTATTTATTGCTTTTTCAAAACGACAAAGAGATCCGGCCGACCGGCGGATTTATGACGGCCTTTGCTACTTTAAAAATTAACAAGGGGCAAGTTGAAACTACCACCTCAGATGATATTTACAGACTTGATGAAAGACTTCTAGCCACATGTGAGTCAAAAATTTGTCCGCTGACTCCCCCTCTCCCAATTGTGAAATACTTACCTGAAGTTTCCGGCAAACCAAGATCTGCTTGGAGTATGCGAGATTCCAATATTTCACCGGATGTACCTACCTCTGCTTTGGAGTTTGAAAGAATATTTAAGCTTCTCGGTTCGGGTCTGCCGTTTGATGGAATCATCTATATAGACTCACAAGTAGTGGAAGAACTGATTGAAGTGACCGGTCCGATTGATGTTTTGGGAACAACATATTCATCGGAAGTTGATAAAAGATGTAATTGCCCCAATGTCATCTATGAACTCGAATCTTATGCGGAAATTGCCGCCAAAGGAGAACAAGACCGCAAAGCCATCCTGGGAGTTTTAATGCAACAGATTTTGGCAAGGTCAGTAGGAGCAGATGTGGAAAAGTTGCCTCAACTGATCGAAACCATCGCCAGGTTGGCAAATCACAAACACATTATGTTTTTTATGCATGACCCCAAAACTCAACAGGCCCTCTCTATTTTGAACTGGACGGGAGAGATTAAAGATTTTGAGGGAGATTATTTGCATATCAATGATAGTAATTTTGCTGGGGGAAAATCTAATCTTTATGTTGAACAAAAAGTGATCCAGGATATTTCTATCAAAGATGGCAAAGTAACTAAAAAAATTACTATTGAATATAAAAATCCCCAACCTTTTAATACCTGGTTAAACGGAATTAACAGAGATTACGTACGTTTTTACGTGCCGAAGGGGAGTAAGCTAATATCCGGTAAAGGAACGGATGAGGCTTTCAATACCATTGAGGATTTAGGTAAAACGGTTTTTGAAACTTTTTTAACTGTCAGGCCACAAAATTCCCGGAAAGTGGAACTGGAATATGAAATTCCTTACAGCCCCAAAGACCAGTATGAACTCATGGTTCAGAAACAGCCCGGAGCTAAGGATTTTGAATATGAGATTAAAATTAATGGTTCTAAAAAAGCAGATTTTAAACTGGATCAGGATAAAGAATTCAAATTTGACATATAATAATCTTCATGCAGGGGTTTAAGACAGAAGGGATAATTTTAAAAAGGAGGGATTTTGGGGAGGCGGATCGCATCTTAACGGTTTTTTCTCTTAATAGGGGAAAAATTTCTGTTTTGGCTAAAGGGGTAAGAAGGATAACCTCAAGAAGAGCCGGTAATGTGGAACTGTTAAACAGGGTAATGATGTATCTTCATCCGGGCAAGAATTTTTTAATTTTAACAGAAGCAGTGGCTCTTGATACTTTTCAAAAATTAAAAGAGGACTTAACTCTGTCCACTTATGCATATCACATTTTGGAACTGACCGATAAACTGACAGCGGAAAATCAGGAAAATAGAATTTTATATGAACATCTGGTAGAAGTTTTAAAAAGATTATCCAGAAATCCCCGCCAAATTTTAGTGAGGGCTTATGAGGCCAAAATTTTAGCCAATTTAGGATTTGTCAGTTTCAGGGGACAAAAGTTATTAGAGGAATTGGAGGGTTTATCTTGGGATGAGATTGAAAGAATAAAAATAAATGAAAAAGAGGCTCTGGAATTGGAAAGAGCGTTACGCTATCATGTAGAGAGAGTAATAGAGAGTACTCTCAAAAGCAGAAAGTTTTTAAAATGGACAAGATAGTGGCGCTTTGCAAAAGAAGGGGGTTTATTTTTCCCGGATCAGAGATTTATGGGGGTTTGGCCAATAGTTGGGATTATGGCCCTTTAGGGGTTGAACTTAAAAACAACATCAAACAGGCCTGGTGGAAAAGATTTGTTCAACAAAGAGAAGATGTGGTGGGAATTGATGCTTCTTTGATCATGAATCCCAAAGTTTGGGTTGCTTCCGGCCATGTGGCCAATTTTCAAGATCCGCTGGTTGAGTGTAAGAAATGCCACGAGAGATTTCGGGCAGATCACATTAAAGATAAAACGTGTCCTGCATGTGGTAAAGGCTCATTTACCAAAGAGCAAATGTTTAATTTAATGTTTAAAACTTATATCGGACCGGCCGAAGGATCATCCAATGTTGCCTATTTCCGACCGGAAACAGCTCAAGCCATGTTTGTAGATTTTAAAGCCGTTATTGATACCACCAGGTTAAAATTGCCTTTTGGTATTGCTCAAGTTGGTAAAGCTTTTAGAAATGAAATCACTCCGGGAAATTTCATTTTCCGAACCCGAGAATTTGAGCAAATGGAGATTGAATATTTTATCAAGCCTCCAAAAGAAGATAAAGATTGGCAAAAATATTTTGAGGAGTGGAGACAAGAAATGCTTTCTTGGATTAAAGAAGATTTGGGAATAGGAATTAAAAAAATTCATGAACATGAGATTTCCCCGCAAGAACGCGCTCATTATTCCAAAAGAACTATTGATTTTGAATATGATTTTCCATTCGGGACAAGTGAATTATATGGTTTGGCTTACAGAACCGATTTTGATTTGAAAAACCACGAAAAATTTTCAGGACAGAATTTAAAATATAGAGATCCTGAAACCGGTGAGGAGTTTATCCCCCATGTGATTGAACCTACCTGGGGGGTGGATAGATCCGTGCTGGTAGCGTTAGTAGATGGTTATTTTGAAGATGATAAAAGAACTGTTTTGAAACTAAAACCCAGTTTAGCGCCTTACCAAGCGGCAGTATTTCCTCTGTTGGGAAATAAACCGGAGTTAGTTAAACTGGCCAGAGAAATTTATTTGGATTTAAAAAAAGATTTAATGGTAGCTTGGGATGATCGGGGTAATATTGGTGGTCGCTATGCCTCTCAAGATGAAATCGGTACCCCTTTTTGTATCACGGTTGATTTTAAATCGCTTGAGGATCAAACAGTCACTGTTCGCGATCGCGATACCACCAAGCAAGATCGGGTAAAAATAGTTGACTTAAAAAGTTATTTAGATGATAAAATAAAATAGTGGTAGAAAAAATTAAGTTATTTCTGGCAGTCCATAAAGCGACTGTCATTTTAGTAGCAGCACTCCTAACCCTGATTATAGGAGGATCTTTTGTCTTTCAAAAAATTAATTCTTCTTCTCAAGTGGTGGAGGAAATCGATCTTCCATTTGATCCGGAAGGACCATTCGCACTACTTCATCCCCGAAGAGATGGTAATGCTTTAATTTTAAACTTAAAAAGAACAGCTTCCTATGAAAGTATATCTTATGAACTGGCATACACCAGCAAGATTTTGGAAACTGCGGTTGAGGGCAGTGGCAAGATTTTAGATGAGGGTCAAGGAGAGAAAGGGGGAATGATTGACAGGGGGGTGGTGGGAACCATAGATACCAAAGAAAAAAAAGGGGAATACGAGCAAGAAATTTTGTTTGGAACATGCAGCAAAAATGTTTGCAAATATGACCAAGGTGTGGAAAACGGAACTCTGGCTTTGCGTATTAAAAAGGGCAACAAGATTTTTAAGTTGATTTCGCAATGGCATTTGCAAAAACCAGATGTGGCTTTGGGAGTTTTGACCTCGGGTGACAGCCACCTGATTTATAAGGTGAATGCGGATAGGCAAACTCTTTCCAATATAGGATTTACTATTATCAATGATTTAACAGGGGTGCCGAAATTACCTTCTGAAAAGCAAGTTTTAGGCAAAGTTTATTCTCTCAATGTACCTATTGCCAAAAGTTTGCCGGCAGGGGATGTCAGTCTGGAACTGGCAGAAAATCCCCCAAGCGAGGCTAAACTTTTCAGGCACGATGGAAGTAAATGGGAAGAGTTGGAAACAAAAATAGATGGATCTAAACTATCTGCCAAAGCTTCCGGCTCCGGCATATTTGCTGTTTTAATATCTAATAAAAAATAAAATTCTTGTGAACCTATACTCTAGCAAGTCTTTGTACTGAATCATATTGAATGAGTTTATATGTGGGTACTTGTAAACCATTATCAAGGGCATCAACAATTCCCATGGCCATTCTTTTTTGTAATTCACTAATAGGATTATAGTTACCGATTCCACTACCATAGCTATCAACAGTTAATAGAGTAAATTCCTCTTCATCCATTAATGCTATAATTAGAGCCCGACCAATCATAGGCCGAGAGTGAACTTTTTTATCTTTTTCTCCTCTCAATTTTACAGCTAAATTCATTTCACCATAAAGAACTGGATATGGTAAAGTTTCATACCATGGTTCTGTTCGTGGATCATATCGGTAAGAAGGATTATTTTGAGCTTCTCTTTCCAAACTATGACATATGCCTTTTTTTTCAAGCACCCTCTCGGCTTTATCTAAAAATTCCTCCACCCATTTTTTACGCTCTTCCGCTTCTCTTATTTCTCTTTCCCGCTTTGCCCTGTTTGCTAGCCGTATAGCACTTGCTTCTTCTACTGCTTTTCCAATAAATGTTGTTAGTTCACTATCTACTATAGCCATAATTGACTTATATTATATAGGCTTTTAATTGATTAGTCAAGTAAGCAAGATGTTGGTTAAAGTCTTTTTCCCACTTGCCCCTTGACAAGTTATTATAAAATGGTTCAAAATGGTTATAGATGGTGAATTAAGGTGATCTGCCCAACCAGGAAGGTTGTCCTTCATGTTTTTGGGCGAATACAAAGCTAAATTCACAGGCAAAGGAAGAGTAATTCTGCCCCGTAAATTCAGGCAAGAGCTCAAAAGTAGGGAAATTATCTTAAGCCGAGGTTTTGAGAAATGCATTTGGGGATTTGATTTAAAAGATTTCGAGGCAGAAGCGAAAAAGCAGCTTGAAATATCTGCAACAGAAGAACGGGCCAGGTATTTGCGCAGATACCTATTTTCTGGCAGCGAATCGGTGGAGTTGGACGTTCAAGGTAGGATTATTATCCCGTCTGCCCTGCTTGATTTTGCTAGCGTTAAAGAGGAAGTGACAATTATAGGCGCGGGTGATCATTTTGAAATTTGGGAAAAGCGACTCTGGGAAAAACATATACGGCAAATTGAGAGGGAATATGGAAGGTTATCATAAAAGCGTTCTTCTTGGGGAAGTGATAGATGCACTCAATGTCCGAGATGCCTGGTACTTGGATTGTACTTTAGGCGACGGAGGGCATTCGATAGAGATAATTAAGCGGGGAGGTAAAGTAGTCGGAATAGACATTGACCCGCAGGCCCTGAAAAGAGTGCAAAAAAGATTTGATGATAGCGAGTTGGATAAGCGACAATATACGCTGTTACAGGGAAATTTTAGAGACTTAAAAAAATTAATTCAGACGGAAACTAAATTTGCAGGAGTGTTGTTTGATCTTGGGGTTTCCAGTCTGCAACTGATGAGCCCCGAAAGGGGTTTTTCTTTTGCAAAGTCAGGCCCTTTGGATATGAGAATGGATCCAAGTTTGCAAGTTCAAGCAAAGGATCTCTTGAAGGTGTTATCAAGAAAGGAGCTTTATGAATTATTTCTTAAATTTGGTGAAGAAAAAAATTCTTGGGCCTTGGCTGCTGCTTTGGAGCGCGCCGGTGAAATAACAACTACGACGGAGCTGGCAAGGGTTGTGGCGAATGCGGTGGGGGGAAGAAGCGAGAGGATACATTCGGCAACCAGGGTGTTTCAGGCTTTAAGAATTGCAGTTAATGATGAACTGGCTGCCTTGGAGGAGGCGTTACCTCAAGCACTGGAGGTTTTAGCTAAAAATGGTCGCATTGTGGTTATTAGTTTTCACTCACTTGAAGATAGGATCGTTAAGAATTTTTTTAAGAGTTGGGAATCTAAGGGAATGGGTCAGGTTTTAACAAAGAAACCGATCGTTCCTTCCGAAGATGAGGTTAATGTTAATCCAAGATCAAGATCGGCTAAAATGCGTGTCTTTAAAAAAATTATATGACTATAATTAAAAAATTCGATCCGGAAGAATACGCCAGTAAATTCCCCAAAAAATATATTGTCTTGGCGGCGGCTGGCGTGTTGATTTTAGCTATTGCTCAAATTTGGGTTAATAATACGGTGGTAAATTATGGTGAAAAACTGGCAAGCATCGCCAAACTTAAAAGCACTTTGGAAATGGAGAATACTTTTTTGGAAAACGAAATGGCCGGTAGATTATCTTTAACTAACATAGCCACCGAGTCGTCAAAGCTTGGCTTTTCCAAAATCGAAAGTATACAATACATTAGGTAATGCGAATATACCTAATCAAAATTTTCTTCCTGTTTTTTTTCTTAAGTATTTTATCCAGGCTGTTTTACTGGCAAGTTGTCAAAGCAGACTTTTTACAGGCCAAGGGCGAAGATCAGCATTTTAAAGATACGGCTGTGGAGGCGGAGAGAGGAAAGATATTTTTTGAGGACGGATCGATTTTGGCATCATCAAACCCCACCTTTTCTCTGTATGGGCTGCCCAAAGTTCTCTCTAAAGAGGAAAAGTTAAAGTTGTCATACCTGTTGGCAAAGATTCTAACAGTTGATTCTTCTCAAATAGATGCTGTAGCTCGGGATTTGTTAAACAGTTTGCAACAGGATTTATACTGGGTGCCTCTTAAAAAAGGACTGGACTTGCAAACAAAGAGAAAAATTGAAGATCTAAATCTGGCGGGTATAGGATTTGACAGTACCAGCGGCAGGTTTTACCCGGAGGGTTCCTCGTCTGCTCATTTATTAGGATTTGTGGGATCGGATGCCAAGGGAGGGCAGAAAGGATATTTTGGGTTGGAAGGTTTCTATGAGGGTGAGCTAAAAGGTACGCCCGGACTTTTAAGGCACGAAAAAGATGCTTTGGGGTTGCCTATTTTGATTGGCAAGTTTCTAACTAATGAGGTCAACAATGGTAAGGATTTGTTACTGAATATTGATCGATCTGTCCAATTTACGGTAGAAGAAGCCTTAAAGCGGGGTTTGGAAAAATACGGGGCAAAGGCGGCCTCTGCCGTAGTGATGGATCCTAGGTCAGGAGCAATTTTGGCGCTGGCATCTTTTCCCAGTTATGATCCGGCAAAGTATTTTAATTTCCCCTCGGACTATTATAAAAACCCCATTGTGGCAGACTCCTACGAACCCGGTTCTACTTTTAAAGTTCTGGTGATGGCAGCTGCTATCAATGAGGATCTGGTTACGCCGGAGACGACCTGTGATATCTGCACTGGACCAATTTCCCTGGGAGGTTTTGCTATCAGGACCTGGAATAATAAATATTATCCGGAGACTAATCTTAAAGATGTGATTATACATTCGGATAATATAGGGATGGTTTTTACCGGAATGAAACTGGGTCTGGATAAATTCTATTCATACCTGGAAAATTATGGTTTTGGGCAAGCCACAGACATTGATTTACAGGATGAATCTTCCTCCGATCTGCGGTCAAAAGAAGCTTGGCGCGAGATTGATCTGGCCACCGCCTCTTTTGGTCAGGGAATTGCCATTACTCCAATTCAAATGATCAGGGCGCTAGCCGCTATTGCCAATGGAGGATACTTGATGGAACCTCATGTTGTACAAAAAATTACTGATGAAAAAGGCTCTTTTGAAATTAAACCCAAAGTAGTAAGGAAAGTCTTAAAAGAAGAAACTGCCAAGATTGTAACCGAGATGATGGTAAAAGCGGTTGATGAGGGGGAGGCCAAATGGGCCAAGCCCAAGGGGTTTAAAATTGCCGGAAAAACCGGCACCGCCCAAATCCCGGTAGCCGGCCACTACGATCCCAATAAAACTATAGCTTCTTTTGTGGGATTTGCTCCAGCAGATAATCCCAAATTTGTCATGCTGGTGCGTTATGACCAACCTTCATCTTCCATTTTCGGTTCGGAAACCGCCGCCCCCACCTTTTTTGAAATAGCCAAAGAACTTTTTAACTACTACAAAATCGCCCCTACAGAATAAAAATAAGCTATAATAGCTTCAATGAAAAAAATTGTTAGGAAATTTTTACCCCAATGGGTAATAAATTATTTTTGGCATTTGCCAAAAGCTGTTTTGGCCAATGTTGTTTATGGCCTCCCCGCCAGGGGAGTTAAAGTTATTGGGGTAACTGGGACTGACGGGAAAACCACCACAGTTAATATGATTTATCAAATCCTAAAAGCAGCAGGCAAAAAAGTATCAATGGTTTCAACTTTGAATGCCCCGGGTTTTCATGTTACAAGCCCCGATCCCTTCGTTATCCAAAAATTTGCCAAAGATTTAAGGAATGAATATCTGGTTTTGGAAGTGACATCTCACGGCTTGGATCAATTTAGATTTTGGGGAATAAAATTTGAGGTGGGGGTTATTACCAATATTACCCATGAACATTTAGATTATCATAAAACCTTTGAAAATTATCGCAGTACCAAGCTAAAATTATTAAAAAATTCAAAAAAAGGGGTAGAATATAAAAAATTAAAACTTAAACTAAAAATCCCGGGTGAATATAATATTGAGAATGCCTCTGCCGCTGTGGCCGTAACCACTGCTTTGGGTATAGACCAAGAGCTAGCAAGGAAAGCAGTGGAAAATTTTGAAGGGTTAACAGGTAGAATGGAGGAAGTAAAAAATAACCGGGGGATTAAAATTATTATTGACTTTGCCCATACCCCAAATGCTCTGGAGAGAGTCTTAAAAACTTTAAAATCCGACAGAGGCAGACTGATTGCAGTTTTTGGTTGCGCCGGGAAAAGAGATGAAGGAAAAAGGCCGCTCATGGGAGAAATTGCCGGAAGGCTTGCTGACTCTGTTGTAATTACTGCGGAAGATCCCAGAGGGGAGCTTAAAAGTATCAACGAACAAATTATAGCTGGTGTCAAAAATAGAAAAAAACTCTTTGTGGTGAGTGACAGGCAGGCTGCAATTCATTTTGCTATAAATAAACTGGCCAAAAAAGGTGATACTGTAGGAATTTTTGGCAAAGGGCATGAAAGATCAATGAATTTAGACGGCAAGAAAGAAATTCCTTGGTCAGACAAAGAAGCAGTAGAGAAGGTTTTACATGGACAGTAAATATAAACTAATCATTGATTCTTTTGGCAAAGACCGTTTTAAGAGCGATGAACCCCTCATGGAGCATACTGCGCTGTCTTCGGGTGGCCTGGCAAAATTATTTTTCATTGCTTTTACGGTTTCCGAACTTATCAAAATTGTCAACATGTGCAGACAACTTAAACTGCCATTTTTTATTTTCGGTCTGGGTACAAAAATTATGATTTCAGATTCGGGTTTTGACGGTCTGGTGATTAAAAACAGAACCAAGGAGATAGAGACTGTTTCCATCAAAGGCAAAGCTTCCAGAGTGGGTATTGGCATTGAAGAGGCCCTGGTAGAGGTGTCATCGGGCGTTTCCGTGGGAAGATTTATGGAGTTTCTTAACTCCCATGGTCTTTATTGGGATGAGTTCAAAAACATCCCTGGGACAGTGGGTGGAAATCTTTTCTTAAGCAAAACTTTGCAAAATAGGATCAAAAGTATTAAAGTATTATCCTTAAGATCCAAAATTGAAGAAATACCGGCCAGCGAGTTAAGCTTAAAAAAGCACATCGTTTTATCGGCAGTATTCAGGATAAAAGCCAAATGAAATACATTATAAACGGAGGGAAAAAATTAGAAGGTGAAATTGAAGTCTCTGGCAACAAAAATGCCATTTTTCCCTGCGTGGCTGCAGCTTTATTAACGGACGAAGAAGTAGTTTTGGAAAATGTGGCCGATCTTACAGACACAAAGGTCCTGATACAAATTCTTAAGAGTTTGGGCATTAAGGTATATAGACACAAAAGTACACTGGTCATAAATGCCCGGGATCTTAAAAGCACTACTTTATCAAAAGATCTGATGACTAAGCTTCGGGGATCAATAGTTTTGGTGGGCGCAATTCTGGCTAGAAAAAATAAAGTTAATTTCTTTCATCCGGGAGGAGATATTATTGGTCAGCGCAGCATCAACACTCATCTGGAAGCTTTTAAAAGCATTGGAGCTATCCTAAAAAGAAATGATTTGTGCTATTCCTTGCGTTTTGAGCAACATGAGAATTTAGCGGTCAGCATTTTTTTACGGGAGGCCTCTGTGACGGCCTGCGAAAATCTCATCCTGTTGTCTGTTTTAAGTAAAAAAAAGGTGCTTTTAAAAAATTGCCCCACCGAGCCTCATGTGGTGGATCTTAGCAAAATGCTTTTGCAGATGGGAGCCAGAATCAGCGGAGTGGGCACAGATACTCTTTTGATTAAGGGAGTCAATAAGCTGAGCGGAACCAAATTCAAAATCGGTA
This sequence comes from uncultured Gammaproteobacteria bacterium, assembly GCA_964625535.1. GTDB lineage: Bacteria > Patescibacteriota > Microgenomatia > Daviesbacterales > UBA10151 > UBA9644. Next base: position 167,423 of record CAZVEX010000001.1, read on the forward strand.
TAGATTACGTTGAGGTAGGAACGTACGCAATAGCAGCGGCCATCACGGGGGGCAAAATAAAAATTTTCGGTTTAGACGGCGCTGAATTGGATCCCGTTTTGGAGCCATTGAAAAGATTTGGGGTTAAAGTGCAAGCAAGCGATAATAATCTTGTTGTTAGCTCGGATAAACTCAAATCTCCTTTGAAAATTATTACTAATATTTGGCCCGGTTTTCCTACCGATTTGATGAGTGTGGTGATAGTTTTGGCAACACAGAGCAAAGGTGTTACTCTTTGTCATGATTGGATGTATGAATCAAGGATGTTTTTTGTGGATAAATTAATTTCCATGGGAGCAAACATCACTTTGGCTGATCCGCATAGAAGCTTTGTTTACGGTCCCAGCAAGCTAAGAGGTCGGGTAATGGAAACTCCGGATATTAGAGCCGGCATGGCGTTGGTTCTGGCCGCTTTAGTTGCCAAGGGAGAAAGTGTAATTAACCAGGTAGAGTTGATTGAGAGAGGTTATGAGGATGTGGCGGGAAAACTAAAAGATTTGGGAGCAGACATTCAAAAACATGTTTAAAAATTATCTGGCGGGTAAGTACTCAAGGCTTTATTCCAGGGAAACGTTTGTAGCGGTTTGCGGGTCTGTCGGAAAAACGGTCGCCACTCTGGCGGCGGGTAAGGTTTTGTCTCAAAAGTATAAAACTATAACTACCAATCCATACCACGATCCCGCAGCCGCCGCTGTCGCAACCATTCTAAAATTAAATCCGACTACTAAAAGGGGAGTGTTTGAAGTAGCTATCAAATACCCGGGACAGATGGATTTTTATCTGTCTTTAATTCAACCTAAAACGGTTTTGGTTACCAAAGCAGACAGGGAGGTGCAGGACGATATGATTAAACTGGTGGAACAAATACCCAGAGACGGAAGCTTAATTATAAGTTTTGATGATATAGTCGGCAAAAAATTGGCAGAAAAATGCAAAGGTAGAGTGCTTTATTTTGGCGAGGATCCCCAAAACTGTACGATTTGGGCTGGCAACATCAAAACGGAAAATTTTAGTACCTCCTTTGAATTGAATTTGGGAGTAGAGAGAGTAAAAGTGATTTTTCCTTATTTGGGCAGGCACCATGTTTACTGCGCTATGGCAGGCGCTTTACTGGGAGTTTTGGAGAATATTCCTTTGACCAAAATAAAAATAGCTCTGGAATCTCTCATTCCTTTGGAACATCACCTGCAAATTATAGAGGGACCAAACGATTCGACGATCTTGGATGATACTGTAAACGCTACACCTTTATCCGTGGAATCGGCAATAGATACCCTGATGCAAATCCCCGCTCGCAGAAGAGTGTTGGTTCTGGGGGAGATGAAAGATTTAGGGGATTTATCGGACAGAGTGCACCGCCTGGTTGCTCAAAAAATTTATAAGGAGAAGTTAGACTTGGTTTTTTTGGGTACGGGAGCAGCTTTGGTAGTAGCAGATGAATTAAAAAATTTAGGTTTTTGGGAAGAAAAAATTGAATCAAATTTACAAAATTCGCAGATGGTTGTCAGGTTACTTAAGATTTTAGGAAGCGGTGACGTTTGCTTGATTAAGGGACAGCGGTCTTCGAGGCTTGATGAGGTGGTAAAAAGGGTTAAAGGGAATTAGAATTAATATATGCTTTACTTATTGGGATTGATTTTAGCGTCTTTTATTGTAACGAGCATTTTCATGGTGCCCTTTATCGATCTGCTCTTTTTTTTAAAGAGAAAATTCCAGCGTCAAACTGCGCTTGCGAATAGTTCTCAAACCCCCATTCATGACGTCCTGATGAAAGCCGACGAAAAAACTCCGTCGGGTGGGGGAATACTGCTCATATTAATTCTGGCCGTGTTATCAATCGGGTTTTATTTCTTAAACTTCCGGACAACGCCGGATGCGGTTACTTTAAAAATTTTACTTTTTACGCTTTTTTCCTTCGGCTCCTTGGGACTTTTGGATGATATTAAACTGATTTTTACCAGAAGAAAGGGCAAGTTTTTAGGTATGGGCAGGAGGAAATTATTGGGCTTCCAGTTTATCTTGGCCGGTCTGATTGGAGCAATGCTTTATTATCTGGCCGGATTAAATAATTTGTATATCACCGGTTTAGGCAATTTTGTCATTGGTCTTTGGTACATACCTCTGGCCGCTTTCATTATAGTATCTTTTGCCAATGCTTATAATATTTCCGATGGATTGGACGGTTTATCCGCGGGATTACTTTTGATTTGTCTGTTTGCCTTTTTGGGGATTACTTCCAGAGCATTGGATTTAACCCTGGCTTCTTTTATAGGTATTTGGATAGGGGCGTTATTTGCCTTCCTATATTTTAATATCTGGCCCGCCAGAATTTTCATGGGTGATGGGGGATCTTTTGCTTTCGGAGCTGCTTTAGCGGTGGTTGGACTGCTGACGGGAAAGATCTTAGCGCTGGCGATTATAGGAGGAATGTTTGTTTTTATTGTCGCTTCATCCTTGTTGCAAATCCTTTCTAAAAAAATGCTTAAAATGAAAATTTTGCCCGTTGCCCCAATTCATATGTATTTCAAATACATTGGTTGGGAGGAACCAAAAATTGTGGTCAGGTTCTGGTTGGCCCAGGGACTGCTTGCGATTTTTGGCCTTTGGATAGCATTACTTTCTAAATAAGATATGAGGCGAGCAATTATACATCTTAAGTCTCAAAAAAAAACCTTTGATTTACCGCTTTTTGTAACCGTTTTAATACTGGTGTTATTTGGTTTATTGATGGTTTATGATGCCTCATCAATACAAGCCTTAAGAGATTTTAAAGACAGCTATTATTATATTCGGCAGCAGCTTTTATGGGTGGCGCTGGGAGTGGTTTCCATGTTATTCTTTGCCAATTTTAGTTATCGCAAGTTTAAAGCTTTGGCCGCTCCTCTGCTGGCGGTTTCTTTTATACTGCTACTCTCGGTTTTTATCCCCGGTTTAGGGGTAGCCGGAGGAGGAGCTCATCGATGGCTAAAACTGGGTTGGGTCACAGTTCAGCCTGCGGAAATTATGAAGCTCGCTGCAGCGATATTTTTGGCCTCTTTATTCGAGAAAAAAACTCGGATAATACCTTTTGTAATACTTATTGTGGCAGTTTCAGGGGTTACTGCCGTTTTGCAAAAGGATTTGGGATCAACATTGGTTTTTACATTAAGCAGTTTGCTGTTGTATTTTGCAGCAGGAGGTCCCCTGTGGCACTATTTGCTATTTTTGCCTCCTGCCGCAGGAGCAATACTAGCTTTGATATTTATTTCTCCCTATCGCAGTAAGAGAATTCTGGCCTTTTTGGATCCTTTTTCCGATCCCCAGGGTTTCACATACCACATATCGCAAGTTTTGATTGCGCTGGGAACAGGCGGTTTATTGGGATTGGGATTGGGTCAGTCCAGACAAAAATTTGAGTATATCCCGGAAGTCAGCACGGATTCTATTTTTGGCATAATAGGGGAGGAGTTAGGATTTTTGGGAGGAGTTTTATTGATTTTGCTTTTTGCCTTTCTGATTTTGCGATGTTTAATAATTGCCCAGAGGTGCAGCGATCGCTTCGGCAGAATTTTGGCAGTCGGATTAACATCTTGGCTGGGGATTCAAACTGCTATTAATCTATCCTCCATGGTGGCGCTGCTTCCTTTAACAGGGGTCCCCTTACCATTTATCTCTTACGGCGGCTCGGCATTACTAGCAAATCTGACAGCCATAGGAATTTTACTTAATATTTCAAAATCAGAAGGAGCTGGATGAAGATTTTGGTAACCGGCGCACATTTTACGCCGGCTGTTGCCACAATTGAAGAGTTTAAGAAAAACTACAAGCATGAGGTGGTTTATGTGGGAAGAAAAACTCCCCTTGAGGGAGATAATACTCCATCCGCAGAATCACAGGTTTTGCCAAGGCTGGGAGTAGAATTTATCTCCCTTATAACAGGAAGACTTCAAAGAGAATTTACCGTCTATACAATTCCTTCGCTTCTGAAGATACCGGTAGGTTTTTTGCAAGCCCCCGTAATTTTATTAAAAGAAAAACCGGATGTGGTTTTATCCTTTGGAGGTTATGTTGCTGTTCCCGTTGTGATCTGGGCCTGGCTTTTCTCAATTCCCATCATTATTCATGAGCCGGCGATTATATCGGGTTTGGCTAACAAAATATCCGCATATTTCGCAAATAAAATTGCCGTTTCTTTTCCGATCAAATATCCCTACCCGGAAGAAAAAACCGCGGTTACCGGAAATCCCATGCGCAGAGAAATTAAGGATGCCATAAATATCAGCAAGAGGGGAAAACCCGCTATTTTAGTAACAGGCGGCAATCAGGGCTCGCATGTCATTAATATGGCGGTTGAGGAGTGTCTTGATAAACTTACTAAAATAGTCAAAGTAGTTCATCAAACAGGCGACTCAAAATTTGGCGATTACGATAGACTAAAACAAAAACAAAATGAAAATTATAGGGTAGAAAAGTTTATTAGTAATGGATGGGGACAGCTGTTGCAGGAATGCGATTTGGCAGTTTCAAGGGCAGGCATAAATACCTTAAGCGAGCTGGCATATCTGGGGAAACCAGTTTTGGTCATTCCCATTGCCGGGCATCTGGAACAAAACGTAAGCGCAAGGTATTTTGAAAATTTAGGACTGGCAAAAATTTTACCCCAATCAAAGCTCTCTGGAGGGAGCTTACTGCTGAATATTAAGAAGATGCTTAAAAATTTAAATCAATTAAAAATTAAAGCAGGTAGCTTAAAAAAAAACATTATTAAAGATGGCGCAAAAAAACTTGCTTTGGAAACAGTTCTTTTGAAATCATGAGAAAAAAGATAAAACTAACTATCCTGGTGGCCATCACAATAATATTTCTATTATTGGGTATCTATTTAATTTTTTTTACTAAATTTTTTATTGTCAAATCTGTGGAGGTTGAAGGGAACTTAACTTGTGTTGATAGGGAAAATCTTTTGGGGAGCATGGAAATCGTTGGCTCAAATTTTTTTTTGATACAAAACTTAGCTATTGAAGAAAAACTTAAAGACAGGTTTACTTGTATAAAATCAGTTAAAGTTTTTAAAAAATTCCCCAACCGGATTTTTTTGGAAGTTAAAAACCGCTCCCCGCAAGCAAAGTTTTTCGTTTTGAAAAATCAGGAAAGCACCCCTTCCGCCGTGGAAGATTTTTCCTTAGTTGACGAGGAGGGAGTGCTTTTTTCCGGCAGCGATGGTGCAGGCTTAAAAATTTATTCGGAACACAAAGATAAAGATATAAAAAAGATTCTTTTGGTATTGAATAAGACAAAATTTTTTGGTATAGAGATTATGGAAGCAAGCATTGTTGAGGATACCTTGCTAATACATTCGGTGCCGAAAATTATCTTTGCTCTCGAGAAAGATATTGATATGCAAATTGCATCTTTACAACTGATCTTAAGTAAAGCTAAAATAGACGAAGAAACAATAGAGTTTATCGATTTGCGATTTGATAAACCTGTGGTTCGGTTTGCCCCAAAGAAAAAATAATATGGCCAAAGACAAAATAATCTGCGGAATAGATGTCGGCTCCTCTAAAATTGCCACTCTGATAGCATCAGTTGATGAGTCCGCCTCTGGCGGAGGAAAAATTAACCTGATTGGTGTTTCCAGTACTGCTTCCAAGGGCGTAAGAAAAAATCAGGTGGTGGATATTGACGAAGCTGTTGACGCTATTACCGAATCGGTTGAAGCGTCAGAGCGAATGGCCGGTTATTCCATCTCCTCCGCCTTTGTTTCCCTGGGAGGGCCGCAGGTAGAAAGTACCAATTCCCATGCCGTGGTGGCAGCGTCGGAACCGGAAGGAGAAATTAAAGAGAGTGATATTTTAAGAGTTCAAGACGGCGCTAAAGCCATTGCACTCCCTTCATCGCGTGAGATTTTACATGTTATCCCCCGCACTTTCACGGTTGACGGTCAGGAAGGAATTAAAGACCCCATTGGCATGACAGGAGTAAGACTGGAAACGGAAACTCATATCATAACCGGTTCTACTACCTCAATGAGGAATTTGGTCAAATGCATTCAGGAAGTGGGTATAGATGTGGAAGAGCTGGTTTTCGGTGGCATAGCTTCATCACTGTCTGTTTTGACGGATACGGAAAAAGAGCTGGGGGTGGTACTGGTTGATATAGGAGGGGAAACTACGGATGTGGTGGTATTTGTTGACGGGTCGGTTGCCTATTCTGCGGTGATACCAATTGGAGCAAGACACATTACTTCGGATATGGCTGTGGGACTTAGGATTTCTTTGGAATCGGCAGAAAAAATAAAGCTGGCTTTAGGTAGAAAACAAAAAACTCCGGTTCTGCCGGAGGGGGAGGAAGAAAAATCAGAGCCTGTTAGAAAAAAGGAGGAGGAGTTGCTTGACGTTAAAGCCATAGGTATTGAGGAAGATGTGCAAAAAATTTCCAGAAAGGCAGTCGTTGACGGAATAATCAGACCCAGGCTTCAGGAAATATTTAAGTTTGTCGGTAAAGAGCTTAAAAAGAGCGGATTTGGCACTCAAGTTCCTTCCGGTTTGGTTATTTGCGGTGGAGGGGCCCAAACCGCCGGGGTTTTGGAACAGGCTAAATATGTCCTGGGTTTTCCCGCCAGGGTCGGCAAAATCGAAGGTTTAGGAGGTTTGGTTGATGAGATTGAATCGCCCTCTTTTGCGACTGCAGCCGGTTTAATTCTTTACGGAGTCAGCCAAAAAAGTCACGGGGAAATCCACCTGCCGGTTCTTTCCGGCAATCTGCCGCTTAAAGGTTATTTGCAAAAGGGTATAGCCCTAATTAAATCGTTCCTGCCTTAAGTTAGGGGCTTGATATTGTTAATAACAATCTGCTATATTCTGCCCAGAAACGTAATTTATGTTAATTAAACCGGATGTTGCGAGATTTGCCAAAATTAAAGTAATAGGTCTTGGTGGTGGTGGCTCCAATTCCTTAAATTCCATGATTTCTCTCCAGCAAATTCAGGGAGTGGAGTTTGTGGCCGTAAATACGGACGCGCAGGCCCTGATGAATAACCAGTCTCCTACCAAAGTGCAAATAGGCGAGACATTAACTAAAGGTTTAGGTTCGGGAGGCGATCCTGAAGTTGGCCGTCAGGCAGCGGATGAATCTACTCCAAAATTGCAAGACGTACTGCAGGATGCGGATATGGTTTTTTTGACAGCCGGTATGGGCGGGGGAACAGGTACAGGTTCAATTCCGATTGTTGCCCAGATTGCCAAGAGCGTAGGGGCATTGACTGTGGCTGTTGTCACCAAGCCTTTTGCTTTTGAGGGTACAAGAAGAATGATGGTGGCGGAAGAAGGGGTGGAGACCTTAAAAGATAAAGTAGACGCACTCATTATTATTCCCAATCAAAGACTTTTGGAAACTGTTGAAAAAAATATGACCTTGCAGGAAGCATTTAAGCTGGCAGATTCGGTTTTGGGTCAGGGTGTACAGGGAATTTCCGACCTTATTGTTATGCCCGGGTTGATTAATGTGGATTTTGCGGATGTGAAAACCATCATGAGTAATGCCGGATCGGCCTTAATGGGGATTGGAGTAGCCGGAGGAGAAAACAGAGCCTCTGCGGCAGCCAGAATGGCCATATCCAGTCCTTTACTCGAGGTCTCAATTGAGGGAGCAAAAGGGGTATTATTTAATATTGTGGGCGGGCCGGATCTTTCCATGACGGAAGTAAATGAGGCGGCCCAAATTATCGCTCAAGCGGCAGACCCTGATGCCAATATTATATTTGGAGCCACCATCAAAGAAGATCAACTAGATCAGATTAAAGTGTCGGTGATAGCCACCGGTTTTGATGAGACCAGAAGAAGGCTGCGGGAATATGTGGGGACAGGAATTGGCTCGGCTTCACTGGGAGTTCAACCACAAGCCTGGACAGATACAACCGCTCCTTCTGCAGATGAGGAAGAACTTCCTCAAGAAGCAGAGGAAAGTGGGGAAGAAAAAGAGAAAGAAAGAGAAAAAGAAGAAGAAGACCTCGAAATCCCGGCTTTTTTAAGGAGTAATCGGTAATGCCCGAAAAAGGAAAAAAAGAACCCCCTGCCATATCTACAGTTGGATTTACTCCCAAAGGACGAGAACTATTAACAAATGGTTTAGGATCAGACAGTTTTGCACAGCGATTACAAGCAACTTCAGGTATGGTAGAAAGAGCTGAAATATACAGAGATGAGCTATACAGGGTAATGGGTATACTTGATTCAGCTAGATCAAGATTGTTAGATACGGCCTTGAGTGGAGCTTTTGCATTAGCACGGCTAGAAGTCGAGACATCGGCGAGTATCAGAGTTGGTGGAGTTTCAGGTTTTGTACTGAGGGAGTTAAAGATCCAAGAAAGCGAAGAAGGAGCAGTCTATATTAACCTTCCTGAAGCCGCAAGAAAGGGATTAGAGGAAATGGCTAGGTATCAAGAAAGAGTGGGAGAAGCAGAGGGGCGTTTAGATGCAGTGAGATCGATTTGGGATGTATTATGGTTAGGATCTGAGTTAGATCAGTTGTTAAGAAAATCACCACTCCTTAGAGGAACACCAGACTCTAGCCATTAAATTAGGATTCTGTTAAAATTTATCTCATGACTAAATTTAAGCCGGTTTCTTCACAGGTTGATTTTGTGGCTTTGGAAAAAGAGTTGCTGGAGTATTGGGAAAAACAGAAAATACTGGAAAAGTATCTTCACAAAAATGATTCCTCGGAGAAAAAGTTTTCTTTTTTGGATGGGCCAATTACTGCCAACAATCCCATGGGGGTTCATCATGCCTGGGGAAGGACATATAAAGATGTATGGCAGCGTTTTTTTAATATGAGGGGATTTCGGCAGCGTTTTCAAAACGGTTTTGACGAACAAGGGCTTTGGGTAGAAGTAGAAGTAGAAAAAGAGCTGGGATTAAAATCAAAAAAAGATATTGAAAATCTAGTTCCCGGAGATAAATTTGCCTCTTTAGAAAAGTTTATCAATCTTTGCAAAGAAAGAGTTAAAAAATATTCTGCTATACAAACAGAACAAAGTAAGAGACTGGGCTATTTTATGGATTGGGACAACTCATATCACACTTCCTCTGATGAAAATAACTATGCTATTTGGAATTACTTAAAAGTAGTTCATGAAAAAGGATGGTTATATAAAGGAAGAGATTCAGTACCCTGGTGTCCAAGATGCGGTACTGCCATTTCCCAGCATGAGATTTTAACAGAAGAGTATCAGGAAATTATACATGAATCTGTTTATTTTAAGCTGCCCATTCGCGGCAGAAAGAATGAGTACCTCTTGGTTTGGACCACCACCCCATGGACTATCCCGGCCAATGTGGCTGTGGCAGTTGATCCCGAGAAAGATTATTTGAAAATTAAAGAGGGACAAGAATATTTTTATATTCAAAAAGGGAGGGCCAAAGTTTTAGGTTTTGGTAAAGGAGAGAGGATTTCTGGCAAAAACCTGGTCGGTTTGGAATACGATGCTCCTTTTGACCATTTGCCCAGAGTCAAAAATGCACTGGGAGAGTACAAACATAGAGTAGTTGAAAATGACGAATTGATTTTGCCAATAAGCGAGGATGAAGGGACAGGATTAGTTCATGTGGCCACCGGTGCCGGAACTGAAGATTTTCGTCTGGGATTAAAACTCAATTTGCCGGTGATTGAGGTGATTGACGAGGAAGCTAATTATTTAGATGGAATGGAAAGTTTAAGCGGTCAAAATGCCAAACTTAAGCCACAGTTAATCACCGGCAGTTTTTTGTTCAAGACTGAAAAAATTAAGCACCGCTACCCCACTTGCTGGAGGTGTAAAACAGAACTGGTATGGAGAGTTGTGGATGAGTGGTATATAGCCATGGACCGAAAACCCATTTACAGACAGCAGATGATCGAGGTGGCCAAAAAAATTAACTGGATTCCTAAATGGGGTTTGGATAGAGAACTGGACTGGTTAAAGAATATGCATGACTGGCTTATTTCCAAAAAAAGATATTGGGGACTATCCCTGCCGATTTGGGAATGCCACAAGTGTGGCAATTTTGAGGTAATTGGCAACAGAAGGGAACTTAAGGAAAAAGCAGTCAAGGGTTGGAGTGACTTTGATGGTCATTCGCCTCATCGGCCATGGATTGATCAGATTAAGTTGAAGTGTTCAAAATGCGATGAAGTGATTGCCAGAGTTCCTGATGTGGGTAATCCTTGGCTTGATGCTGGTATAGTTCCATTTTCAACTATGCCTGCTGACTGGTTTCCCGCAGACTTTATAACAGAGGGTTTTCCCGGACAATTTAAGAACTGGTTTTATTCTTTAATTGCGATGAGTACAGCCTTAAAAAACACCAACCCGTTTAAAAATCTCTTGGGATTTGCCAGTGTGGTGGATGAACGTGGAGAAGAGATGCACAAGTCCAAAGGAAATGCCATTGAATTCAATGAAGCGGCAGATAAAGCCGGTGTAGATGTGATGAGATGGGTATATGTGACCCAAAATCCGGAGGTTAATTTACCTTTTGGTTATAATGTGGCTTCAGAGGTTAAAAGAAGGTTTTATTTAATTTTGTGGAACTGCTATAAGTTTTTTGTGGATTATGCTAATTATTCCAGTTTTTCCACCCCGGAGGAGTCCCTTTCGGGCCCACCATCCGAGGTGTTAGACAAATGGGTTTTGGCAAGACTTAATGAATTAATTTTTTTAGTTAATGATAAATTGGAAAAATATGATGCTTCAAGTGCCTCAAGAGCAATAGAAGATTTTGTGGTCAATGATTTTTCCACCTGGTATATTAGGCGTTCCAGAAATAGGATTGATACCTGTTTGCCTGTGATGTATGAAGTGTTAGTAACCTTGAGTAAACTTTTGGCTCCTTTTACGCCATTTATAGCCGAAGAAATATACCGAAACTTAACGGGAGAAGAATCTGTGCACCTTCAAGATTATCCCCAAGGAGATAAATCATTGCTTGATGAAGAGTTAATTAAAGATATGGCTTTAGTTAGAAAAATAGCCGAAAGCACTCATGCTAAAAGGAAAGAGGCGGGAATAAAATTAAGACAGCCACTGGCTTTGTTAAAATATGGTTGGATTAAAAAATTAGAGGATGAATTTGAAAAAATACTCAAAGATGAGGTAAATGTTAAGGAAATTAAGTTTGAAAAATCTCAAGGTAAAGAGCCCATGGTAATATTGAATACAAAAATTACTCAAGATCTGAAAGAAGAAGGGAAGGCACGGGAGCTTATTAGGATGATCCAACAAAAAAGAAAGGATCAGAATTTGACTAAAGCGGATAAGACAACGATTATTGCCACTTCCTGGCCAAAAAAATTCGAAAAGGAAATCTTGCAAGCAACTACTTCTTTATCTATTCGCGAGGGCTCGGAGCTCAAGGTATTAAAAGCAGAATAATGAAATTTTTGGTATCTTTAAACCCGACTTTGACTATTTGCTCAACCCTGCTGCTTTCCATAGCTATCTTGGTGATTTACTCATCTTCTAAGCAGCTGGCTGCATTTCAGCTGCTCTTTGCCCTAGGGGGGATAGCTGCCTACTTTTTTATTTCCCGGTTTGATTACAGATCAATTAGAAATTTGACTGTCCTGCTTTACTTTGTGGTGCTGGCTTTACTCCTTGTGGCGGCAATCTTGGGTTTTGAAACCAGAGGTTCGGTCAGGTGGATTCCTCTGGGGGTGATTAATTTGCAGCCTTCGGAGCTTGCAAAACCGGTGCTAATTCTATTATTGGCCGATTTCTGGTCCAAAAATTTGCCATCTTGGTCAAATATTGCCAAGAGTCTCTTTTGGACCATTCCCCCGGCTGTTTTAATCTTTAATCAGCCTGATCTGGGATCTACCCTAACGCTTTTAGCTATCTGGCTGGGAATGCTTTTTGCCTCAAAAGTGTCACCTAAAAAAATTGCCCTTCTTGTTTTTGTGGTTGTTCTGATTATCCCCGTTGGCTGGTTTTCCTTAAGGGATTATCAAAAGGAACGCCTGATCGGTTTTTTGGATCCCCACTCGGATCCTTTGGGAAGAGGTTATAATGTTATCCAATCAACTATTGCCGTGGGATCCGGTGAGATTTTCGGCAGGGGTTTGGGAAGAGGAACTCAATCGCGCCTGCAGTTTTTACCCGAATTTAGAACCGATTTTATTTTTGCCTCAATTGCCGAAGAGATGGGATTTGTAGGTTCACTGCTCATTTTAGTCATATATCTTGTGCTGATTGTTTATTGCTTAAAGGTTGCGGCGCAATCTTCTGATGCATTTGGATTTTTGCTGGTAACCGGGGCTGTTTCCATGTTGTGGTTTCAGGTAGTTGTCAACATAGGCATGAATATTGGTCTGGTGCCAATCACGGGCATCACCCTTCCTTTAATTTCTTATGGAGGAAACTCGCTCGTTGCCACCATGATCGTGCTGGGTTTGGTAGCTTCTGTTGCCAGATATAAAAGAAAGATTGACAGCCAAAGCTATTCAGAGTAATATTTGTTTCCTATGATAGATTATGCAGTTTGTGAGATTGCAGGAAAACAATATAAAGTTGTCCCGGGCCAATCTTTGACGGTTGCAGGTCAACTGTCCGCAAAGGTATTATTGCTGGCAGAGAACGGAAAGATTAAAGTCGGCCACCCGTATTTAAAGGAGAATTTAAACTTAAAATCTTTGGGAGAAGTAAAAGGAGAAAAGGTTAGAGTAGCTAAATTTCATGCCAAGGCTAATTACAGGAAAGTTACAGGTTACAGGAAAAAATTCTTAAAAGTTGTTCTTGATATTTAGGGGTTGATTTATTTTTTCACAATAGATATACTCCTCTCATGGCGCACAAAACAGGCGGCGGAAGTACCAGAAAAAATAAAGATTCCATTTCCAAAAGATTGGGTGTAAAAAGATTTGGCGGAGAAAAGGTAGTATCCGGCAATATTCTGGTGCGCCAAAAGGGTAATAAATTTTATCCGGGAGCAGGCACCAAACAGGGTAATGATTATACTATCTTTGCTATTACTTCAGGCCAGGTCAAATTCCATAAAAAGCAAAGCAAATTGTTAGTTGCTGTCATCTAGATATGGAAAACGAACAAACATATCAACTGGAAATAGAACTGCTTCAGCCAAATCCTCTGCAGCCCCGGGGTTTGATTAGTCCCGAATCTCTGGCCGAGCTGGCAGAATCAATCAGAACCCATGGCATATTGGAACCTTTAGTGGTAGCCAAAACACCGGCCGGCTATCAAATTATTGCCGGCGAGAGACGCTGGCGAGCAGCCAAACTGATTGGTCTATCCCAAGTGCCGGTGATTATTCGTGAGACCTCGCCCCAGGGTATGCTGGAGATGGCCATAGTGGAAAATGTCCAAAGGATAGACTTAAACCCTCTGGAAAGAGCTCAAGCCTACAGAAGATTAATGGACGAATTTAATCTAACTAATGGCGAGATTTCGTTACGGGTATCCAAAAGCCCTTCCTATATTTCCAATACTATCAGATTGTTAACTTTACCCGATGCTCTCAAAGATGCTTTGATGTCCGGGGCTACCACAGAAGGACACGTGCGGGCCCTTTCCGCCCTGGAAGACCCTCATCTTATTATTGAAGCCTACAAAGAAGTGTTGAAAAGGAATTTATCTGTCAGGGGGACGGAAGAATTGGTCAGACGCCTTCGGGCCAGAGTGGGACTTCCACCCAAAAAATCAGCCGTGATCGAGGATATGCATATAATTTCGGAAGAGATTGATAATATTGAGCAGGACCTGGGAAGTGTTTTATCGCGATTTGCCAAAACCCAAGTGAAACTCGAGCAAACCGGCAAAAAAGCCACCATCAGAATGTCAATTGAGGGTGCACCCGATCAAACAGTGGAGATTTTAAAAGATATCAATCAGGCCATTGGCGGTTACTTTAATCTTAAGACTTAAGGAGATTTGATAAAGCCGAAACCGGCAAGCGGCCAGTATCTGAAAAAAGCTCTGCCGACAATTTCCCCACGGGTGATAGCACCCCATTCTCTGGAATCTGAAGAGTGGCCTCTGTTATCACCCAGCACAAAATATTGGTTTGGTCCTGCTTTGACTGTCTCGCCTTCTTGCAAAAATGCTCCGCTACTACTTTTTAAATCGGCGGGCAGATAGCTTTCCGATAAAGCCTTGTCATTAACAAAAACTTGCCCGCCTTCGATTTTGACGGTGTCGCCTGGTCTGGCAATAATTCTTTTGATAAAATCCTGCGATTCATCCCTCGGGTTTTTTAAAACAATTATGTCTCCTTTTTTGGGCTGGCCCAATCTGTAGCTTAATTTATCCGTGATGATATAGTCTCCGCTTAGAAAAGTGGGTACCATAGAGTTACCTGAGACTTTGTGAGGCTGGGCCACAAACAGGTAGATAACGGTAAAAATAGCCCCAAAAATTACCAGGGTTTGGATCAAATCAATGATATGATCCTTTAAGTTGCCAAAAAATCCTTTATTTTCCTCTCCCAAAATTATCTGGTTTGCCACCGGATCCATCCCTAGATTATGGCAATTCCAAGCTTGAGATGCAAGGGGTGGGATGGTAGAATGTGGGTGTGATGGACGGATAGCTCAGTGGTAGAGCGCTGCATTCACATTGCAGATGTCGGGGGTTCAAATCCCTCTCCGTCCACAATTTGATACAATTAGTTTGTGAACAATATCCTAAAGCAATCTTCATGGCTATTTTTGGCACAAGTGGTAGGAAGAGGAATTGGCCTTTTTTATACCATTTTCCTGGCCAGGAATTTAGGGGTATCCGACTTTGGACTTTATTCCGCAGCGCTAGCTTACTATTCACTTTTTGCCGCTTTGGCAGATTTTGGTTTCAGCAGGTTTTTAGTGAGGGAAATAGCCAGGGGCAGTTTAAAAATTGCGGAAGTTTTCTCCAATATCACAATTTTACGCCTGACCATAACTTCTTTACTATTTGCTGCCTTCTCGCTGGCACTTTATATTTTTGATCCCGATAAATTCAGAGTCAGCCTGACACTTCTTACGGTCATGACTGTTTTACCGCTGTCAATAACCCAAACTGTGGACAGCATTTTCATTGCCATGCAAAAAATGAAACTATCTGCAATCTCTCTGGTTGCATTGAACATAGCTACAATTATAACCGGAGTGTTCCTTATAAATTCGGGATTTGGGGTAACAGGCGCGGCAGTAGCTTTAATTTTCGGGCAATTGGTTTATTTGATAATACTTGTACTATTTTTGAAAATGCAAAAAAAGCCTTTGCTTGCAATCGTTAGAACTAAAACTTTGAAACAGGCGGTAGTTGGATCGCTACCCTATGGGCTGTTGGCCATTTTAGGTCTGATTTATTTTCGAATAGATACCCTGATGCTTTCCTATCTGCGGGGTAATTTTGAAACAGGCATTTATTCGGCCGGTTACAAATTCTTGGAAGCCCTTATCTTTATCCCTAACTCGTTGGCCATTGTTTTGTTCCCAACCCTTGCCAAATTACATGAGCATAATTTGGCTAAAATTAAACTACTATTCTCCCAAAGCATTAAAATAATGGTGTTTCTGTCGGTTTTAGTTTTTATTGCATATAATTTAATTCTGCCTCCCTTTATCAGATTTTTCCTGCCAAATTATTTACCTTCTATAGAAGTAATCAGAATTCTCTCTCTAGCAATTCCCTTTATATTTATTTATGTACCCCTTTCGCAGATTTTACTTTCTACAGACAAATATCTCAAACAGGTAATTTTAATTTCGCTTTTGCCGCTATGTTCTAATATCATTCTAAATCTGATCTTTATCCCCAGGTTCGGTTTTTTAGGGGCCTCTTGGATTACTGTGGCATCTGATGTATTAAGCACTGCAATCGTACTAATTTTTATTAAGAGATTAGTTTTTAAGCATGGATAGAAAATCGCCTTATTATTATTTGAATTCTGCTTCTTATTTTGGGTGGGGAGAAAACTCAAAGCCAGATCAGGAGAGATTAAGGCTTATCGACAGGTATACGGTGGGAAAAAGCATTTTAGATATCGGCTGTGGGGTTGGATTATATGTTGATTATGTTACATCAAAAGGTTATGAAGGCACAGGGGTAGATTTTGTGAGCAAGTTTATCGATAAAGCCAAAGAAACCTTTAGAGGTAATTTTATAAAAGACAAAATAGAAAAATTGCCCTTTTGGGAAAACCAGTTTGACACAAGTTTTTTATTTGATGTTTTGGAACATAGAGATGACGTAAAATTACTCAAGGAGGCAAAAAGAGTAACAGCTAAAAGAATTCTCATCATAGTTCCAAGACAAGTTGATACTTTTCTTGAACAAAGTGGGGTAATATTCAGGCATTACCTGGATAAATCCCATCTTAGAGAGTACGAGGAAAAGGATCTTAAGAAATTAGCAAAAAACGTCGGGTTAAGATTGACCCATTGCGAGAAAATACACCCCCTTTATAATGAAACTATTTTCCTGGCCTTATTTACCGGTTCTGTCTTCCTAAAGAAGATATTACGGAAATTAGTGTTTTTTATTCTTCCCAAAAGCAAGTTACCTACAGAGTATTTTGCTGTTTTTGAAAAATAATTCATGAAAATTGGTATAGACATATCCGTATTAAATGATAGACAGAAAACAGGTATCGCTAACTATACTTATCAGTTAATCAATGCTCTTCTAAAAATAAACAGAGAAGATAAATTTATCCTTTTTGGTATAGCCACATTCTCCACGTTTGATTACTTAAAAAATTTACCCTTTAAAAATTATTCTAATGTAGAGATGAAAATTTACAGAATGCCGGCAAGAGCTTTTAGAACAACATTTTTACTCTGGCAAAAAATAAATTTTCCTCCCATTGAAAAATTAGTTGGTCCTGTTGATTTATTTCACAACTTTAACTGGTATTTTCCGCCTCAAAAAAAAGGTAAAAAGGTGGCAACTGTTTTTGATATGACGCCAATTTTGTATCCTCGCTGGCACCAGCAAAAAACCGTTCAGCTTGATCGGTTAAGACTTAATGTAGTTAAAGAAAATGCCGATTTGGTAGTTACTATTTCTCAAAATTCAAAAAGGGATTTTATGGATTTTGCCCCTTCACGCCGCATTGAAGTAATTTATCCGGCCGCCTCATCGCAATTTA
This sequence comes from uncultured Gammaproteobacteria bacterium, assembly GCA_964625535.1. Lineage (GTDB taxonomy): Bacteria > Patescibacteriota > Microgenomatia > Daviesbacterales > UBA10151 > UBA9644. The sequence continues at coordinate 184,564 of CAZVEX010000001.1, forward strand.
AACCGAGATCAAATCCTCAAGGCGTTAAAAATGTTTTACAAAAGTACTGGCTCAAAGAAGATTATTTTTTGTCGGTTGGCACTTTGGAACCCCGGAAAAATATCCGCATGCTCATTGAGGCTTTTTTGGAAACGGGTCTTAAAAATCAACTGGTTTTGGCAGGAGGGCCAGGCTGGGGAAACAAGGAGATTTTTGATTTTGCCAAAAAACATCCTGATAAAATTAAGCTTACTGGTTTTGTGGAAGACGGCGATTTGTCCTATCTTTATCAGGGGGCAATCTGTATGACTTACCCTTCTTTTTACGAGGGTTTTGGTATCCCTGTGCTTGAAGCTTTAGCTTGCGGTACTCCGGTGATTTGTGCCAATACCGCCTCTTTGCCCGAGGTGGGTGGGAATGCTGCGCGCTACATTGACCCAACCAGCAAAGACAGTTTGAAAAAAGCCTTAATTTCCGTATTTAACAACGAAAATTTAAGAAAACAAATGATTGCCAAAGGGTTAAAACAGGCCCAAAAATTTTCCTGGCAAAAGTCGGCTAAGAGGTTGAATCAGCTTTATCAACAGTTACTGCAAGAATAAGCCAAAGCAGAATGGACGGAAAAAACAAACTGTTGGCAAAGAGGCTGTGAAACAGAAGACCGGAAACTGCCGGCAATAAAATCATCTTTCGAGACTTGATGAGCCAGAATAAGAAAAGTATATAGCTTAACAAACCTAAAGCTCCGGTGGTGGCTAACACAAACAGCAGGGAGGAATCATTACTGGATGATCCGTGGCTTTGTAAAAATTGCATATCAGCGAGCTTAAATTCTCTGATGGCGTAGCGGTAGGCATTAAAGCCCACTCCCAAGACAGGATGTTTTTCAACAAGCTGCCAGCCCTGCTTCCAGGTATTGATTCTAAAAGAGGCCGAAGCGCTTCTGTTGATACCTCTGGGTAGCTCAATAAAGCGGCTATAAAGAAAAAAACCAAGTAGAAGTCCTGCAAAAAGAGCAAGAGTTAGCAGCTGCAGTCTCAAGGACCTTAAAAGAAATGCCAAAGCGCTGAAACTAATAAAAAACATGCCATAACTTGATCTAGAAAAGGTTAGCAAAAGCGCCAGATAAACCATTGTAAACATGGCATAGTTCTTTCTGACTAGCATTAGTGTTAAGACCAAAAAAGCCCCGGTAAAGTTAGGATCTAAAAAGGTGGAGGCTACCCGAAAAAAATGTGGATCCCAGCCTAAAGTTTCCAAAAAAACAAGATCTGGCAAAAGGACAACCTGCAAAATACCCAAAATAGCCAGGGCCACTCCGGCCAGTTTCAAGACCTCAAATATCTGTTTTTTTAAGGCACCCTGGGCAATGATCCAACCGGACAAAATTATTAGCATAAATCTCAAAGTATAGGAAAAACTTACTGCCCTATCCTGGAAAGTTAGTTGTAAAGGAGTAAGGAGTAGCGATAGGGAAGCAACTGCAATGAATAAAAAAGCGGACTTGATGTAAGAGGGGGTTTTTTGAAACTTGAACCTGAATTTGAGAAGATAAAAGATCACAAATGTCAAAACCATAAGATCCAGCAGGGTAATAGCTCCCGGACCAAGGGGGACGCGAACGAGCTGGCCGGCTACAATGGAAAGTGTCAAGATCCAGGCAAAAATACTCATTTGAAAATTACTCTTCTTTGAATTTCAGTTAAGTTTTTAGCCTCATCTTCTGCCTTGATGGTTAAAATATTTTCACCCTCATTTAGAGGATAATCCAGCGAAAAAGTGCCGTCTGAGTTGATAATTGCCTGTATATCGTTGACGAAAACTTTGGCCTGCGCTTCGGTCTTGCCGGAAACCTTGATTTTTTTGTCTCCCTGAACCTCTGTATTATCGCCGGGTTCGTAAATTTCCAAGGTTGGCTTTTCGCTGTCATAAAAAACTTTGATGGTTTTTGAGGGTAGGCTTTCCACATCTCCCTCTTTGGTTTTGCCAAAGATTAAGTTGCTCCCCAAATTTAAAGAAATATTTTTTAGCTCAAAGCTGCCATCATCCAGGCTTTGTGTCTCATTGGCTTCCCTTTCATCAACAAAGATTATCACCTGGCTTTTGGGAGTAGCATATCCCTTGATATTGATTTGGCCGGAGTTGGTTGCTTCATACGGGATATTTAAGACAGGAGGAGCCAGAGAAGTTTTGATGGATTTGGAGATGGGTGCAGAGTCCGGTTTGATAAAATTTATTACAAAAGAGAGCCCGTTAATAAAAGCAGGCAGTACCCAGGTTACAGTGGCGAAAATTAAAAGCAGAGAAAGAAACAGGGTAAATATAAATCTTCTTTTGGCTTTTTTAGACAGCCTTCTGGCCGATCTTAATTTATATCTTGCAGACATGTGTGAGGTAATTTTATCTTATCATAATCTCTGGTAAAATAGCAGCTGTTGCGGGTATAGTTGAGCGGTCCAACGTCACCTTCCCAAGGTGAAGACAGGGGTTCAACTCCCCTTACCCGCTCTGCCGGCCTAGCTCAATGGTAGAGCACTACTTTCGTAAAGTAGGAGTTGAGAGTTCGATTCTCTCGGCCGGCTCCATCTATTTACCAGCTTCCACCAGCCCCTGCCTGGCTATTTGATTGCTTGGATCAAGATTTAAAGCCTGCTCAAAAGCTTGCTTAGCCTGTTGTTTCTCCCCTAGAGTGAGATACAAAATGCCCAAATTGTTCCACAGATTGGGAATTTTGGGAGCAACGGAAAGAGCTTTTTGAATGTTTTCAATGGCCAGCTCGAACTTTGCTTTATCATAATAAATAGCGGCCGTATTTTGGTATGATTGCCAAAGATTAGGGTTAAACCGAGTGGCCATCTGGTAATTTTCCAATGCTTTATCAAGCTCTCCAATTTCCCGGTAGGTATTGGCCAGATTGTGATAAGCGTCGCCGTAATCGGGTTTTAGGGCAATGGCTGTTTGGAATTCCTGCAAGGCTTTTTGTTTATCCCCTCTTCTTCCATAAACATCCCCAAGATTATTGTGATTATTGGGAGAAGACGGCGAAGTTTTACCTGCCGCTATCCACAAATTATCTTCATTTTTCCAGTCAATGTTTCGCAGGATTGTTCTGGCGGATAAGGCGGCCAGCATCACGGCAAACAGCAGAATAATCGCCCATTTGTATTTTTTGAATTTGAGAAGTCCAATGGCGACAAGAGCAAAAATCCCCAAAGAGGGTAAATAAAGATATCTTTCAGCCACAATCCAGTTCCATCTAAAGGGATTTAAAGTTGGGGAGAGGGCCAGGATAAAAAAGCAAAGCCAGAAAAAGACAGATCGCTCTTTTCTTAAAAAGATAAAAATGGAGGCAAAAAATGCCAGGGTAACTAAAGCTCTTACAGCTAGCTGGAAAACACCAAACGCCAGCTCCGAATGGTAAAGGGTTAAAACCGCCGGCCAGAAGATCAGCTCAAAATAGGAGGAGATGGCAATTGGAACAACCAGAAATATATTGTCGGTGCCTTTTTCCTGATAGTGAACGGATTGCAAGGTGGTAGTGCGCTCGGGCAAAGCTCCCAGATTAATAAACACATAAGCAATAGAAAGAGCAAGGTAAGGAATAGCTTTTAGCCAATTTTTCTTGATATTCCCAAAAACGAATTCATAAAGAGGAAAGACCAAAAATAAAGCAAGTGGCATGACAGGATGGGACATAAAGCTAAAAGAAAATACCACTACCGAAAGCCAGTAAAACCAGGTTTTGCGTTTGGCCAGAATATATAGAATAAAAGCAAGCAGGAAAAAGAATGTATACTGCGGGTATGTTCCGCCGGAAATCCAAACTACTGCTTCGGAGATGGCCGGATGGACGGCAAAAATGGCCGCTACAATAAACCCCAATTTTCTTGAAGAATAGAGCAAATTAAATAAAATATAAATCAAAAATACGTTTCCGGAATGAAAGAAAACATTGATCAGCCTGAAAAAGATAGGTGTTAGGCCGCCTATTTGATATGCCATCCAGTTGAGGATCAGCCGGATAAAGCCGAAAGGGTGGGTGAAGATGTAGCTAAACCGTCCCACATCGGGATTTTTGGCTATTTCCGCTATATCATCGGAGAGAAATGCGTTATTTAGGGAGTTGGCATAAGTTGCTATAATAAGAAAAATCAGGAGGAGAATCGGGATCCGGTGGTTTTTGAACCAGTCATTTGACTTACTTTCAGGGAGTGGTTTGTTGATAAAATTTTGTATTTTCTCCTCTCCCCAGCGTTTTTTTAGGTAATCAATAACTTCTTTTTCGTCTGCCTTGATTTGTTGAGCAATCGCAGAGAGGCTTTCTTTTCTAATATTTTTCCTGATGTAATTTTTTTGGTTGTGCGCAAGCGGCATGCTTTTATGATAGCACAAACAAAGATTGGTTAGCGGGGGATTTTTAAGACTTGGCCGGGTAAAATCAGATCGGGATTTTGGATGTCATTGGCAGCTGCCAGTTTGGGATAGGCCATAATGTCGCCGTAAGCTCTGGCGGCAATAGTGGAGAGCCAGTCGCCTTCAACCACAGTGTAGCTATCGCCTTCAATTCTTGGCCCCCAAATGGTGGTATTTCCACCCCCTGTTCCTTCTCCAACTTCTGCTACCACTTCCAGTTTGGGAATTTGCAATACCTGGCCTACTTCTATGGCATTTTCATCAGTTAAGCGATTTTCCTTAACGATTTCGTTGTATTTGTAACCATCCTGATAATATTTCTCGGCAACAGTAAAAAGGGTGTCTCCCTCTTTGACCGTGTATTGACCGGGAAGATTTTCCGGAGTAACATCCGCTTCTTCCTTTGTGGTTTGTTGTGCAGGGCCTAAATCTTCTTTGCCCTTGTTAAAGTAATTAAAGATTAGCACTCCTGCCACCAAGATAATCAAAGCTCCCAGGACCATGCTCAATTTGGATTGGTTTGATTGGGTTTCCTGGTTTATTTTATTCCAGTAAGAGCCTTTGCTTGCTTGCTCCGGTTTTATTTCAGAAGATTTCTTTGCCATTTGTTTAAGGGGCAGTTTGACTTGAGCAGATTGTTCAATTGTTTTTTAAACCATTGCGCAATAATTGTCAAGAGGGTAAATGCGGGGCCGACGGGAATCGAACCCGCTATCTTCTCCGTGACAGGGAGACGTGATGACCGGTTCACTACGGCCCCAACTGTGATATATTAGCATCATGGATCTCTCTAATCAACAGGTTGCCAAAATCTTGCGGGGAGTGGCTGCTGCCTATACCATTAAAAAACAGGGCAACTTGTTTCAAATTAGAGCTTATGAGAATGCCGCGGATGCAGTTGAACATTCTACTTCCGAGATAAAAGATTTATGGGAAGAAGGAAAGCTTGATGAAATTCCCGGTTTGGGAGAAAAAATTAGGGGTTATTTGGAAGAGCTTTTTACCAAAGGTCAAGTTGCGCATTTTGAAGGTGTTAAGAAAGGGATTCCGGAGGCGGTTTTTGCTATGTTGGACATTCCGGGAGTTGGCCCAAAAACCGCCATGGAACTTGCCGGACTAGGTGTGGAAAGCCTGGATGATTTGAGAAAAGGTATTAAATCGGGATCGCTGGCGCAAAAAGGTTTCTCTGCAAAAATCGGCCAAAAAATTATGACCGGGCTGGGCGAGTTAAGTCAACAGGGTAATAGGATGCTTTTGCCATATGCCGGCGCTCAAGCAGACAAAATATTGCAATATCTTAAAAAATCCAAAGATGTCTTGCAAGCTCATCCATTAGGGTCGCTCCGGAGAATGGTAGCAACAGTAGGTGATTTGGATTTTTCAGTGGCTTCAAAGAATCCCAAAGAAGCGGTTAATTATTTTTGTCAGATGCCGGGAGTTAAAAGAGTGGTTGATCAGGGTGAAAATAAGGCTACTGTGATTCTTTCAAGCGGAATACAGGTAGACCTTTTGGTTGGTAAACCGGATAGTTACGGGGCACTCTTGCAGCATTTTACAGGCTCCAAAGCCCATAATATCCATCTTCGGCAACTTGCTCAAGACAGGGGTTTGTCTTTATCGGAAAAAATAAAGGTTAAGACAGAAGAAGAATTTTATAAATTACTGGAGATGGATGTGCCTGCGCCGGAGATTAGAGAGGATACTGGAGAAATTGAGGTAGCTTTAAATCACAAGCTTCCGAAACTGGTGGAAATAAAGGAAATTCGTGGAGATTTGCATTTGCATTCCAATTATCCCATTAAAAATCCTTCGCACGGGCCGGGAGTTGATTCCATAGAAGACATGATTAAAAAAGCCGTAGACTTGGGATATGAATATGTGGGTATTTCCGACCATCCTCCTGGATTTACTGCTGTTAGTAAAGAAGAAATTATTAAATGGGTTCAAAAGAGGACAAAATATATTCAATCTGTAATAAAGGATACAAAAAGTACTCGAGTACTAAATGGACTCGAAATTGATATTGTGGGTGATGGAACTTTAAGCGTGCCTGATGAGGCTTTGGAAACTTTGGATTATTGCATTGCAGGTATCCATTCCGGCCACCGAGGCTCAAAAGATGAGATAACCAAAAGACTTATGCAAGCTCTACAAAATCCTCATGTGGATATAATCTCCCATCCTTCCGGCAGATTGTTAAACGAGAGGGAGTCGAGCGAGGCGGATTGGGAAACAATTTTTAAGTATTGCGCTAAAATTGGCAAGCTTTTGGAAATAAACGGATATCCTAACCGGTTGGATTTAAGGGATGATTTGGTTCGGGAAGCCCTCAAATGTGGCGTGAAATTTGTGATCAATACCGACGCTCATGAGGTGTCGCAGATGGATAACATGAAGTTCGGGGTGTCAGTGGCACGCCGCGGCTGGGCAGAAAAAAAAGATATTGTGAACTCATGGGACTTTACAAAATTCGCCAAATGGTTTAATATTTAATCATGATAACTTATATTCTGATTGGCGGAGTTGTTTTAATAGTTTTATGGCTGCTGGTGACTTTTAATTCTTTAGTGTCTTTGCGCAACCGAGTCCGGGAGGCTTGGTCTCAAATTGATGTACAGCTCAAAAGAAGATCATCTTTAATCCCTAACTTGGTGGAAGCGGTTAAGGGTTATGTAAAACACGAAAAAGGGGTACTGGAAGAGGTGACAAAAGCCCGAACTTCTTTAATGAATGCTAAAAACCCACACGAAGCTGCAAGTGCGGATAATATGTTGACCGGAGCCTTAAAATCCTTGTTTGCAGTGGCAGAGAACTATCCCAATCTAAAAGCTTCGGAAAATTTTAAAGCTTTGCAAGATGAGCTATCAGATACTGAAACCAAAGTGGCAGCCAGCAGGCAATTTTATAACACCAATGTGCTGGATCTAAACAATTCCCTGGAACAATTTCCTTCCAAAATGGTTGGCCAGTGGTTTAACTTCCAAAAAGAAGACTTTTTCAAAGCATCAGAAGAAGAGAAAAAAGATGTGGAGGTTAAGTTTTGAGGTGGGTGCTGAAAGAAAAGAAGGAAATTTTTTAACAAGAGCTCTGGGAATAGAAGCTTATCAAGAAATCAGGGATGCTGAACTTGGTGTAAGCTGGAGGAAGCCGTCTTTGGCTAATGCGAGAGTTTCTGGAGGGTTATCAGTTTTTCTTCATGTAGTGATTCCACTAAGTGAAACGTTTACAAGACAAGATGAAACTGTAACTAATTGGAGGTTATATGGGTCTATTGTAGCAGATTTAGCTTCAAATGTTACTGCTTATGCTCTGGCACACGTAGATATTCTGGCCGGGATCGGTTTTAAGATGGCAGTTAATTTGGGAGTGGAAGCAGTACCAGCTGTTTTAAGAGCGGTAAAAAGAAAATTTATTCCTCTTCCAGCCAGTTCTGGTTTAGATTATTGATTAAAATGTGCTAAAATATGCACATGGCTACTGTTAATACTGCATGGGATCATCGAAGTTCCAATATTTTCAAAACCTGGCTGATCATGTTTTTCTTTTCCCTTTTTGCCGTGGCTG
>CAZVEX010000002.1:0-157639 GCA_964625535.1 uncultured Gammaproteobacteria bacterium
ATGACCTAATCTCATGTCTTTATGATATCACCTTCGCCACTGATGCCACCATCAAGATTCCTACCGCATTGGATAAATAGGAAATTAAAATAAATCTGGCTTCGGAGATTTTGGAAAAGCCCAAAAGGGATACCCCCAGTTCGTCCGGCAAAGGAGAGGCAATGATAAAAACTCCAATAACAGGCAGAGTCCAAGCAATGTATTTGGAGCGGAGTAAAGTTTTAACATATGAGGTGCCATCTTTGCCAAAAAGCAAGGCCAGCTCATCCTGCAAGTGCGAGCGCACCAGCTTAAAAATTAAATAATCTCCCATCACCGCTCCGACTCCGCCAATAAGCCCCAGCGCCATGGGGTTAATATTTTGAGCCATAATGGCAATCACTACTATGGAGATGGCTGCGGTAAAAGAAGATACAAAAATCATGCCGGCAAGGAGGGCCCCAATATATTCCCAGGAACCTAAATTAAGTAACCAATCTTTAAAAGTTTGGTTTTGAGCCAGAATAATGGCCAGAAGAACTGAAATTAAAACTGCAGTTAGATACGGGTATTTCCACCTTTTCCAGAAACTAGGCATTATTTTTCTCCGCTGCTGGGCTTTGTTTTTCCCGGTTTTGCAAATAGCTATAACAGGCCAAAGCTGCTCGGACTCCATCCCCGGCCGAGATGTTATTTTGTTTGTATGGATCATCAGTCACATCTCCCGCGGCAAAAACTCCCGGATGGGAGGTGCGGGCATGCTGAAAATTAATCATTACCTCTGAATGTTCATTTAATTGCACCAGATCTTTGACCATTTCCGAATTGGGGACCGAGCCAATTTCCACAAACGCTCCTCCTATATCCAGCAGTTTTTCCTGACCATTGACCATATACTTTAGTCCGGTTACCAAAGTCTCACCTACTATCTCTTTAGTTTGCGCATTTAAAATAATCTCTTTTAGCTTGGGGTTTTTCTTGATTTCTTCCAAAGTAGAAGGATCGCCCTTAATAGCTTCCCCCCGATCCAGCAGATAAATTTCCGTGGCATAAGGAAATAAATCCAAAACTGCTTCCAGGCCGGAATTACCCCCACCCACAACGGCTACTTTTTTACCCACAAATAGGGGAGCATCACAAGTGGAGCAATAGGACACACCTTTGCCCTCAAATTGATCTTCGCCGGGAATACCCAGTTTTCTTCTTCTGGCCCCCGATGCCAAAATAATAGATTTACTGGTATAAATCCCACTATTCGTTGACACCTCGAAGGTGGACGAAGTGTACCGCACCAAAGTTGCCTTTTCTGTTTTTATTTCCACCTCGGAGAAAGACCGAACATGTGTCTCCAGTTTTTTGGCTAAATCAATACCCGATATATGAGCATCCCCAATCCAGTTTTGAATATCTGCAGCCACAACAGATTGTCCTCCAAAAGAATCAGCCAAAAGAAGTGTTTTTAACTTTTTGCGGGCAGTATAAACTGCTGCTGCCACTCCCGCCGGCCCTCCACCAATAATAATGACATCATAAGGTTCCATATTATTTTAATTTTACAGGGGTTAAGGGAGACTGTCCAGATAAAACTGCCATGATATTTTTGGCGGCCAGTTCTCCCATGGCAGAGCGGGCCTCTAAAGTTGCCGAAGCAATATGAGGAGTTAACACCACATTGGGTAAATCTATCAAACCATCTGCCCAGTTGGGTTCAGTTTCTCCTACATCCAAGGCTGCACCTTTGATTGTTCCATTTCTCAAAGCTTCGACTAAAGCAGCCTCGTCGACCACCGGACCTCTGGAAGTATTAATCAGATAGGCTGTTTTTTTCATCATAGCCAATCTTTCAGTATTTATTAAATGTTTAGTAGAATCCAGTAGGGGAACATGAACAGACACAAAATCAGCTTCTTTTAGCAGTTCTTCAGGTGTAGCTTTAAAAGTAGCTCCTACTTTTTGTTCAAATTCACTGTTTTGTTTAATATCATAATAAATAATTTCCATACCCATGGCTTTGCCAATTTCAGCTACCCTTCCGCCAATCCTGCCCAGACCCAAAACTCCCAGAGTTTTACTTTTGAGTTCAGTCCCCAACATCACCTCTGGGCCAAACTGACTAGATTGAGTTTGAGCCAGTTTGTGAGCTTCCACAATGCGCCGGGAAATGGCCATTAATAGGGCAAAAGTGTGCTCTGCCACCGCTTCTGTTAAAACATCGGGAGTGTTAGTAGCCACTATATTGTGCGACGAGAGAGCAGGGAGGTCTAAATTATCTGTGCCAACAGCAAAATTAGCCACAATTTTTAAACTAGGGCCGGCAGAGTTGATGAATTCCTCGTCAATTTTATCAGTGAGCATCGAGACTACCCCATCAGCTCCCTGAATAAAATTAAGTAACTCCTGTCGCTCCAGTGCCCGATCATGAGGTGAAACTACCACCTCATACCCTGCCTCCTGCAGCATCTTTATTCCATTGCCGGGAATTTTGCGAGTTATCACCGCTTTGGCCATATTTTTATGATACCATAAATTTATGAGTACTCTTTTGAAAATTCCCAAGATGCAAATAGCCGGTTTTCTTTTGCTGATTTATCTCACGGCATTATGGCATGATTTTTCCTTATCAAAGGTTAGTATTTTATTTTTAGCTTTATCTTCAACTTTAATCTCTGATTTTATTTTTACCAAGCTTCGCCATCAACCCTCTTTTTTACTTTCAGCGGCCTTAGTTTCAGGACTAATCATAGCACTGCTGACAGATCCTAATTTACCCTTATATATACCCATTCTTGCGGGGATTTTGGCCATGTTTTCCAAAAATTTCTTAAGATTTTCCGGAAGGCATATATTTAACCCTGCCGGATTCGGTTTAATCCTGACATCATTTATTTTTCAAACAGGAGTTTCCTGGTGGGCTGTGTCATTTCAAACATTTCCTCAAAACTTAATTTTCTTTTTAGTTCTATTGACTCCTGCTTTTGTTTCCATCAAAAAAATGAGACGCCATTTGACCATTTTTTCCTTCCTGCTTACCTATGGAATAATTTTTAAGAATTCTTTTTTTGACCCCACGATATTATTCTTTGCTCTGGTGATGTTACCTGAACCCATGACTACTCCATATATTAAAAAATATCAGATTATGTTTGGGGGGGTTGTGGCAATCGCGGCATTTTTAATTTCATCCGTTTCTTTTGCCGATCCTTTAATTACCGCGCTTTTATTGGGAAATCTGATATTTCTCAAATTTCTTTGACCGTAATTTTAGAATTTTCTTTTAAATTTTCCTGCATTTGGGAATATGTTAAAAGCCCGGGTTGGGGACCGATCTTCTCCACCACCGAAGCTCCATTGGCTGCTCCCCAACGCATGGCTTCCGGCAGATCTTTACCATAAAAAAGTCCAGCCAGTAAACCTGTGGCAAAGGCGTCTCCTGCCCCTGTCATTTCCACTAGTTTGGCGGGAAACACTCCCAAATGATAGTAATTTGCGCCGTCATATCCATATGATCCTTTTTCCCCATCTGTTACAACTGCCATCTTGGGGCCAAGATCACAAATACCCCGAAGCAGTTTTTTAACAGAAATGTCTGCTCCCTCACCGTGCCCCAAAATAATTTTGGCTTCTTCCAGATTAACAATAAAAATTTCTGTTAAAGATAAAAGCCGTGGGTTTTTCCGAACCCCCAGTTTAATTTGAAAAGTGCCGGGATTATAGAGCATTTTGGCCCCGCTTCTTTCCAGATAATTTATCAATTGGTCAACAATATTTGATTTAACAAAAGTAGGAGATAGGGAGGTAAAATATACCCAGCGGGATTTATCCAGGTCAGGCAAATGATATTTCCAGGGCTGGTGGAAAATCAAAATGGTCCGCTCTCCTTTATAATTTAACACCACATGATGATTAGAAGGTAAATTTTTGTTCACTATCACATATCTGGTATCTACTCCCTCCTGCCTTAAATGATCTTTAATTCGCGCTCCGTCATGATCCCCTCCCACATTAATATAGGCAGCTGTATTTAATTTTAGTCGGGCAGATCCTACGCTGGAATTGGCAGCATTACCTGCTACCTGTACCACCGAATCCCCTACGGGTATTTTGTCTCCATAACGCAAACAAAGTTCCCTTAACTTCTCATCAAAATGGACATGGGCATCAGTCAAAGGCACAAAAGTATCAATCACTGCATCACCAATGGAAATTAAATCAAACATTAACCTTAGTTTAACATAAGTTAAACGGGATTAGCTGTATAGCCAGATTGTTTAATAGTTTCCAAAATTTGCTCATCAGTCACTTTTGCAGGATCAAATTCCACCTCCAGCTCTTGCCTGGCATAACTGGTTTGAGATTTTTTAACCCCATCCAGATCTTCCAAATCCATGTCTATTGTTAAGGCACAAGAGGAACAATGCATATCTAAAATTTTAAACTTCTTTTTCATATCACATCAATAATCCCACTATACATCCCCATGGAACAGGTAAAAGTGAGTTTTCCTTTCATGGAAGGGGTAAAGTTAATCTGGGCTGTGCCGTTTTGGGGAATGTTTTTACTGATACCCAAGGTTGGTATTCTAAACTGGGAAGTGCATCCCAAACCTCCATTTGATTGTAAGTTTAATCTCACCGGTATCCCCTGTTCCACCTGAATATAATTGGGATAATAACTGGTGGGAGAAATAGCAATATCCACTACCTGGATCCCGTCTTGGAGCTGAACAAAGGATTGCCCCATAGACCCTTCACCAGATAAATCAATGTAAATAGGAATAGCATCTCTGACTGTTTGCAAAGTCACCGGAGAATTAGCCAGAACCAGCGCTCCGTTAAAAGAAGTTATCCCTAAATATAAAACCAACACCCCGGCCAGTTTAAAAAATTTTGTTTTAAAAGTATCACCCAAGGTGGTAGTTAAGAATCCCAAACCAAAGAATAAGGGGATTGTACCTAAGGTAAATGTTGCCATAATGGCAGCCCCTAGAATCGGACTTCCTGAAGAGATGGCAAAAGCTTCCATGGCCAGAGTGGTACCACAGGGAATAAAAACAGTCAAAGCTCCCAAAAGCGCGGGAGCGAAAATATCTTTGCTTCTGGTCGTATTTTTGACCATCCTGGTTAAAAACCGCGGCGGCTGGATTACCACATATTTAAAAATGGGGTGAATGTTTAACAAATTCAAGGCTATGGCAATCATGTAAGCTCCGGCCAAAAACTGCATCAGAATCCTGGCGCTGTCAGATAAAGCCAACGCTCCCCCAAAAGCCCCCAAGATAAAACCTAACACAGTATAAGCAATAATTTTGGTGGCAAGAAATGATAAAATCGGTAGAAGATTGTGTTTTCTCCTACTTCCCTCTTCTAAATCTTCCTCTTCTCTGACAGCAATAGTTGAGGCCAAAAGTCCCCCCTGCACAGCCAGGCAGGTTAATCCTCCCACAGTTAAACCGGTTAAAAATATTAGCCACAAATCCATACTATATCTTTACTTTTTTCAACAATAATGAGTTACTCACTACCGATATTGAACTTAAAGCCATGGCAGCGGAAGCAAAAATGGGATTTAGCAAAATCCCAAAATTGGGATATAAAACTCCCATTGCCACAGGTATCAATATCACATTATACCCGAAAGCCCAAAAAAGGTTTAATTTAATGGTCCTTAAGGTTTTTTTAGAAAGCTCAATAGCAGTTACTACAGACGTTAAATTTTTATTGATCAAGGTGATACCGGCTGATTCAATTGCTACATCAGTGCCTGTTCCCATGGCAATCCCTATATCTGCTGCAGCCAGGGCCGGCGCATCGTTTATACCATCCCCCACCATGGCCACCATTTTACCTTCCTTTTGGATTTTCCTCACCTCTTCTTCTTTCTGATCAGGAAGAACTCCTGCTAAAACCCTTTTTATACCCAGTTGTTTTGCTATGGCAGCAGCTGTCCTTTGGTTATCCCCAGTTATCATAATTGTTTCAATTCCCAAATTCTCTAACTTTCTCACACCTTCTTTAGCGGTATTTTTTAAAGTATCTGCCACTGCTATAAGACCTGCTAACTTTCCGTCTACAACCAACATCATGACTGTTTTTCCTTCATTTTCCAGTCTTTCCATTTCTTTTTCGTATTTTTTAATGTCAATTGCTTCTTTCTCCATCAACCTTCTGTTTCCCAAAACCACCTTCTTCCCCCCCACAACCCCCATGACTCCATGACCGGGTATAGCTTCAAAACTACCAACAGGCAAAAATTTTATTTTCTCTTCCTCCCCTTTTTGGACAATCGCCTCTGCTAAAGAATGTTCTGAAACCTTTTCCAAAGATGCAGCCTCTTGTAACACATTTCCCGCTATATCTGTCACCACTGGCTTACCTTTAGTTAAAGTTCCGGTTTTATCAAAGATAATGGTATCAATTTTGTGGGCAGTTTCCAAACTCTGGGCATCTTTGATCAAAATCCCATTCTGGGCTCCGATTCCGGTTCCCACCATAATGGCAGTAGGTGTGGCCAAACCCATGGCGCAAGGACAGGCAATAATTAAAACCGCGATGGCATTTAGCATGGCATACAAAAATGCCGGAGTAGGTCCAAATATATACCAGACGACAAATGTCACGATGGCCAGCATTAAAACAGCGGGCACAAAATATGAGGAGATTAAATCTACTAACCGTTGAATCGGAGCCTTGCTGGCTTGTGCTTCCTGGACAAGCTTGATAATTTGTGAAAGCATGGTGTCTGCTCCCACTTTGGTGGCTTTATATAGAAACGTCCCGGTCTTGTTGATGGTTCCTCCGATAACAACATCTTTTTCTTTTTTATCAGCCGGGATGCTTTCACCTGTTACCATTGATTCATCGACACTACTTTGCCCTTCCAGAATTATCCCATCAACCGCAATTTTCTCCCCCGGCCTCACCCGGATTACATCTCCCGCCACCACATCGGAAATCGGCACATCCACTTCTTTACCGTTTTTTACCACCCTGGCTGTTTTGGCCTGCAAGCCAATTAACTTCTTAATAGCTTCAGATGTCCCGGCTTTAGCTTTGGCTTCCAAGAATCTGCCCAGCAAAATTAACCCAATAATAATGGTGGCCACATCAAAATATGGTTCTGGCTTTATTCCCAACTCTGCCACCATTTGAGGAAAAATAGTTACAAAAGCCGAGTATCCATAGGCTACGGTTGTGCCAATAGCCACCAGTGTGTCCATATTGGCAGTTCGATGGCGCAGCGCAGGTATGGTGGCTTGATAAAATGACAAACCAGCCCAAAATTGCACAATTGTTGCCAAAACAAGTTGCACCCAAGAATTTTTCAAAACGCCTGGGGCAAATTGCATAAGTCCCGGGAAAGATCCCCAAACAATCAAACCTCCCAAAAAAAGAGCAACTATCACTTTACTTCTTAAATTATTAAGCTCTTTTTGCTTCGACTGTTTTTCCTGATCCGTACTTTGCTCATTTGCCACTTGATACCCCACACCGGAAATGGCATCAGCAATCTGCTGCTCGTTTACTTTGTCCGCATCATATAAAATAGTAGCTTTTTCGGTTGCTAAATTAGCAGTTGCTTGTTGCACTCCATCCAATCTGTCAAGAGCTCTCTCGATCACCCTGACACAAGAGGCACAATGCATACCTTTGATGGGAAATGTCTTTTTAACTTCGTTCATCTGACTACTATCTTTCCATGAAACATGTTCATACCACAAGTAAACTTAAACTCACCCGTTTTTGTGGGAGTAATTTCCACTGTGACTTTCTGATTTAAAGGCAGTTGCTTTCTGATTTTAAAATCTCCTAATACTACTTCCTCCAGGCAATCAGTTGGATCGGTTCTTAAAAAGTTAATTTTTGTCAGCTTCCCCTTCTTTATTGAAATCACCTCTGGTGAATACCCCCCACTGACAGTGATATCTACCTCATTTTCCACACCAACCTCTTTCTCCCTTTTCATCAGAAAAAACCAAAAGGTAAAGGCTATCCCCACAAGTCCTAGAATAGTAACAATAATTTTATCCATACTCATAAACTATCCTCCTTTCTTAGATAAAGCGGCTCCAAAAAAGCTATAGCAAATATGACAACTTTAAGTATCAAGTTTCTCACTATTGACCTTATGATTTGGCCCATTTGTTATATAAAGAAATTATAGCGTAAGTTGTTATCCAGGTTAAACCGACTGCGCTGACAAACCCCATAAGTAACCCTCCCAAATCAGGACTGAATGTGGCTTTAACCGTTTCCAGATTAACAGTGTGCATCCAAGACTGGGCCACGCTAAATAGCAATTCCGGCGCGATAAAAGACAGCGCGGCGCAAGCCACCACCCAGACGGCCATCACTGCTGAAGCGGCGTTAGCAAATGCTTTAGCATTTAACATTTTTTCTCACCTCCTTTTAATAATCCAATAAATAAAGTATCCAACCAAAATAAGAAAAAGTATATTGATCACTAAATTGTTGCCCATCATTTCATTAACATAGCCGCCGGCATTTTGGATAAGTTTGGTAAACTGATCCATTCCTGAAGAAGATAATCTGCCTGTCCAGGATAACCACAAAATAGTTACACCGGTTGCGAAAAATGCCAGGGAAGCGATTAAATTACTTAAAATTATTTTGCCAAAAACCGGTCTCCTAAGAACCGTCAGTTTATTAACTTTGCCTTCCAAAAATATGGACATCAACAGCAAAGGGGTAACCATGCCTAAAACATACATCGCTCCAATAAGCAGTGCCCCAAAAAAACTGGGAGAGAGAAAAGTCAAAGTTAAAATGCCCACCAAAACCGGCGCGCAGCAGGCCGATGTAATACCGGAAAAAATTCCCAAAATAAAAATTGATAATATATCCGTTCTCTTGCCCACCTGCAACCCGGGCAAATTGGGCATGGGCATTTTGATATTGAAAAAAGTAGCCACTGCCACCAAAAGCATGACCACTCCGCCAAAAATATAAATCCAGTCGTGATAGCGAAACAAAAATTTGGATACAAAAGCTACCCCCAATACTGCCGGGAGTAACACCACAAAAATCCCCAGGCCAAAAACCAAAGTCGCAAATATGACTTTTTCTTTTTCCTTAAAAACCGAGCCCAGATAGGCGGGAAGCAAAAAAGTGACACAACAGGGGGCGAACAGGGCCACCATACCGGCCACAAACGCGGCTATCAGTGATGTTTGAAAAAGCATCCCTTCCATATCTATGCCCCGCAACTGCCACCGGGGATTTGCAATCCGGGCACGCTTTGCACCTCCTGCCTTATCCTGGCAGCTCCTTGAGCCGAAGAGTAATCCCGGGACAAGGCTATTTTGGGATCAACTTTTTTCCAGTTTATGCCCTGTTTGTCAAAATAAATGGCCATCTCCAGGTAATTTTGCGGGAACCAGAAAGAATTAAAGGCCAATAAATCTTTGTAAATTTGATCCTCACTTAAGCCATTATAAATGGCCCATTCAATATAACCTAAGGCGGCCATGCCATGGTTGCAATCTGGAAAACTGGTGGGATTGCCGCAACAGGGCCTAAAGACATTGTCGCTAATTTTTTTTACCAGTTCTTGCTGAAAATCATTGAGGGGGAAAAGTTCGACCGATGAGTAAAGCTCTACTGCATCTTTTTTGCCCAGGGTCCAACCGCCGGTGGAGGCAAAATTACCTAAAGGGGTTTCTCCGTTTTTCATTGGCCCGTCGTCTAATACTTTGCTTTTTTGGGTCAGTCCCAGCGCCCAGAAAAAATTGACAATCTCTCTGGAGTTTTGCTCGTCAATTTTGATATAATCTTGCGGGCTTGGGTTAAACTGGAACTTTTCCGGATCAATGGCCCCTGCCTCCACCAATTTATTAGCCAAATCCTGCCATTTTAAAGAGGTAGCATAACCTTTTTGGGGTAAAACTTGCAATTTAATAGAGGCTACTTTGGCTGCTGGATCAGGAGCAGGCTGATTTTTCCACCAGACATATTCTCCCACTCCCACCAACAAAGCAGTATCTACCACCAATACTAAAACCAGCCATAAGGGCAATTTAATCTTAAATAATTTTTTGATTTTCATTTAATCTTTCACTACATTTCCGGTTAATTTAAATTCCAAAGCAGGCGCAGTAAGATCATTGGTCTGCATAGAGATTAACCGCTCCATGGGTCCAAGTGCGGTTGGGCCATGAAAAGTAGGGTCAAAAATAACAGTTAAAACAGCTTCTTTGCCGGTAGGAACTTCTCCCGCCCAACTTGATTGGGTATGCATGCCAAAAGCAGGGCTAACCTTTCCTTCAATGGTTAAATTGGCTATGGTGCAGGCACAGGAAGTTTTAACATTATAAAGTTTTAGTGAGTCTGAACCAGTATTTTTAATGGTAAAGGTTTTGGTGGCATTGCCGCCGCTGTATTTTATTTCTCCCCAGTCAAAAGTACGTTCCAGAGCTTCCGCTTTGGCATTTTGGGATAAAGTAACCCCCTGGGGTTTAGTAGAAGAAGTTTGGGAAAGCAAAAACACTCCCCCTCCCAAAATTACAAGACTTATTAAAACAATCCCAATAACGATCTTTTTATCACTCATTTGGTTTTTTTCATTACCTCCATAATTTCTTTAACAGTTTCATTAATTTCACCTTTTTTGATGTTATCTACCACGCAACCTTTTAAGTGATTTTCCAAAACCAAACTGTCAGCTTCCTGCAAAGCTCGCTGAACAGCTTGGGACTGGTGGATAACATCTATGCAATACTGCCCTTCTTCCATCATTTTGAGAACTTTTTGAAGATGCCCTTTGGCAATTTTAAGTCTGTGTAAAATTCTCTCTTGCGTATCTTTTGGTCTGTACATACTTAACTATTATATCCCCCCTATGGGGATAGGGTATCACACAACTTGTCAAGTTGTAAAGAGGGGATTTAGATCAATTGATTGAGAATCCTTATTTAGGTAATAAACAGTTATTTCCCCTCCGCAATATTTTTTAATTAAATCTGCCAATTCTTGAACTGCTTCCTTAATTGGTATAGAAGCTATACTTTCTATAACCACAACTGCATCTTTTGTGTCTTTGGTAATTTTGGTTCTATCTCCCTCCCGCCAGTTCCATCTTCTGCAAATTACACCTGTATCATCCCTATAAATCACCTCGCCTTTTTGTGGAGGATCATTTTCTTCTTCTCCCAGGGGAGTATAATCTTCCGTTCCGTCAGCAAAAGTTAACTGTAAATCCCCCTGCATTTTATCTAAATCTTCAGCACCAACAGGAAGAATATATTTTATGGAAATTAAATTATATAGATCTACCAGCGGGCTGATCTTTCTTATTTCCGAGCCCCGTAAAACTACTCTGGTCAAAGCTTCTGCGCTGCATCTAAAATCTCTTGGCTTTGATCCAAATTTTCTGTAAGTTTCTCTCCAGGGGGCAATATGGGAATGAAGGGATACTTCAACACCATTTAATTTCCCTCTTAAATTAGCTTCGCCGTCCCGCAGCAACTTTTGAATTTGTGGATTATTATTTTTATTATCAATTCCTTTAGCAACAATCACACCAATCACAGGCTCATCAAAATCTTCAAATATTTTGGGATTAACTTTGAATTTCATATTTGAAGTATACCAAAAATCCCAAATCCCCCCACCTCCAAAAACTCTAAACTATCTTTACATCTGGCAACTATTCTTAAAAAGGGGTAAAATCTGTTTGTGAATGACTCAATTAACTTACTAAAATTAGCAATTAAGCAGAGATCTCCTATTAGCTTTAGGTATACTCTACCAGGTAAAAATCCAGGTCAAAGAGTAGGAAATCCTCACGCACTTTTTTTTAAGGACTCATATCGAAGAGATGAGGAAATAAAAATAGACCTCTATCAAACATCAGGGGTTTCTGACAGCGAAGATCGAAATGGCAGTAATTTACCTGGCTGGAGATTGTTTCGAATAGACTTTATTGAAAATATAAAAATATTGAATTTACCAACTCCCTTCTCGGTAGCACCTGGCTATAATCCTAACTCCGACCGTTATCTTTATTCCATTGAAAAGATTTAATGGATAATGACTTTACTAGAGAAAAATATGCCTTCATTGTAGCTTTCGTAGCTGCTCTGTTTGCCTTTACTTCATTTAAAACAGAATTGTCATTAATAATTATAGATTTAGGAATTTTTTCCCCTAATTTACTTCAACTCATGATTGTATTTTTAGTATTGCTTAGTCTATCAATCTATTTTTTTGCCTTTGATTCTATTAGATATAGAACTAGAATCCAAAATTCTCCTATTTTTAGAATTTTTATTATCTTAGCTGATGTATTCTATGTAATGGGAATTGTTTTCCCTCTGTTTATTCTTCTGCTCTGGATTACTAACGTCGGTTTAAATTATCTCTTAAAATCCCAATTCCCGCTTCTAAATACCCTGATTAATATTGTAGTTTCCCTGATAACAGCCTTTATAACGTTATTTATATCTAAATTGAAGATTTCTGGTTTAAGAGACAAGTACTCTAGAGAAATAGAAATTCAGGAAGAATCACAATTAGAAAGAGCGAAAGAGTTATTCGATAAAAAATTCTATTCTGAGAGCATCCTTGAAGCATATAAAGTAATAGAGTTAGTTATTAGAAAGGAACTTGAAAAGAAAGGTTACCGTACTATTGGATTACCAACATTCACTATAATTGAATCGGCTGTAAAGAGCGAAATTATTGATAAAGAACTGCTAAGTGAAATAGAGAAATTACGATTAATGCGGAATAAGGCCTCTCATTTCTATACATCATTTAATTCAAAAGATGCTAAATCTGCCTTAGATCTAGTAGAAAAAATTTTAAATAAAATAACTTAGTACCAGATTAAATACCCACCCTTAAGGTGGAATGAGCATACACCTGCGGATTTTTGAGCATTCTTGAGGCCCGCCAAAGGCGAGGCAGGCTAAGAAGCTATAGCAAATTTTATGACTTTTGGGAGAAAATTACCAGTTACTCAACTAAAATATTACCCACCATTGAATCTGCATGGGCACTGCAGTGATAAGGGTATATCCCGTTCCTTTCAAAAACTATTGAATAACTTTCCCCTTTTTTCAAAGCTTTTGAATTTTGGGCAATGTAGTATGTATGGGCCGGATGTGAATCTGTATTTATATAATGCTCTACCCCATCATCATTAATCCATGTCACTTTGGTCCCTTTACTAATTTTGATATTTTGGGGATCAAACATAATTTGGGATAATTTTATTTCCGTTTCTTTTTTATTTGTCATATCAGTAAATCCTGCACCTAGACTTCTATCAATTGCAAACTGAAAATTACCATCATGACAGCTGCTATCCGGCCAACAGGCTTTATATTCCACTTTATACAACCCGTCAGGAGAGTTCGGATCCATATTTCTCCTCATAGCCAGTTTGTTATCATCAATCGCAGTTTCTCCAACTCCATAATCTACTTGCCCTGAGCTTGCCGAAGGGTCTTTTAGAATTTTAATTTCTGAAGGTTTGGCTAAATCAAAATTAAAATCAATTACTACATTAATTGGTATTCCCGCTAAAACCATGCCATGGGCTGGAGTATTACTCTCGAAGTGGGCACTCTTTTTAGGGTTTTCAAAAACATACTGCATTTTACTTGTTTGCTGGTTGGATTGTGGAACGGTAGAGGGAGAAGGAGTAGTTTGTTGACTTTTAAAAAGTAAAAACCCACTACCTAATAAAACTATTAAGGCAACTATTATAAAAGGTGCTTTCATGTTTTTAATTTACTACTTTTAAAACCTTAAGTCCAATTCTGAACGAAAATATTTATTCACCTTTTAGAAACTTGTCAAAAAAGGAAACGGAGCGGGACATGGCAGTGGCGAAATTGCCTGACAAGTTATGGTCATCGCCCTCATAGGTATAAAGGTCAACTTCTTTTCCCCCCTTTTTCATCTGTTCTAGGAGCTTTTGCGAAAAAGCCACCGGCACCGAGCTGTCCCCTGTTCCGTGATGAAGCTGCAATGGTCCTGAAATATCAGATAAATAGGAATTAGCAGAAAGAGAATTCCAAAACTGCGGGTTTTGATCTGGCTCGCCAAATTGCTCAACCAAACTTTGTCTCCAACTACTTCTGACTCCCGGAGGCGGGGTAAAGCTTCTTCTTCGCCAATTGTAAAAAAGGTCTTCATATGAGGCCACCACCCCTGCCCAAATCACACCTGCCTTGACATCTTTGGAAATAACCATGATCCGAAGTGTCAAAAATCCGCCCAAAGAATGCCCCCACATACCGACTTTTTGCGGATTAACACCTGCATATTTTTTAATTGAAGAGACTGCATTTAAAACATCAATTGTATATCCGTTTGAACCATATGCTCCTGCGGGTTGACCCTCGGAATTTCCATGTCCGCGGTAATCGGGTTTAAAAACTACATATCCGCTCCTGGCAAAACCGTCAACGTAAGAAACATACCGCTCAATGGTTTTATATTCTGTGGGTGGAATGTAACCATGATTAAAAATAATGGCCGGGAAGCCGCCCTCCGGCAAAATAGCATTGGGAACAGTCAACAGAGCGTAAATTTTTAGCCCTTCTGATTTATATGAGGCAATATAGCGTTTGTAATTTGTGCCACTGTCCAAAGTCTCTTCAATGACAATGTCGGAGCCGGGATACTGACCCTTTCGAAGTGATTCTATGGAAAGCGCATGTGGTTCACTAGTTAGCTCTCCTTCACCTCCGGGCAGATTAAACTGCTGTATCGGCGCTTTGCTAAAAAACCCGGTTTTACCTGCCAAAATGCCCGCACCCAGAAAAATTATAATAGAAAATAGAACAAGGGGTTTTCTCATTAAAAAACAACTGATATCTGATAACATCAGTATACTTAAATTATGAGAAAAATGATAGTTATACCTAGGGATTTTTTACCATTGTGCTAAAATAAATTTATGCTGCATATTCATGAGGATTATTTAAGGTCGGGGCTTTTTGGGATACAAGATGGACTGGTTTCTACTACGGGAGTAGTGGTGGGAATCTCAATCGGGGTGGAACAAAAAGCCATTATTATTTTGGCTTCTTTGGTAGCTGTCACAGTTGAGGCAACTTCCATGGCAGCCGGCCAATATTCTTCCGAAAAAGCAGTCCATCAAATGGATAAAACCGGCAAACATACGGATAGCCTGGTGACGGGTGCGCTTATTATGTTCGTGGCTTACTTGATAGGCGGTCTTGTACCAATCATTCCCACGATTATTTTTAATCAACCCCAAGCCAGGATCATTAGTATTTTTGCGGCATTTTTAGGATTATTTCTCCTGGGCTATGTCAAAGGCAAGCTGGTAGAACATAAACCCTTAAGATCTGCTATCGAACTTTTTATCATCGGCTCTCTTGCCACCGCCATCGGACTGGTAGTGGGGTATATTTTAAGGGTATAATACTGTCTATGTTAAAAAAATTTATTTTGTGGGCAGTAATTTTAGTGGGTCTTGCCGGAGCCCTGTTTGGTTTAACCAAAATTTTAAGCACTCCACCTACCAAACCTCCTGCCACTCAAGCAGTCAAGGGAGAAACTAATGCCAAGGTTACCTTAATAGAATATTCTGATTTCCAGTGCCCGGCCTGCGCCGCTTATTATCCGGTGGTCAAACAGCTCACCCAGGAATTTGGCCAAAATATCTATTTTACCTACCGCTACTTTCCCTTAAGTTCCATCCATAAAAATGCCCGCATTTCTAGCCAAGCCGCCGAAGCCTCCGGCAAACAGGGCAAATTTTGGGAAATGCATGATTTGCTGTTTGAAAACCAAAACGAATGGTCTAATCTCCCCGCCCCCAAAGAAAAATTTAAGGAATATGCTAAATTTATCGGGTTGGACATGGAAAAATTCCAAAATGATTTGGAATCAAAAGAGGTCAAAGAAAGAATTGAGAGTGATTACTCAAGCGGCTTATCTCTTGGTGTTAATGCCACTCCCACTTTTTTCCTAAATGGAGTGAAGTTACAAAATCCCAAGTCATATGAAGAATTTAAAGCTAAGATTGAGGAGTTCCTAAAATGAAAAATATTATTTTGGCAGCAGCAGTGGGAGCATTGATTAGTTCTTTAGTTACTGTTTCAATTTTAAACAGCCAAAAGCCAAAAACTACCACTACCAATGATTTAATTAAAGAGTTTTACGATGTGGAAAATGCGGTCTATGTCAGCCCCCATTCGCTCCGGCGTCAAATGGATAAAGGAGAACAAAACTATATTCTGGTGGATCTTAGAAGTCCGCAAGAATATGAAAAAGAACACGTCATTTCAGCCATTAATATCCCTGCTTACAAAGATCCCAATACCTCCGCTTATGAGGAAAAAGACTGGATTATTGGCGAATTTAGAAAACTACCCAAAGATAAAGACATTATTGTGTACTGCTACAGCATACCCTGCATGACCGGGCGCAAAGTGGGCAAGATGCTCTCGGACAATGGCATTTTTGTTAAACACCTAGGCATTGGCTGGAATGAGTGGAGGTATTTTTGGACCATGTGGAACCATGAACACGAGTGGGCATTGACTAAAGCGGAAGATTATGTGGTATCGGGTAAAGATCCTGGCACTCCCCAAAAACGGGAACTACCCTCCTCCTGCGGTGAAGGCGAACTGGCCTGTTAATTATTCATATTTGCTGGATAAAAATGAGCATTGAGGGAAGTTGGCACAGCCGAATTTGATAATTTTGGCCATGGCAGAAAGTCTTTTACCTAAAATCCTGGCAATTTTTTTATCACCCTCGGAAATTTCCTGATCTCCTTTGTGGCCCGACACAAACACTGCCCCATAAGGTGAGCCTGCATCAAAATCAGATCCTTCCCCCTGAATAGGGTAAGGTACTCCAATGGGAATCATCCCCAAATTAAGCAAAGGGATCATGGTGGAAATAAGGGCCGCTTCCTCACCCCCATGCATTGATCCGGCCGAGCAAAAAAAGGCTGCCGGTTTTCCCACCATAGTACCTTTGACAAAAACCGGGGAAAGTTGGTCAATAAATTGCTTAAGTTGCGAGGCAAAGCTTCCAAAATGCACCGGCGTGCCAAAGGCCACTCCGTCAGCATTTATCATATCCTCTACTGTAGCCACCGGGATATGGACAAAACTTTCCCTTTTTTGTTTTAATTGCGGATTTTTCTCAAAGACCTCTTGGGGCACTAACTCCGGTACCTGTTTGATTTCAACTTTGGCCCCATCAATCTCTCTGGCCCCCTCTGCAATATGCTCGGCCAGCTTGGCAGTATGACCGGTAAAAGAATAAAATAAAACCAAAATTTTAAAAGTTGACAAATCTTCCACTAAAGACATAGTATGGAATTAGGAAAGCAAATGTCAACACTGCATCCGAGCCAGCGTCTTTTAGATTTCGGCGTTCCCGTAATTCTATTTTTACTTTTTTTCTTTTTCTATAATTTTGGCAAAATTACCCCATCGGAAATGGTGAAAACTTCCGGACTTTTAGCCATTGCCCTTTTGGGGTTAACTTTAGTTGTCGGACCGCTCTCAAGGCTGATCCCTGCTTTGGAGCCGCTCAAAGCACATCGCAAATTCTGGGGTATTACCAGTTTTTTGGTGGCCTTGGTTCACACGGGATTGGTCTTTGTTTATTTTTATAAATTTAATCTTTTTCGCTTTGTGGATTTTTCTCATCCCAAATATCCCGGGATTTTATCCGGAATTTTGGCTTTGATAATTTTATTTTTAGTAACTATTACCTCAAATCAAAAAATTATTGCTAAACTTTCTCCTAAAACCTGGAAGGCAATCCAAACTACTTCTTATTTAGCCCTTTTTTTGGCTATTGGACACTTTTATTTAATGGAAACTGTAGATGGGGTATTGGTAATTAAAAGGCTTTTGGGCCAAATAACTTTTGTCTTTTCCATTTTGGTAATAGCTTTAAGAATATTGATCTTGTTTTTACCTGCAAAGAAAAGTAATAATTAAAATACATGCATCTGCCCAAAGGTTTTATCCATATTCCGGTTCTGGTTATTTTACTGATTGTGGCATCAGCCACGGCAGTACTAATTTCCCAAAATCCCAATCCCAATACCAAAGGGGTAATGATTGCCCATAAAGAAGATGGTGATTCGGATTCTGACTCTTCCGGTTCATCCGGCAGCGGTTCAGAAGAAACCAAAACTACCACTGAAGGTGGTACCAGCATTGAAACGAAAACTGAACCTGAAAAACAAAAAACAGAGGTCAAAGACGGCAGGACCAGAATTGATGTTTATTCTGGGGGAGTTAAAGTCCGCTACGAAATTAGAGATGGCAGAACCATTATCAAAGCGGAAACAGAAGAAGGGGCAGGAGTGCCCGAACAAGAGCTTTTCAAAATCGTAGACAGGGTTGATAAATCAGGCATTAAAATTGCCACGGCCGGAGGAGAACTTTTGGTAGCCCGAAATAACGTGGGGGCTTTATCTAATTTTCCCTTGCAAATTGATTTAAACACCAATCAGTTAATAATAACTACTCCTGCCGGCCAAAAAGTCGTTACTGTCCTTCCGGATCAGGCAGTCCAAAATATGCTGGCAGCCAATGTGATAAGTAGATTGATTAGTACCACCAGCGGGCAGTTAACTTCAGTCAGCGATGTGGTGACATTGGGATTACAAAATAATGTACCTGTATATGAAATCCCCGGTATTCGTGATTTTAAACTTTTAGGATTTATTCCAGTTTCTCAACCTGTGACAGTCATAGTTTCAACTGAAACTGGAGAGTTAGTGGAAACCCAAGAATCCTTAATGACCAAAATTATAGATTTACTTTCTCCTTAAACCTTTTCCTTCATGCTAAGGACCGAGGTGACAGCTTTGATGATGGCATCAACTGTCAGACCGAATTTTTCTAAAAGTTCATTTGGTTCGCCAGACTCACCAAATCTATCTTCCACCCCGACAATTTTCATTGGCACGGGGAAGTGTTGACTCAACAACTCCGCCACGGCCGATCCCAACCCTCCATGAATTTGATGTTCTTCCACTGTGACAATTGCCCCGCAATCTTCCGCAGCTTTCAGGATCGTTTCTTTATCCAAAGGCTTAATAGTGGAACAATTTATTACTCGAACAGAAATTTTACTCTCTTCCAGTTCTTTAGCAGCCAGCAAGGATCTGTAAACCATTTGACCACAGGAAATAATAGTCACTTTGGGATTATCACCATTCCAAAAAACTTGCGCTTTACCAATTTCAAAAGGGGTTTGTTCCGTGGTGACAACCGGCACTTTTTCCCGGGACAGCCTGATATAAGAAGGCTCTTTGGTTTTGGCAATGGCCAGCGTGGCTTTTTTAGCTTCTATTGCATCACACGGAGCAATCACCACCATATTGGGTAAAACTCTTGTTATTGCCATATCTTCCAGAGCCTGGTGAGTGGCCCCATCTGGACCTACGGAAATGCCGGCATGGGAACCGATAATTTTAACAGATCGATCATTGTAGCAAATGGTGGTTCTGATCTGCTCCCAATTCCTGCCCGGAGAAAACATGGCATAAGATGTAATAAAGGGAATTTTACCTACTGCGGCCATGCCCGAAGCAATTGTGGCCAAATTTTGTTCTGCCACCCCAATTTCCACAAAACGGTCGGGAAATTTATCCTTAAAAGCTTGAGTGCGGGTACTTTCTGTTAAATCCGCGCATAAAGCCACCACATTAGGATTTTCCTCCCCGGCCAAAACCAATCCTTCCCCATAACCATTTCTGGAAGGAATCTGCTCAATATCCTTGTCAAAAATCTTTGGATTTAAAAAAGCATTTTTATTCATCATTCATGCTCCGATCTAATCTTTCCTTGCAAAGTTCGAAGTTCTGTTAAAGCTTCTTTGGCCTGTTTTTCATCCGGAGGTACACCATGCCATTTATAATCCTTTTCCATAAAATCCACCCCTTTACCGGGAATTGTATGAGCAATAATTACCACCGGTTTGTTAAAAATAGCCTTGGCCTCATTGCAGGAATCAATAATTTCTTCAAAATTATGCCCGTCAATTTCCAGCACATGCCAGCCGAAAGCTTCGTATTTTTCCTTGAGTGGCTCCAAGGGCATAATATTTTCCGTAAATCCGTCAATTTGAATGTTGTTTCTATCAATGATCACTGTTAAATTATTTAATTTATTTTTGCCGGCAAACATCACTGCTTCCCAGGTATTGCCTGCATCATGTTCACCATCTGAAGTTAGACAATAAACCCACCACTTCTTCTTATCCATCAGCCCGGCTAAAGCCATACCGCAGGCCTGGGATAAACCCGATCCCAGCGGGCCGGAAGTTGTTTCAATCCCGGGCAAATCTCCCCTGTGGGGATGACCCTGCAAACGGGTACCAAGTTTGCGTAAAGAACTAAGTTCTGATACAGGAAAATATCCGGCGTGGGCCAGGCTAGCATATAAAACCGGACAGATATGGCCATTGGATAAAACCAACCTATCTCTTTCCTCCCAGTCTGGTTTTTTAGGATTATGGTTTAAAACATTAAAATATAAAGCAGTAAAAATATCGGCCATGCCCAATGGTCCGGCGCTGTGGCCCGAACCTGCTTCAAGCAGCATTTTAATAATATCCTGACGGATTAAATTAGCTTTTGTCTCTAATCTTTGAATATCAGCAGCTACAAGTGGCATATTAAATGGTAAAGGCCTCCTCTCCGTTACTGGTTACAGCCAGATGCACGTGTTTACCTTCGGCGATTTCTTTTCCGAAATCAGTAATTTCCATTAACACTTCATGAGGGGAATTGGCTATTTTGAAAACTTCCAAATCGGCCTGACGAAGATACATGTGTTTTCTGATAGTTTCTATAATCTCATTCCAAAAATGTCCGTATAAAATTAAGGGTTTGTGATGTCCAAAATAAAACCGGGCCAGCCCCCAAGCCATACCAAATTCCGACAATGTTCCAGTACCTCCGTTAAATACTACATAAACTTGGCCAAACTGCAAAAGTTTAAGCGTCCTTTCCAGATAGTTGGATGTTTCAATCTCTTTGTCAACGCGGTTTTGAGGATCTTTACCTTCAAATATGGTTGTTTCTTTTGGTTCGAAAGTTACACCAATAACTTTACCTCCTCCGCTCTTTGCTCCCTCGGTAGCTGCCCTCATCACCCCCGGCCCCCCGCCGTTAACCACGGTATAACCACACTGGGCAACTGCCTTGGCAACTGCAAAAGCATCTTTGTACAAATCACTTTCTTCCGGCGCGTCGGCAAAGCCAAAAATGGCCACTCTTTCTATAATTCTTGGTTTTTCGTGATCTTCAGGAATTTCACAGGCAAAATTGCTCATTTAAATATTTTTTTCTATTTTCTTTAATACGCCAGTATCAAGCTTGCTTATCTTTTCAATTCTTCTGACATGTCTTTCTTCTTCTGTAAATGGAGTTTCTAACCAAAGCTTGACTGCCTCAAATGCCTCATCTTCTGTCAAAAACCTGGCGCCCAAGGACAGGATATTTGCATCATTGTGCTCTCTGGTTAAAGGTATCATCTCGGCATTGCCGTAAAAAACTGCGGCCCTAATATTGGGAAATTTATTAGCCACCATCGCCTCTCCCTGTCCCGAATGTCCAAAGATGATGGCTTTGCTATTTGGATCTTTTGATACGGCCTCTGCCGCTTTAGATATGAAATCTGGATAATCGTCATCTTTATTAAATTCATGCGCTCCGAAATCTTCTACCTCATATCCTTCTTTTTTAAGAAATTCCTTAACCTTTTCTTTTAATTCAAAGCCGGCATGATCAGTCGCCAGATAAACCATAGATTTATTATACATTAACTAATCCCAAGGCTTCATTAAGTTTATTTTTGTCAAACCCCAGGATTTTAACTACTTCCCCGTCATCTTTGGTAATTTCCGTAAAAGGCACTCCCATTTGTCCAGATTCCTCAATCAATCTTTTGGCCTCATCGGGTTGTTGATCCACAAAAATATTTTCGTATTGAATGCCTTTTTCTTCCAGGTACTGCTTTTCCATTTTGCAGAATGGACAAGTAGTGGTTGAATAAATTTTTACTTTCATAACCTCACCTCCCAAGTTAAATTATAGCAGATATAGTTTGTACCACTTGACTGGACTTAAACCCTTTGATATAAATAATCTTGCTTACTGAAAAGTAGGTTTTCAAGAAAACCCGCTTGTGCGCGGGTTTTTTTGTGGTATACTTTAACTGTTCTTTCGGGGTTAGGTGAAAATCCTAATCGGTGGTAATACTCCACGAGTCCGACATAACGTCGGACACGATAAGGTGAAAATCCTTAAGCGACCGTACAGTCGGGATGAAAGGAAGAATGTTTACAGGAATAATTACTAATCTTGGCAAAATTTCTCAAAAACAAGGATCTAGCTTAACAATTTCTGCTTCAAGCAAGTTTTTATCCAAACTAAAAAAGGGTACCAGTATCGCTGTCAACGGCGCTTGTCTAACAGTAGTTAATGTCCAAAAACTTACATTTACAGTTGATTTAATGCCGGAAACGATCAAGCGAACTAATATTCTTCGGGCAGAATTAGTTAATTTGGAGCTTCCAACTACCCCCCAATCATTTTTATCCGGTCATCTTGTCCAGGGACATGTTGACGGAATGGGCAAAATAGAGAAAATTACCAGTCAAATCTTGAAAGTATCTGTTCCGTCAAATCTTGCCCAATATCTAATTGAAAAAGGCTCTGTTGCCGTAAACGGCATTTCTTTAACAATAATCAAAGCAGAAAAAAATTATTTTACTGTCGGCATTGTCCCCTATACCTGGAACAATACCATGTTACACACCATTAAAACAGGTGATTTTATCAATATAGAAGTGGATGTACTGGCAAAGTATGTTGAAAATTTACTAAAGAAAGGAGGGTAGTTTATGAAAAAAAATATCGCCATTGTGGCAACGTCGTTTCACAAAAAAAGCATGAAATTGATGGTAGATGATGCAAAAAAGACTGCTTTGGGGGAAAATCTGCGCGTTGCAGCAGAAGTCTGGGTGCCGGGATGTTATGAAGTGCCCTTGGCACTAAAACGCCTTTTTAGCTCAAAAAATATTGACGGGGCAGTAGTGCTTGGCATTATTGAGAAAGGGGAAACAAAACACGGTCTAATCATGGGCATGGTTGTCCATGATGCCATAGTAAGAATTGAACTGGAGACGGGAAAACCAGTAGGACTGGGAATCCTTGGACCGGAAATTCTTTTGAAACAGGTTCCTTCACGGGCAAAACTTTATGCAAAGAAATCAGTTTTGGCGCTAAAGGCAATGCTTGCAATATGAAACCGGCATCGGCAAATTTACCAACCAAATATGGCCATTTTAAGATATTTGTCTATCAATCAAAGAAAGACGGGCGTGAGCATACGGTACTTCTCAAACAAAAAAATAAAAAAGATAAATTTCTGGTGAGAATTCATTCGCAGTGCCTGACAGGAGATACCTTTTCTTCACTGAAATGCGATTGCCGGGACCAGTTGGTAATGAGTTTAAAAAAAATCGGCAAAGCCCAAAACGGCGCCTTAATTTACCTAAATCAGGAAGGAAGAGGAATTGGATTAACCAATAAAATCAAGGCTTATGCACTGCAGGATAGAGGTCTTGATACCATCCAAGCAAATAAAAAGCTGGGGCTTGCTGCAGATCTGCGCGATTACTCAGTGGCTGCGGAAGTTCTTAAAGACTTGGGCATTTTTCAGATTATACTTTTAACTAATAATCCTGATAAAGCTTCACAGCTTGCATCTTTTGGCATCACCGTTAAAAAGTGCATTCCGCTGGAAGTTAGACCCAACCGGATTAATAAAAGCTATCTCAAAACCAAAAAAGAGAAAATGGGCCATAAACTAAAACTTGTTTAATTTGTATGAATAAAGACATTAAATTCCTCAAGGAAACTTTAAAGCTTGCCAAAAAAGGGCTGGGTTGGACCAATCCCATGGTTGGAGCAATCCTGGTTAAAGATGGCAAGATGATAGGTAAAGGTTACCATAAAAAGGTAGGATTTCCCCATGCCGAAATCGAGGCATTAAAGAAGTGTCGGGAAAATCCAAAAGGGGCAACGCTGTATGTCAATCTTGAACCATGTGCTATTTTTGGCAGAACACCGCCTTGTGTGGATCCAATCATTAAAAGCGGTATTAAAAAAGTAGTCTATTCAACTTTAGATGCTAATCCCAAAAATCATGGCAAAGGTACAACAAAATTACAAAAAGCAGGTATTGAAACCTCATTTGGCATATTGGAAAAAGAAGCTAGAAAATTAAATGAAGCATTTTTTACATTCCATGAAAAAGGTCGGCCCTTTGTGGCCATCAAATTTGCAGCTTCTTTGGATGGAAAAATTGCGACCTATACAGGTGATTCCAAATGGATTACCAATGAAAAGGCCAGACGCTATGCCAGAAGCTTGCGGGCAGAGTATCAGGCAGTGCTGGTGGGTATGAATACGGTGTTAAAAGATAATCCTCATTTAGGGAATTCTTTAAGAATAATCCTTGGTTCCAAAGTCCCCAAAAATTCTCAAGTGTTACGAGATAAAAATGTTTTAATAATAAATCCCAAAAATATTAAAGATCTTTTAAATATCTTGAGAGAAAAAGAAATCGTTTCTGTATTGGTAGAGGGCGGGGGAAAAACTTTAGGGGCTTTTTGTGACTGCGGTTTAGTTGATAAAGTTTATGCTTTTTATGCTCCAATCATTATTGGCGGCGAAAACGCAGTTAGTATTGGTGGAAAAGGAGCCTCAACTATTCATCAAGCGCTGCATTTAAAAAATATTTCCTACAAAAGATTTGATGATAATTTCCTGATCACAGGCTATACTGAAAACTAATTGCTGAGCGTACCGGTTAAGACCCATTTTGTCGTTATAGCGTTCAAAACTGGACGCCTCTTGATTAATCAAGTCTATCTAAAACTTAGGTATCAAGCATATCCCAATCTTCACCAAGAACCCAGCGTAAGGTTGATAGCTTTCCGTTAATCATGCCCCACTCAAAATCATCATGAGGTCCTAGACCCTTTTTCCCATATTTTTTCTCTACCTTCTTCGCAGCAGAAAAAGCACCTTTAAGAATATCTGGCGGTGTATCTTTACCAAGGTGACCTCCATTTTTCAACAATTGGTGCCGATCATACCAAACTTTATCGGAAAACTCTTCTTCTGCAGTAAGGATATCTTTTACATTTCTGATTGGGTCTGAGATAAGATTGTATTTCCGAAGTAGTGAAATTTTATTTTTGACCAATTTTTCTAACATCGGTCGTTCCCAGCACCTAATTTTATATGCTGGTTTATTATTTTTACAGTAATTTTCAAGATAATCTTTAGCCGGGTTAGATAAAAAGTTAGAAACAATAATGATTACTCCATCCGGTCGTTCTGCGTTTGCCCAAGAGAGAAGGTTTTGGAGTTCTTTAGGAGGTAATCCTTTCGTGTAGTGTTTACATTCAGCGAACCATGTTTCAAAGTATTTGGTACCATCAACATCCGGATATTCTCTTTGAAAAACAATATCCCTACCCCTGTCGGCAGGACTAGTTTTTAATCCTGTCCCCTTACGCCAATCGATATTGAAAAAGCCTAACTTTTGAAGCAAGTCAAAACAGAATTCTTCAAATTCAGTTGGACTAAGATTATTAAAAGAAATAGATCTCATATAATTAATTAGTTTTTAGAAACCATTTCAGACATCCAGGTCACTTTGGGTGCCCGTCTTGGCTGCGGGATTAGGAGTCGGACCTAAATTAACAGGTTCAGAGCCTGCTGTGCTACCATTACACCATCCCGCAATATTACTTTATTAACTGTTTAAAACTATTACCACCTTTATATGATTTTAATGCCTTCTCTCTTTCCCTTGCTACCTGATAACTTCTGTACTCTTCATAATGTATTATTTTAAAAGGTTTTCTTTTTCTTGTTGAATAAACCCCTCCTTTGTTATGTTGTTCCAATCGTTTTTCTAAATTCTTACATATCCCAATATAATAGCCTTTATCTATTAAGCTTTGTATTATATATACAAATATCATGAATTCAGAGCCTGCTGTGCTACTTTACCCCGGCTTGCCCCGCTGAGCGGGGTGAACGGGGCAAGCACCATCCCGCAATATGATAAATTATACTTCTTCTGAAAACCTTAGGCAAAATAGGAACATTGACCCAAATAGTCAATGTTGTATAATTATTACTTAAAATGCCTAAGGAATGTTATCAGCTCAAAACCGAACAACAAACGCCATGTTTTATTAAAGCAGGAAGTAAACCTTGCTCGGGTGATGATTGTCCGGTTGCTAATCGAATACAAGAATTAAGTGCAAATGACACTGCTGTAAGCAACTCGTTGTTTAATCTAATGTTGCATTCTATATGTAGAATTAGCTCATTATCTTTTGATAACTGGGAGTACAGACAAAGAACCAATCAAACTTCATAGTTATTGAGGAAATTTGCGAAGAGACCAGCCGGAAATTATGGCCGAGAGAGAAAAAACACCAATAAGCAGCATGGGGCTGCCGGTATTTGGTAAAGTTTGTGCTCCGGATTTATTCCTATCCACTATCCTCGTATAGGCATTAGGAGAAGGCTGCAGCGGTTCTGTTGTTGCTTGGGGAGAGGATTGAGTAACTCCCTCAACTTGTTTTTTTTCTTGAGCAAATCTGCCGCTTATCAAAAAATATCCCACTGCCAAAGCAGCCAGCACCAACCCTATGGTAATTAGTCTTAGCCAAGGTGAACCTTCCATGAGCGCAATTTTACCACAAACCTATAACTTGAAGCAAGTTACAAGAAGCAAGATGTAATCTTGCGATTATAATCTATGCAACTAAAAAATCTATGGCTGCTTGCACCCTCTCTATAGTCTCTTCTTCGCCCAGGATTTTAATGCTTTCAAAAAGAGGAGGGGTTACCAGTTGTCCGGAAATGGCCACCCGGATAAGCTGGAACATCTCTCCTGCTTTAATATCCATTCCATCGGCCAACTCTCTGAAGGTTTTTTCAAATGAATCTGCATCCCATGGCTTTCCCATTGTTTCCATTTTCTCCAGAATCTTAGTTAGTATTTCTTTTTTACTTTTAACTTTTAACTTATCAAATTCTTGTTTATCGTATTCCGGAGCCTCCCAAAGAAAATCACAAAGCGGCACAACATCAGAAAGTTTTTTAATCCTGTCTTTAACCAGCGGAACTATTTTTTCAATCAGCTCTTCCGGGTGTCTTCTTTGCAAATATTCCCAAATTTGAGTTTTGAGTTTTGAATTTTGACTTTTCCTTATGTATTCCCCGTTCATCCATTCCAGTTTAGTAATATCAAAAACAGGATTGGCCAGATGAACATCTACCAGATCAAATTCCTCAATCATTTCATCAAGAGATAAAATTTCTTTTCCGGAAGGAGGAGTCCAGCCCAACAGGGCCATGTAATTTAAGATTGCTTCCGCTAAAAATCCGTCACTGCGAAATTCCGAGGCCGCTTTGGCTCCATGTCTTTTGGAAAGTTTAGATTTATCAGTACCCAAAATAATCGGTAAGTGAGCAAATTGAGGAGGGGTCCATCCAAAAGCCGAATAGAGCATCAAATGTTTTGGGGTAGAAGAAATAAACTCATTCCCCCTGATGACATGAGTTATTTCCATAAAATGGTCATCTATTACATTCGCAAAGTTATATGTGGGATATCCGTCGGATTTGATTAAAACAAAATCTTCTTGAGTATTGTTAGGAAAAGCTATGTCTTTACTGCCCACTAAATCATGCCAGGAAGTTACACCTTCTTTTTTAGTTTTAAAATATATTGCCCCATCTTTTTCGTAGGCAAAATCTTTTTCCAGCAATTTTCCGGTATGCTCTTTGTATAAATCCCGTCTTTTAGATTGATAAATTATCTCTCCGTCAAATTGCAGTCCCAGCCATTTTAGAGCACCAATTATATCTTCGGCCGCGCCTTCCACCAAACGAGTCTGATCCGTATCTTCAATTCTAAGTGAAAAGGTTCCTTTAGCTTTTTTGGCCACCAAATACGCATAAAGCGCTGTTCTAACGCCTCCTATATGCATTAAGCCGGTGGGTGATGGAGCAAAGCGGGTTTTAACACTCATACCGGAGAATAGTATAATGGAACTATGACTTTAACTCAAATTGCTATTTTCACCAGACGAACTATCGTACTCTCAACCATAGTTTTGATTGTATCTGTCCTGGGCTTTATCGGATATAAAATCTGGCTAAACTATTATCTTTCCACTTTGCCGCCGGTTGAAGAACAACCGGACACCAAATTCGGCATTCTCCCTTCCCTTGATTTTCCGGCCAGAGAGGTTTCCTCCTCCAATTTTTCTTATTCTCTTGACACAACCACAGGCGGTTTACCCAAATTTGAAAAAATAATCAAAGTTTTCTTTTTACCCAAAACTTATGCCACCTTTTTATCGGCTCAAAGAAGTCAGGATTTGGCGGAAAAATTCGGTATCAAAACCCCTCCGCAAATTTTAAGTGAAACAAACTACGTTCATAAAGAAGGCGATAAAACTTTAGAGGTCAACCTGGATAGCGGCAATTTTCGCTTTAAGAAAGAAGCTACTCCTTCCGCGCAAACTCTTGATAGCAATGATAAATTGGCAGCGGATTTTAAAAATGTCTTAAGTTTCTTGGGAGTTTTGAGGGAAGAGTTAAAAAACGGCCGCAGCAAAGCAATTGGCGCACAAATTTCCATCTGGCCGGAAGATTTAGACGGCAAAGCTATTTTTACCCCCGAATTTAATAAATCTTTAATCAATGCAGAAGTTTTCGGATCAGCCAGTAATTTGGATAACTATCTTTCTCTAAATTACACCTCCTTCCCGATTGATGAAAGTACTTATGCCACCTATCCTTTAAAGCGGGCAGAGGAAGCTTTTGAGGATTTAAAGCAAGGCAAAGGTGTGGTGATGATCGAGCCGCCCAAACCGCAAGTCTCCATTACTTCCGTTTATTTGGGTTATTATTCTCCTGAAAATTATACTCCCTATTTGCAGCCAATCTATATTTTCGAAGGACCGCAATTTGTGGCCTTCACCTCAGCCATTAGTCAGACCAGCGGAAATTAGCATAGGTCCAGTTTATCAACAGGGTCGTTTCTCCAAAGCGGTCATCAGAACCCAGCACTACCAATAAAACTCTATGGTTATCCCTGTCAACCAGCGTCACCAGATTTTCTTTGGCCAGAGTGGTGTACCCTGTTTTAATCCCCAAAATGCCGCTGATCTGTGAAAGAAGTTTATTTAAATTACTTAGATGATGCGCATACTTTTTATCCAGAGAAAAAACGTCGGTTTCTTTGGTAGCAAAAATTCTGGCCAGCTGGTAATTTTTCAAAGCTTCCTCGGACACTCTCCCAAGATCTCCGGCCGATGAAAAATGCTTTTTATCATCAAAGCCGGCCGGGTTGGTAAAATGAGTCTTGAGTAAACCAAGCTCCATGGCTTTTTTGTTCATGGCAGAAACAAAACTTAAGACTCCTCCCGGGTAATTTTCCGCAATGGTAAAGGCCGCATCATTGCCGGAATTTAAAAGCATGCCGTAAAGTAATGACCTAAAACTTAAACTTTCTCCGCTCACCAGACCCACCTTGGCTCCCTCTATATTAGCACCATCTTTCACAGTTAAAACCGAGTTGGGTTTAAAATATTCGCCAGCCACCAGGGCTGTGGCAATTTTGGTGGTAGAGGCAATAGGCAGGGGGATATTGGCATCTTTTTGATAAAGAACGGTATCGGTTGTTAAATCTTTGATAAACACTGCTCTGGCAGAAAATTGCGGCAGGGGCAAATTGGAAGATACCGGGGGGCTCAAGTATTTTTGCACCCCTGCCACTTGAGCATTATTTTGGGGAATTTGAAAACTAATCAATACGCTTTCTGTCGACTCAACTAGAATTGGAACTGTTATGGCAATAACTATAGCTATCAAAATTAAACCGGCAGAATAAAGATAATACCTCATCGCAGTTTCACATCTACTCTTTCCATATCTCTTGGGAAAAGACTAGCTTGCCGAATATTGGCAAGGTCTAAAAATTGCATAGTTAATCTTTCCAAACCAAAGGAAAACCCTCCATGAGGCGGCATTCCAAACTGAAATGCCTGAAGATACATTTGGAAATCTTTGGGATCCATACCCCGTTCTTGAATGACCATAACTAACTTATCATATTCATCAATTCTTTGACTGCCGCTTAAAACTTCCATCCCCTTGTACAAAAGATCGTAACTTAAAGAGTATTCCGGATCGGCCGGATCGGGCATGGTATAAAAAGCTCTCTTTTTGGTGTAAAAATGAGTCACTGTTAAAAGTTCTGACCCGTGTTCTTCTTTAACCCATTTTCCCAGCACTTTTTCATCTTCGGGAGTTAGATCCAGTTCTTTGCTTTGATCCCGTTTGGTTCTTTTTAAGATAATTTCCTGGGCCTGCTTAAAAGTTATCCTTGGTACTTGACCTTGAAGGTTCAGCATCTTTTTGGCAATTGCCTCAAACGCATCCATTAGTTCTGTAAATTCCACCAAACCCATTTCCACATCAAGCTGAACGGATTCGGCCAAATGCCTGGTGGTCACGGACGGCTCGGCTCTGTAGGCATGAGAGAGCAATGATACTCTCTCAAAAACCGGCACCAATATTTGTTTATAAAGCTGGGGGCTTTGGATTAAAAAGGCCTGGTGATCAAAATACTTAAACTTAAATACTTCTGCTCCTCCTTCTGTAGAGGAATAAGAAATTGTGGGGACAAAAATTTCCGTGCAGCCCAACTCTTGAGTGGCTTTTCTAAAACTTTCCACCAAATTTGCCTGTGTCTCGAAAATTTTTTTTATTTTGGGGTGGCGCAAAGTGAGAGAGCGCCAGTCTAACAATGTTGGCAGCTCTAAATGAAGTTCCGGTCCTCCCATATCAAATGGTAGTTCTTTAGCTTTTGATAAAATTTCTATTTTTTCTGCACTAATTTCTATTTCCCCTGTGGGGATATTTTTATTAACTAAATTCTCCGGTCTTTTCTTAACAGTTCCTGTTATGCATACCACATCTTGAGGGCGTAAATCAGCAGATTGCGTTACCGCTTGTATTAATCCAGATCTATCCAATACATCCAAAAATAAAATTTTCCCATGATCACGCCGCGCCTGAACCCAACCGCAGATGTTAACTTTTTCCCCGATTTTATTATTACAATCTAAAATTAAGCTACGACCTGCCATGAATGCATCATAACAACTTACACTTATACTTGACAAGATCAAACTTATTTGATAAATTATTTTCTATGCAAAAACCAAATAGAACATTTTTGTTCTTTTTTACCTTCGCTTAAAGCGGAGGTTGGTTTTTGTGACCTCCGTTTTTTATGATGCACCGACTGGTGCGTCAGCGGAGGTTTTTTAGTGGAGAAAAGGAGGTGATTTATATGACAGCTGAAACTGTGGTAGCAGTTCGTTCTGTTACAGAAGCACTTGTGGCTGCAAGACAAGCACAAAAAGCAGGTCGGGTGATACCGATTGCACCATGTGTTCAGATCGATTCAGCAGGGAATACAGTTACCTGCCCTAAACTGGATCAAACACTTAGGACTTTATGCAAAGAGCCTGATGGTGTATTACCAATACCTGGAGGCATAGAATGTCCTAGGCAATACGGCCAGTTAGTCTTAACTGTTCAGGAGTCTACAATTCGGGCTTTGAAACCTCCAGTGCGATTACCCTCGCGTCGGGAAAGCCCTTATTTCGTGAGATAAACTGTTACGAGAGAAAGTCTGGGCTGAAAAAGTAATAAACACTCAATCAACCCAGACGATCTATCGCTGAATATCATAGGTCTTGACAGTAGCCCATAATAAGATTAGACTCATCCCCATGGCTTTAGAATCATGGAATTACGCAAATGAACCAACCGTTGTTGTCGGAGGACGTGGAGAATTCGGCACAAGAGTTATGGATGGTCTAAGAAGAGGACTTCATGTCGCAAACTTAACCATTTGTGAAATAGGAGATCCAATTCAGGACCTATTGGCAAGAAATAGAATTGCTTTTTTTGCAACAGATGAAGATACAACCAGAGACATACTTCAATCTGCAAGAGATAAATTAACTTCCGGTTATGTAGTTCTGGAAGGAGCAAGTACTAAAGGTAAACTTATTTCTCTTTTGGAAAATCTCGATCGAGATGGTATAAGTGGAGCATCGGTACATCTAGGTATAAAGACTGATAGTTCTTGGGCAGGAGCCAAAGTCTGGTTATGCCGTGTGGGGCCAAATTCCGATAGAGCTTTATTGCTTGCTAATCATTTATTTGCATATTTTGATACTCGTTTAGTTCCAATTAATTTAAGAGATCATCAAAAAGTACAAAAAACTCAGGTACACACATTTGTTGGTCAATTAACTTCCGCTATTTCTTTAAGAAATCGAGGGATTGCTCTTGAAGATTTAGATACGTCTGCAACGGCAAATTCCCAATTAGGTATTCTTTCTACCGCACGAGGGGTTGGGCAATCTCCAAAAATTATAGCGGAGGTATTGGGTGGACAGCCAGAAGACGTATCCGAAATAATAGACAGTGACATTAAAGCTTTGCAGGAACTTAGAAGCAAACTACCCGATAAAGAAAAACTAGAAAAGTATGTAGAGACCCTTCAAAGATTTCATGGTAGATCAACTGGAAAACTGCAAGAAATGTTTGGCGATACTGAACTTTTAGTGGCAGAGATTTTAAGAATAGCTTTGTACAATCTTCAGTTTAGTGCCTCGGATGATACTCCCGGGACATTGCTGAAATTACTTACTCCATTTGCAGAAAGAAGAGTTAACCTTATGGCTATTGCTTCTGCTAGGATTCCACCAACTAAAGAAGCTATTCAGCAAGGTGAAGATGCAAAAAGAGATACTGTCCTTTTTAGGACCGGCGTAGACCTAAATACAATTGACACGAAAAAAGAACAGGAAATTAAAGCTAGGCTTCGGGAAATGGGTTGTATTGTCACCGATTGACAAATAGGCATAGCAATGTTAGGCTATAATTAACAAATATGTCAAAAGCTTTGAGTTTGGATTTAAGAAGAATAGAAATTTTGCTTGGCCTCCTTATTTTGGTGGTCCTCGGGACCGCTATTTTGGGAGGTCTTTTTAGATAATTAAAATCTAAAAGAAAGGTATTAAGACCTCCCATAGGGGAGGTTTTTTAATGGGAAATATGGCAAGGGCTATTGAACATGAAATTAAAAACTGCTCCGAAAAAGGTAGTTTTCAATCTGATAATTCAGGTTCTAATAAACATACTGATGCTATACCATTCAGTGGAAAATGGCAGAAGTTAGAAGGTGTAGGAACTACCTTCGACTCTGTAGTCACGCGACTATTTGGAAGGTGCAGGGGTGAACGAGACTCGCTTGCGCTCAAATGGAACAGAAAACCTATTGGCTCTGCAGAAGAAGTTACAAGAACGGCGATGTTTTTAAGGAGATCAGTTCACCTGTATAGAGCAACTTTGGGAGAAGAGTTTATTGTAGGAACACAAACTGTAGTTGGTGCGAAACGAGATGGACACAAATTGAAATATAAAGTGTATATTGTCCAGCCATATGTAGATGGTTGGAACGGGAAAACATTACCTGAGACTTTACGCTCCAACGAGTATCTGGTTGAACAGTGGAGAGTTTTATATGCTCGTTTATTCCATCTTTATAATGTTGCTCGTGCAGTAAATTTGCGAGTTCCCCCCGATGGATCCTTCTTACCCTTCCCGATTACTTTAACAGTAGGTGCTTCAAGACAAAGAGCACTGGGAGGACAACAATGCGAAGAGTTGATCCCGAGAACTCCAAATCTCTTAATCGCTAGACGAGACATGCGAATTAGTCTTTGTGATTTTGGAGCATACACTACTTGGCAAGAAGGTATGAAACCAACATACAGACAGATTTTGGAAAGTACTCAACAGAATCATTATCGAGATAATTTTATCTTAGTAGCTTAGCATAACTTAGCTCAAGATATTGAAAGGAGAAATAATGGAAAGGGTAGAAGCTAGACCAGAAACCTATGTTTACGGAGTTCATACTGATATACCAAATGATTACGGAAAAGGGGGTGAATAAATAGCATAGTCTTATTTTACCGCAATATCCTTAATTTTTAGCTGTAATTTTTCAGAGCCATTGTAGTGATCTATTTCCGGAGTGTGTGCCATGTCTACAGCTTGACCGCTGCTTAACATATTTGCCAGTTCCCCCATACCGAAGGCTATAAAATCCAGATCTTTGACTTTACCTTTTAGGTGTTTCCCAGAACCCACTGTTCTTAAATCTGAAACTTGTATGCCATATGTTGCAAAAATAGGTCTGGGGTTGCCAAAACCAAATGGTTCAAATTTTTGTAAGTCGCTCACTAGTTTTTTATTTAAGCTTTTAACATCAATCTCGGCATCAATTTCCAAAACTCTTTCAGCTTCCGGTAAATCTATAATATGTCTTTCCAATCTTTTCTTAAAAATTTCGACATGTTTGCTTAAAATGGAAAATCCGGCTGCTCCGGGGTGACCCCCTACATCAATTAAAATATCTGCATGTTTTCTGATGACTTCCACGATATTCACTCCATCAATAGACCGGGCAGAACCTTTGGAAACTTCTTCCCCGATGGAAATGGCAATGGCCGGGCGAAAATATTTTTCAGAAACCTTCCCTGCCACCAGACCAATGATCCCGGCAGACCAATCTTTGCTTGCTAAACACAAGATCTTTTGTTTTTCATCAACTAACAATGTCGCCTGATTTATGGCGTCCGCTGTCATCTTCTGACGGGTAGTATTGGTCTCACTTAAAAGTTTTGCCAGTCTTTTGGCCTTAATGGGATCTTTTGTACAAAGTAAGCGCAGAGAATCTATGGCATGCTCAATTCTGCCGCTGGCATTTAATCTTGGTCCCAAAATGTGCCCTATTTCATAAGATCCGATACTACCTAAAGTGATTGCCGACTCATCAATTAAAGATTTTAATCCCAGGTTAGTGGTAGAATTTAAAATTTTTAACCCTTCAAAAACAAAAGCCCTATTTAAATTAAGAAGCGGCATTAAATCACAAACAGTAGCCAATGCCACAAATTGCAAAAGATCCCGAACCAAATCTTTTTTAATCATGTCACGGATCAAACACCAAGCAACTGCCGCCCCGCACATTTTAGTAGAGTGGACTATGGCAAAAGCATCGGGTTTGCGAGCATCCGGC
Organism: uncultured Gammaproteobacteria bacterium; assembly: GCA_964625535.1. Classification (GTDB taxonomy): domain Bacteria; phylum Patescibacteriota; class Microgenomatia; order Daviesbacterales; family UBA10151; genus UBA9644. The sequence goes on from CAZVEX010000002.1 coordinate 35,240, forward strand.
ACATGATGATCTGTAATAATCAAATCCAAACCAATTTCGCTGGCAAATCTTGCCTGATCGAGCGCCACAATGCCGTTATCGACTGTGATTACCAGACTGGCACCGCTATCTCTGGCAAACTCCAGTCCCAGTTTTGAAAGACCATAACCCTCTTTTTCCCGGTGAGGAATATAGGGCAAAACTTTTGCGCCTAAAGAGGTTAAGCCTTTGTATAAAATGGCGCATCCGCAAATCCCGTCAACATCATAATCTCCATAAACTACGATTAGCTCATTATTTTTAATGGCTTGCGAGATTCTTTGCTGTGCCTTCTCGATTCCGGGAATTTGTAAATCTTTTTCGCAGTTAGAAATTTTAGGATTAAAAAAACTGTTTTTATTTTCTATCTTACGATTTATTAAAAGTTGTTCGATTAGGTCGTTACTTTTTTTAGGCAATACTTTCCATTTCATATGACTTGGGGGTACAATTACATCATGAATTATACACTACCTAAGGAGGTAAAAAACATTTTAAATAAATTTACTAAAGCCGGTTTCCAAGTCTACATTGTGGGCGGGGCTGTTAGAGATTTGTTAATGAAGAAAAAAGTATCTGATTGGGACTTTACTACAGATGCCAAACCGGAAGAAATCTTAAAACTTTTTCCGGAGGGTTTTTATGATAATAAATTTGGGACAGTAGGGCTACCGGTAGATGGTGAGGTGTACGAGATTACAACCATGCGCAAGGAGGGCAAATATGCTGATTTTCGCCATCCCAGTAATGTAGTCTGGACCAATAAAATTGAAGAGGATTTGGCAAGAAGGGATTTTACAGTCAATGCCATGGCATTGGGCGATAAGCTGGTTGATCCATTCAATGGTCAGGATGATATCAGAAACAAAATAATTCGCGCGGTTGGAGATCCCAACCAAAGATTCAATGAAGATGCTCTTCGTCTAATCCGAGCTATCAGAATTGTCACAGAACTGGAATTTGATGTAGAAAATGATACATTTGAAGCTTTAAAGAAAAACGCTCGTCTTATTAAGCAAGTTTCATGGGAAAGAATCCGCGATGAACTCCTCAAACTGCTTGCATCTATGTATGGATACATAGGTACATTGAAATTGAGGGAGGCGGGGATACTGCAAATTATTTTACCGGAACTTGAAAAATGCTTTGGGATAGTCCAAGAAGGACCAAAACATGACCGGATTTATGACATCGGGGAACACTCCTTTTTAACCCTTAAGTTGTGTCCGTCAAAGGACCCATTAGTCCGCTTGGCTGCTCTCCTTCATGATATCGGTAAGGTAGAAACTGTGGCCACCCAACAAGACGGCAATGTTACTTTTTATAACCATGACGTTGTCGGAGGTACTATTGTCCTAAAAATTGCCAGAAGATTTAATTTGTCTAAAAAACAAACTGATAAATTATTCAGGCTGGTTAGATGGCACCTTTTTACTGTTGATGAAAATCAGACCGATTCTGCCATCAGGCGATTTATAAAAAATGTGGGGGTGGAAAATGTTGATGACATGATGGATGTTCGTATTGGAGACAGATTGGGCGGAGGTACTCAAAGAGCCGTTTCCTGGAGAATGGAAAAATTCAAAGAAAGAATTAAAGAAGTCCTCAAAAAACCATTTTCCATTTCTGATCTCAAAATTAATGGCAATGATGTGATGAAAGTTTTGAAATTAAAACCAGGACCAAAGGTGGGAGAAGTTCTACAAAAATTATTTGAAGAAGTCCTGGAAGATTCTTCGAAGAATAATAAAAAATATCTTCTAGAAAGAATCAAACAGGTCTAGTGCCTTAATCTTTCTTCCCACCAGACCAGTAATGCTGTTGCATTAAATATTGAGGAATAAGTTCCAGAAATTATACCTATCAGAAGGGCCACCACAAACCACTTAATTGTTTCCCCGCCAAAAAGAAGAAGGGCAATTAAAACAAAAATAACAGTCAAAGAGGTATTTAAAGATCTGCCCAATGTTTGTACCAGAGCCAAATTGACAACTTCCGTAAATTTTCTGCCAATATTTTTCAGTAAATTTTCTCTGATCCTGTCAAACACCACAATGGTATCATGAACCGAAAAACCAATGATAGTTAAAAGCGCTGTGACAAATAAACTATCTACTTCCACCTGTAAAAATTTTCCCAGGATGGCAAAAACCCCCACCACCAGCAACACATCATGTAAAAGCGCTACAATAGCACAAATGCCAAATCTCCAGGGCGATGCCGGTCTTGGCACCTTTCTAAAAGAAAAGGCAATGTACAAAACAATGGCCAAACTGGCAGTGATGAGCGCATAAAAAGCTTTTTGCGAAAGCTCCCTGCCAATTGCAGGACCTACAAATTCCTGTCTTCTCTGCTCCACCTCGCCAAATCTTGCCTCAAGCTCTTTTGTAATATTATCCGTTTCTTCTTTTGTTTTAGATTGGTTTCTTATAATGTAAGTGTTATCGGAAATAGGTGAAATTTGCCCGTATTGCTTTAACTCATCCGGAGCAATATCTTTTTCAAAACGATATTCCAGCAAAGATCCTCCTGTAAAATCAATGCCAAGTTTTAAGCCGGAAGTTACCAAAAAATACAACCCGGGAATAATCAGGACCAGAGAAAAAACAAAATATAAAAATTTATGTTTCATCAAATCCATATTATTTTTGACTTTCTTTAATATCTTCATGCATTTCCTTGATCAAATCATCGGCTACCTTTTTAATTTTTTCTTCTAACCCTTCAACTTTATCCTTTAAAAATTCCATTAATTTTTCATTCTCCGGATCCTCGTGAAGAAGTTTTAAAAATAATCTTTTATCATGTTCTTCCAAGCAAGATAAAATCTCATCTAAAATAGCATGGTGCAAACTGGAATCAACCAGGGAGGCAAGGTGCAGACGCTCATCCTCGGATAAATCCATATTGTGGAGCTCTGCAATTAACGATTCTATAACAATGTACTGGCTGTAAAAGTATTTCATGCTTGATTTTTAATCTTAACAGGTCCAAGAGGAATTTTGTCCTCCGGATCGTCAATGAAAAAATAGAGTACCGGTCCTTTCCTTGGACCTGTGGCCAAACCTAAAACATCCATCACCTCGGGCGATCCGCCTAAATGTTTGCCTGTCCACTCGGCCGGTCCCGCATCGCCAATCACTGCCACCACTGACTGTCCACTCGAAGGATTTACCACCAGCATTTTTCTAAACTTAAAAAAATCCCTGTATTTTGCCACATTTTCCGCGAAACCGGGTGACAAAAAAGTTTGAATTGCCAAATAATATTTCTCCCTCATTTTATCAACTTCGGTAAATTCCTGCTTTGAGAGAGCAAAATATCCCCAAGCCCCCAGACCCGGCGCGATACCGGCCGAACCATATTTGGCCCAATCAACCGCGCTGTCAGCGTGTTGCAACAGGGAATCGCCCGGGTAACGGTAAAGATGCTGCTCTCCTCCAATTAAACCATAGTTTCTATTTATTCTTGTCCCTTCAATCTCCGCAGTTACCCCAAACCCGAAATCTTTGGCAAGTCTTTGTAAGATTTTTGCTTCTTCCTCCGGGTTTAAAGGTCTTATTTCTTCCGGCAAATCTTCTTGCAATTTTTTTGCCAAAGCTGCATTTTCATCAAAACCGGCTAAAATATCGTCTTTAGCATGAATCGGTGGAGTAATAGGCAAGGTTATCGGATTAGGAGACGTCAAAAGCAAAAGTCCTCCCAATCCTCCTGCTGTCAACCAGTTCAGCGACTCTTTATGTTTATCCCACAACTTATTTTGCAGGCTTCTGTGGCGCGCTGTCCACTTTTTATGCAAATGTTCGAAGTGCGGTCTTTTTGACTTAAATTTCATATCACGAGTCTCGTATCACATATTTCAATATTGTTCTTGTTACCACATAAGCCGTAAACATTGAAACCAAAACTCCAATGCTTAAGGTTACGGCAAAACCGCGAACAATGGGTATGCCCATGCCATAGAGAATTGCCGCCGTCATTAACGATGAAACATTAGATGCCCAAATCGATGTCCATGCTCTTTTAAAACCAAGCTCCATTGCTAAAGATCTTCCCTTGCCCCATCTTATTTCTTCCTTCATCCTTTCAAAAATTAAAATATTGGCATCAACTGCCATGCCTACCGATAAAATAAATCCCGCCACCCCGGCCAGAGTCAGAGTGATGGGCGGGATCAAAAACAACCCGGTTCTAAAAATGGCCAAAACCAAAATAGTATAAATTAACAATGCCACATCTGCTACTGCGCCCAAGAGTCCATAGTATAAAACCATAAAGATCATGACCATAACTAATCCAATTACCCCTGCTACCAAGCTTTTATTTACTGACTCTTGCCCAAGTGTCGGGCCAATGTGGCGCTCCTCCAAAATATTAATCGGTACCGGCAGCGCTCCGGCATTGAGTTGAATAGCCAAATTTTTTGCCTCTTCCGTAGTAAACTCACCCGTTATAACTGCATTCCCGCCGATGATTTCCTGTTGGACCACGGGTGCGGAAATGGGCAAATCATCCAAAAAAATGGCTAGGGGTTTACCTATATTTGCTTTGGTAATTTGGGCAAACTTTTGGGCACCTGCCTCATTAAATTCTATCGCGACTTGTGGTCCTGCCTGTTTGCCGCTACCTCCAAAAGTTACCTCCGCCTTTTTTAAATCGGCTCCTGTTAAACCGGTGGGGGTAAAGGAAAAAACTGCCGGAATACCGGAGCGGGTAGCTTCTGCAAGATCTGCGGATGGGGCTTGCCCTGAGCTTGCCGAAGGGGTGGCCGGCTCTTCCCGAAAATCGAGCTGGGCGGTTTTCCCCACCAAATTGGCGGCAGCAGAGGCATCTTTTAACCCAGGCAGTTCAACTATAATCCGTCTTTGGTCTCCCAATTTGGAAGTTTGCACCAGCGCCTCCGATACTCCGTACAAATTGACTCTTCTTTCTATAACTTCTTTTGCGGACTCCAAAGCAGCATCCCTTTGCTCCGGATCAATCTTATCCATTTGAGTCAAAAGTACCAGCTGCGTACCGCCTTGCAAATCAAGACCCAATTTTAGCGGAAAATTAGGGCCAAACGGCTTGGGAAGATTAACCTTGGGAAGATTAACGAAGACAGCAAACAAAGTTACGGCAATAATAAACCAAAAACCAAAACGGGAGCGCATGTCTTAAATTATAACTCCCTCCAGCATTTCGTTTTCATCCCCTGCAATCATCACCTTAGGTTGCATTAATACCTTCAAAATAAAGGGGTCTCTCCTTCTTACCCTGAATTTAAACTCTGCTTCATCCATAAAGGAATAGTTAATTTCCGTCTCTCTCTTAGCCTGCTCATCAGCCACCAGAGCCTGAAGTTCAGGCAAAACTATGCTTCCGACAACCAAAAGATCAACATCATCTGCGCCGGATGGAAATCCCTGTAAAAAGCGGCTTGACAAAAAGGCAAATTTAATCCTGCCCAGTTTGGTTTTATGTTTAATAATATTCCCTCCCAAACCCGTAGTTTTGGCAACTAATCCTAATATTTCCCTGTAAAAAATATAATCTTTCCTAAATCGATACAGCCTTCTGTTGGCCCGCCATTCGGATTGGACCATACCATATTTTTCCATTCTGGCAAGTTCGCGCCGGACCGCATTGATTTCTTCGGAAACACGTCTTACAATTTCACGAACATGCAATAATGTCTCCCTGGAGCTTAAGAAAAGTTGCAGTAATTTCACCCGGACACGGGACACAAATAATTCTTCCATTGATTCACCACCTTTCTAGGCAGTGGTTTTTAATAACTAACCTTTGATCCTTCCGGGACAGTCTGGATCCAAATTTGTCCTCTTAAAAATTCTATTTCTTTACCGTTTTTATCAAGGTACTTGCTTCGTGCAGTTCTGGACGGTTTAACCCATTTGCCTTCAATTACATTACCATTTTGAAAGATTAACGCTCTACCGCTGCCCGTGGTTCCATAAAGCAAGTGAACATTACCTGGGTAGCCGTCATTGGCATTTGATTCTCTCTGAAACTGAACAACGATATTTTTTGCCGCCAGCTGCTGGGAATTGTTTAAATCAAGATGGCCGCTGTCTCCGTTTTTTCTAATATATAAATTATTTTCCTGATCATAGTTCCACGCTACCTGATATCCCGGCTGACTTTCCCAAAAATTAACTTTAATAGTGGTCACCTGCCCTGCACCGTCTGGTGCGGGGTCCTTAAACTTCCAGGGGTCAAATTCGTCGTCCCATTTTATCCCTGCCGAATCTGTAGCTGTCCACCCTCTTTTTGCTCCAATTTCCCAAAGCTTGGAAGTAGTCGAATACATAGTGTGCTCCGTTGCCACCGGATGACCTAACCTTTGATAATCCCTCCAGAAAACAGGAAAGCCAATGCTAAATTGATTTAAGTCCTTAACCTCATACCTGATAATTTGCCCCAGAGCATCGGCCGGACCCGGAGTATTGGCTCCTCCCACATGGGCATAAAGGGCATCATATTCTCCCAACCAATCAAGATAATAAGTCCTGGCAGATCTAACAGGACCTACCTGAACATCAGCCAGGTTGCAGTAAAAAATAGCCATAAATCGGGTGATGCCGCCTTCGGCTACTGCCTCGTAAACAATATTCGCGCTGGACAGCCCGCTCTGGGGGCGGGCTTCGGTGTGATTCTCAACCATGACGGCTAGGGGTCGCCGTTTTTCCCAAGATTCTTTGGCCTTTTTAGTATGCAGGCTACCGTCCAAGGGACAGCTTTCGGTCTTTGGTTCATCGGGATCCTCTTCAACTATATTGGATGGCGAAGGAAGAGAAGATACCAGCGACCCGTTGCCCTGGGATTTAAGAATGCCGGCAAATAACGAGTAAGACAAACTGGTGGAAAAAGTGTAAAACAGCACGGAAATAACCACCAGTGTTAAGGTTTTTTGCAAATTGGTCAAACTTTCAAAAATTTCTATTATTTTGCTCATTTTTTTCTCATCGCCATATCCAACGCTTCCTGCTCTTCTTCGGAAAGATTTTTCCCCGCCTTTCCCTGATCAATCGACTTGGCAAAAACTCTGGTGCCAGACCTTGAGTGCAAACTTGTTACGATTATGCCGTTTCCCTCCCAATCAAGCAAGACGGCAGAAAAACTTAAATTTCCCCCGGTATCGCCGTATGGGTTATAGCGCAAAAGAGCGACCCTTTGAACATGTAACTTACTGTCTCCCGCTAAATCAGCCAGATTCTTTGTAATCTTACCTAAATCTCCCTTAAACTCTTTAATGCAAGATAACACTTCTGCAAATTTTTTTCTGATATCTCTTTCTCCGCTCTTGGGAAAAAGAGATTTTAGAAAATTTCCCTGTTTCCAAACAAAAAAACTTAAAACCCCGAGCCAGATAAAAATTGCCGCCGCCACCAGTCCGGCGAAGACGGACCAATTCGAATACATAAGTTACTCTTTTAATATAACTTGAGTAAAAAATTTTGTCAATCCTTCAACAAGTTCAGGATCAATGAAGAAGTTGATATCTAATCTCACGAAGAACCCTCACAGAATCAAATCCTCAGGTCTCTGTTTTATTTTTCCTCTGTTTTTGGCATCTTGAGCAAGTTTGAGTTATATTGGCCACATCCAAATAATACTTTAAAACTCCCTAAATAATCAAATAGCCCATAATTTTAGGTTCATTTGGTGCTTGACAAGCTCACTGGTGCGTGTTAGGCTCATTCCATGCCTATTCAGCGAACCTACCAGCAATCTGATATCGAAAAAAGGCTCAAGCTGCTTAATCTTCAACTGTATGGAAAACGGTTCGAGGTAGCTCCGAGGGTCAAAGAGTCATCCCCAAATGACCTACTTTACCTCAAACATGACCTAAAGAAAATCACCCTGTTGGCCACACTGGCCATTGCTGCGGAGCTAATTCTTTATTTTAGCCAATTGCCAAATAAAATAAAATTATTTTAAGAAAGGGGGTGAAATTTCTTTATGCAGATGTATTGCGTTAAATGCCGCCAGAAAAGAGATGCGGAAGATGTACAAGCGGTAACCATGAAAAATGGTAAAAAAGCCTCAAAAGGTAGATGCCCAGTTTGTGGCACTTCCATGTTTAAGATCGGCGGCTAATGTGGTAAAATATACTGGCCTAGGAAGAAGGATGATTAGTCCGACGGAATGTCGGACAGGAAAGTCCAGACAGCAAAGAGCAGGGTGGTCCGTGTAAGCGGACGGTCGCAAGACCCAGTTAGAGCAACAGTGACGATTCGGGTGGCGCCGAGTGAAACGACCAAGCTACCGGGTATTTGTTTCGTAGAGCCGTAAGGGGTTTATCCTGAAGAATTGAAGGGTTTACCCTGAGCGAGTAAACGAGTCGAAGGGCAATCCTCCCCGCTGCAATCCTAGATATGACTTGGGCTGCTCGCCCAAAAGTCTAAGTAAGGAGCATTAGATAAATTATCATCTCGCAACAGAATCTGGCTTACTAGCTTCCTAGGCACCAATTTTTCTTCCTCTTATTGCTTCCGTGGCTATAATTTGTAAAACCACTGCCAGAGGTACTGCCAGAAGCGCTCCGGCAAATCCTAAAAGCCTTGAACCTACGGCAATTGCCAAAATTACCACCAGAGGATTTAAACCCACTGCCCGTTTCATCACCTGCGGAACTATCAAATGATTTTCCATCTGCTGTATGACAAAAAACATGGCCGCCACTCCCAATGCTAAAACAGGTGAGATAGTCAGGGCAATAAAAATTGCCGGAATGGCCGAGACAATCGGCCCGATCACCGGCACCACTTCCAGCACTCCGGCCACCAGAGCCAGTGGCAAAGCGTAGGGGATACCTAAAATCAATAAACCCAAATAAACCAGCAAACCGATAATGACGCTTAAAAAAAGTTGTCCTCTTAACCACGATCCCAGTTTTTCTTCAATGGCCACAATCGATTTTTTAACTCTCTCCTCTTTACCAAGAAACAAAGAGGCGATGCGAGCTTCCAGATTTTCCCGTTCCAGTAAAAGATAAAAGGTCAAAACCAGCAAAAATATCAGTGTTAATACATTGTCAAAGATAGATAAAGTGATGGAAAAAATGTTTTTGGAAAAAGCAGAGAGTTCCTGCTGGAACAGCGATTTGTCAATGTCGGCAATGTTAAAAAATTGCGAAGCAACCGAGGGTAAGGTTACTATCAAGTGGGTAGTTTCCTCAACCAGCGGCTGCAGTATCAGCGTTAAGACCGAGGCAATAATGGCTATTATTATAATGTATGTTACGGCAATACTTAAAGCCTTCGGGATTTTAATTTTGACAAAGAAATTTACCAAAGGCGAGAGCGCAGACATTAAAATCGTGGCCACAAAAAGAATTATTAAAAGATCGCGAATCAGGTAAATTATCAAAACCACAAGTATCAGCGCGGCTATAAAAAGGATTGTTTTGCGGGAGATGTCAATTTTTTGTACCATGAGCTCGATCATACCATTTAACTGCTAATTTTTCCACATTGGCAGGAAATTCTTTCTTGCTAATATCAAACCAACGCACGTTTAGTTCTTTTTTAAACCAGGTCAGCTGGCGTCTCATTAAGCCATGAATTTTCCCCTGCATAATTTTAATTAGTTCGTTGATATCTTTAATATTCCCTTCAAGATAATCAGCCAACGCCCCATATTCCAATCCCAGCTCTCTCATTCTTGTTAAACTTAAACCTTTCCTATGCACTTTTTTTGCCTCCGCCACTATACCTTGTTTAATTCTTGCTAAAACTTTTTTCTCAGCCCTTTTGTATAAAATATGTCGTGGGGCACTCAAGCCAATTTTTAATATATTAAACCTTTGAGCTATACCAACATATTTTTCCTTCGTATTCATGTATGGATACATGGATAAAAGTTCAATATGACGAGACAGACGTCTTGGATTTTGTCTGTCGGATTGATTTAGATCCTGCCACCTCTCCGGGGAAAGCTCTTTTAATTTATCTTGTAACTGCTCCAGAGAGAGTTTCTCCAAATTCTTTCTTAAATTTTTATCAGTGGGAACTATCAAATTAGGTAATCCCTCAAGCAAAGCTTTAAGATACAATCCTGTCCCTCCCACCACAATTGGCAACTTTCCCCTGCTCCTAACATCCTCAATTACTCTACCTGCATCTTTGACATAATCTACCACTGTATACTGTTTCTTTGGATCTACCACATCATACATCCAGATATTAATTCCATTAATTATCCACTGTCCATTTTCTTTTTTAATTTTCAATTTTAAATTTTCAATTTTAAATTTATCCGGTGCTTTCCCGGTTCCAATATCTAAACCCTTGTAAACTTGTCTGGAATCACAAGAAATCAGTTCACCCTGAAACTTGCGTGCAAGTTGAAGTGCCAAATCAGTTTTACCAGTAGAAGTAGGTCCTAAAATAGCTAAAATTTTGGTATTTTCCATAAATTAAGAAAACTAATCATAATTACTCCCCATAAATTAATTAAAATGCTGAAAATGATTAATAACTTGGAGTATAGATTGAATCTATTTTTTAATCCGCTAGCTGTTAAAATTAATAAGTAAGGCAAAAAATCTAAACTATAGCGAAAACCAAATTGAGTGAATCCATTGCCACCTTTCATTAAAATGGGAAATAATATCATCAAAACTGTTATTAATGACGAGTATATTAATCTTTTTTTAAATGAGGCAAATAGAATCAAAAAGAATGCCGGGGTAACTATGTATAAAGCCATAGCATACAAGGAAGGAACAATAAAGGGAGGATGAGTAGTAAAAACTGGGAATGAAAAAAGGATATCTTTAATTCTCTCGGGAATATATTGGATGCTGAAAAAACCATGAGAAAACACTGATTGTTTGATAGCTAATGAATTTGAGCTTAAATATAAAGAGTATGCATAATCATCAAATTTACCAAAACGAAAAAAGTTATAAAAGCCGTTAAAAATAAGTGCAGGCATTAATCCTAGAAATAAGAAGCAAAAATTTCTGATATGAACTTGATTTATGCTCTTTCCGGTTAAAAATCTCTCTTTCAAAAAAATTAAGGCAAAGATAATCGCCAATACAGTTGGTAAACGGGCAAGATAGGCACCTCCAATAAAGAGTCCTATTAGAAATAGTCTTTGTTTAGTTACTATTTCCAGAAGAGCAAGCCATAAGAAAAATAAAGCCACAATGTGGGCAACATACCAGGAAGAACCTACCTCGGCATGATACCACTGAATTGTGCCAAAAGCATATAAAATACTTATCCATAAAGCGAGCCTGTCGTTTTTGAAAAGCTTTACCAAAACTATGTAGGATATGGAAACATTCGCTGCACCCAGCAATATTGATAGTATCGGCTGATAAAAGTTGGTTCCAAATATAGCCACAAAGGGCATCAATAAGATTGCAGGCATTGGTGGATATACCACAAAATAATGACCACCCCAGGAAACTAATTCCGTTAGGATATTTGGGATATATAAACGGCCGTGCAAAAAGGCATCTGCGAGATAGACAAAATGATTCCACTGCGCTCCTTCACCTCGATTGGAAATTGAGTATACTAATAATGTGAAAATAAATAATACTAAAGCCATATATTTAATTTTAATACTTGGTGTCATTATAAGACTATTATTATCTTTTCTTCCAGCTTTTGAATCCGATCAAAATGCTTTCAGGTTTTGGACCGACAGATTAGCAGGGGTAGGTCCTAGTAATTTTTATTCTTCTTTCATATTCACCAATAATCCTCTTGGAATGTTATATTTCTTCTGGTTAATCGGTTTCCTCAAAAGCACGCTTCTTTCAAGCATTATTATTCCACCCAATATTGATCTGTTTTTGAAACTTGCCGCCAATGCCTCTGATTTGGCAACAGGATTTTTAATATATAAAATAATAAAAGAAAAATTGAGTGCCAAGGCAGGGAACATAGCTGCTTCTCTGTATATTTTTAATCCTGGCCTTACCTTTAATTCTGCGGTTTGGGGTCAATACGACAGTGTGGCAATTTTATTTTTAGTGTTAAGTATTTATTATTGTCTTATTAAGAAAAATCCGGTTATCTGTTCAATATTTTTCTCTCTTGCCTGGATTACCAAACCTCAATCGCTGGAACTGGCACCGTTCTTACTTTTCTTTTTTTTAAAAAACTTTAAACCGATTCAATGGATATATTCTTTTTTTTCATTTGTAATAACTGCAATTATAGTATTTTTCCCTTTTTTTCCAAATAATCCTCTTTACGGAATATACTCTGTCAATATAGGGTCAACCAGTTTATTCAGCTGCACTACATGCAATGCCTTAAATTTTTGGGGAATTTTTGGTAACTGGAAGAACGATATGAATTTATTTCTAAATCTTCCCCTGCTTACCTGGGGTTTTATTTTATTATCAGTATTTTTAATTATAGTTTTTAGCCTTAAAAAACTTAAAGGAGATATCTCATATTTTACAATCTCTATATCAATGCTGGCATTTTTTATGCTACTTACCAGAATGCACGAAAGATATCTTGCATATTTCTTCCCTTTTATCCTACTTTCGGCTATCCTTTTAAAATCTAGAATTTTAACAGGCTTTTACGCATTTTTTTCTCTGGTTTTTTTGTTAAATCTTTATTTACCCTATGCTTATTACAATAATCTTGCTAAAATTACAAATTTGCCTGTAAATATGTTAATGAATTTTTTCGGTTATTTCTCGTTTGTATCATTTTTTGGATTTATACTATTATACTTATATTATCTTGGCTATGTTAAAAAGAATACTGTCACTTAAAAATCCTAAAAAAATTTTGATGCTAATTTTAGTACTAACGGCCTTTCTCCGTTTATACCGATTAGATTATCCCAATCAATATATCTTTGATGAAGTTTATCATGCCTTTACGGCCCAGGAATATCTAAAAGGCAACAAGGATGCTTGGGAGTGGCGGACTACCCCACCCCCGGGTGTAGCTTTCGAATGGACTCACCCGCCTCTGGCTAAAGAAATCATGACTGCTTCTATGTTTTTGCTCCGCAGTACAGACGCCTGGGTCTGGAGATTGCCGGGGGCACTTTTAGGAGTATTGTCCGTTTTTCTAGTATATAAACTGGGCCTGAAACTTTTTCAGAACAATATTTCGGCAACGCTGGCAGCTTTTTTGTTTTCCATTGACGGCTTAAATTTTGTTCAATCTCGAATCGGAATGAATGATATATATTTCGTCACCTTTTTCCTTATAAGTTTATTATTTTTGTTAAATAAGAAAATTTTTTTTTCCGCCATTTTTTGCGGTCTGGCCATATCCAGTAAGTGGGCGGCAATTTATGGCTATATTTTTTTATTTGTCCCCTATCTGCTACTGAAAAAACAGTATTTAAATCTGATATTATTAACCGGCATTCTACCTATCATTTATCTTGCAACTTACCTACCCTTCTTTTTGCTTGGCCACCGCTTCGATCAATTTGTGCAACTGCAACAACAAATGTGGTGGTATCATACCGGCCTTAAAGCTACTCATGACTACTCATCCCCCTGGTGGAGCTGGTCTTTAAACTTTTATCCTGTCTGGTATTTTGTGGATTATAAAGATAAATTTATTGCCAATATTTTTGCCTCTGGTAACCCTCCTCTTTTTTGGTTTGGTGCTCTAGCCATACTGGCAACCGGCTGGGAAGCCATCAAACAAAAGTCTTTAAACTTGTTTTTAATTTTAATGGGTTTTTTGGTGTTTTGGCTGCCTTGGGCCGTCTCTCCCCGGATCATGTTTTTATATCACTATGCTCCATCAGTTCCGTTTTTAACTTTGGCTTTGGGTTATCAACTGGGATCAAGATTCCAAGGTAAAATGAGAAGTAAAATTTTGCTTCTTTTGAGTATCATGGTTTTGGGCTTTATTTTGATTTATCCATTTTTGACAGGAATACATATTCCCAATTTTTTTGTCCGATTTTTTTTCTTTACCAACTTGACTAAAAACCCCTTTTAACTGGAAGCGGAGGAGTACTGTCTTAAACTTAAGTTCCACACCCTTAAAGATAAATAAAGTAGAACGAGAGCAAAAATTACGGAATAAGCGATTAGCGCAGGAGACAACAAACCCAATAAAGATTTGGCCGGAAAACTCATCATGATTCCTACTGGTATGATAAATGTCAGAAAACCTCTTAAGGGTTCACTGTAAATATCAATGGGGAAGCGCCCCATCCCCACAATATCGCGATACATCATAATGGCATGATCTATCTCTGTGGTGACAACGGCCAAGCTTAAAACTAAAATATGAAAAGAAAGAGCAATCAGAAGTGAAGCGCCAATAAGCAGGATGTACAATAAAACGCTGGAAACGGTACCAATATTTAATCTGATCATTAAAAATATAATGGCTCCCAGAAGGGGCAGTAAAGTTAAAAAATCAATCAGGTCCGGACCACCAAAAAGAGCTCTAAACAAAGCATTAATTGGCTTGACCAGATAGAAGTCAAAAGTCCCCATCACTACTGTCTGTCTAAAGCGATAAACCTCTCTAAAGGTCAGTTGGGATAAAATATCCACCAGGTTAAAACTTAAAAAAAAGAAGATTGTTTGATCTAAATTATATCCTGCTAAAATTTTTGTTTGTTTTACCAAAATAACCATAAAAGCGCCGAAGACAAAAAATCTAAGCAGTTTCCCGATCAGAAAAATGGCCATGGCAAAGCGGGCCTGGGTTTGAGTTTGAAAACCGTTAATGGCAAATCTAAGCCATACATAAAAATATTTTTTTATATTAATAACCATAAGCGCTGTATCTTCTTAAACCTGATTTTAAAACTGCCAACATCAGAAGCCAAGACGCCACTACCCAAAAAGATAAAACAGTAAATCCTGCAACTATACTATTCAGCGGTAGAGTACCAAGATAGATTTTGGCGGGAAAATAAATAAAGTAGGGAAAAGGTGTCAGCATTAAAATATTACTGACTGTTTTGGGCAGTATATCGATGGGAAAAAGTCCCCCTCCAAATCCTTCCAAAAGTATCATCACTAAAAAAAGCGGTCCCCAGGCATTTTCCACCCAAAAGGCCAACATGCCTATGATAAAAGCAAAAGCAAAATAGAGTATTAACCCTAAGACCGTGGCGAGAAAAAACAAAGTTAAAATTCCAGGATCCTGTTGAAATTGGAGAGGCGGTTGCAAAAGTACCAAAAGCAGGGTTATTTCAAAAATAACAAAGGCAATATTGAGGAGTTTATCGGCCAAGTCCCGGGCAAAATAATATTTAATAAAGCCCAAGGGTTTGACCAAGAAATTAACTATGCTGCCTTCATTAATCTGCCCTGCCACATCAATGACTCTGGAGGATAAAATGATGGCCCTGATAAGAGCGGACACTATGATATAAGTTAAAATTTGGGCTTGACTGTAATTAAACACGCTAATGTTGGATTGAAAAACCGTCCACCAGATAAAGTAAACCAGCAGGAGCTGCAAAGCTGATCTCACTCTCCAAAGAAGAAAATTTAATCTATAAACCAAGCCTTGTTCCCAAGAAATTTTAAAAACTGCCAGGTATTTGTTGATCATGTAGCTTTACCAAAAATCCAGGGAGTCTGGGTCCTGATAACTTTTTTAGGAGGACGCTGCTCCATCATTTTGGCAACACGAATCACCGTATCCGTACCTACATTAACTTTTTCCGCCACTTTTCTGACTGTCAACCCTTCCTGTAAAAGATTCCTGATCCGATATCGATTTTTCAACATTCTCATCTCCGAAGATGTGAGCAACGATCTTAAAATATCATCCGGTATATTAATATTGGTATTTATTTTAGGTTTGCTCATATGTATCCATACATAATCATACACCCTTTTGAAAAATCTGTCGAATAATATCTTCAATTGGCGGATCTTCTATGGTCAAATCCGCTACTTTAAACTTTGACAGAAGTTCCCTGGTTTTCTCTGCCACCTCATTTTTACCGACCTGAATTTCCATGTAATTTCCCGAATATTCTTTTACCTTAATCACTTTGAAGGGGGCAAATTTATTAACTATTTCTTCCAAAAGACCATCATATAAAATCTTCCCCTGATCAATAACAATCACTCTTTTGCAAAGTTCTTTTACATCAGCCATGTAATGAGAAGTCAAAATTATCGTGGCTTTACCCTGTTCATTATATTCTTTGATAAAATCCCGCATGGTTTTTTGAGCCACAATGTCCAAACCGATGGTCGGCTCATCCAAAAATAACACTTTGGGGCTGTGTAGTAAGGAAGCTACCAACTCGCATTTCATCCGCTGACCCAAAGACAACTTCCGGACTTGAACTTTTAAGAGATCTTCAATTTCCAGCATTTTGGTTAGTTTAGCCACGCTTTCCTCAAATTGTTTTTGAGGGATTTCATAAATTTCTTTATTGAGAATAAAACTTTCCCAGGCAGGCAAATCCCACCACAGTTGGTTTTTTTGCCCCATCACTAAACTAAACTTTTTTTGAAACTCACTTTGTCTTTTAAACGGCTCAAATCCTAACACCTGTACTTGCCCTGATGTGGGGAATAACAGTCCTGATAAAACCTTGAGGGTGGTAGTTTTACCGGCTCCATTTGGGCCGATAAAACCCACTAATTCACCTTCTTGAATTCCAAAAGAAACCCCATTAACCGCCTTAACGTCATAGTGCTGGCGGACAAAAAGAGATTTGATAGATCCCCAAAGTCCGGGTTCTTTCTGATAAACACGGTAATATTTTTTTAAATTTTTAACAGAAATAATATTCACTAAGGAGATAGTACGTTTTGCGCGTTATTTAATCAACCTCTTAATGGTTTTTCCGGCTGTAAAACCGGGCAGTTTTTTGCCCGGGATTTGGATAGTTTCTCCTGTTTGGGGATTTCTGCCGCGTCTCGCTGTCCGGGATCTGATTAAAAATGTGCCAAAGCCAGTAATGACTGCTTTTTCACCCCGAACTAAAGAATCCCTGATTAAATTAAAAACGCTATTGACTGCATCACGGGAAGCTCTTTTGGTCAAACTGGCCTTTTTGGCCACTTTCTCTATCAGTTCGTTCTTAGTCATAACCAATTTATATCAAATGTTTAGAGCTTTGTAAAGAGCTAATTTAGGCCTTACTGTGGAGTAGTCATGGTTGATTCGGAGTAGCGTGTTTCTCTGATGGCAGTTATCTTGACCGCTCCCGGCACCATTACCTCTTTGGAGATCCTCTCGGCAATATCATGAACCAGTTTAGGCAAAGCATCATCTGACACTCTCTCTGGCATAACAATAACTCTTACTTCCCTTCCCGCCTGTAGGGCATATGCTTTCTCCACCCCTTCAAAAGAAACCGCGATATTTTCGATATCATCCAGTCTTTTAATATAATCTTCCACATTTTCATGTCTTGCGCCGGGTCTTGCACCCGAAATGGCATCCGCTATATAAACTAAAATTGATTCGACAGCAGAAAAAGGTTTATCTTCGTGATGTTCGGCTATGCAGTTGACCACTTTTTCCGGCATGTTAAATTTACGGGCCAACTGAACTCCTTTTTCCACATGCGTTCCTTCATCTCCTTCTGTAATGATTTTTCCCACATCATGGAGGAGACAACCCAAACGCACCACATTCATGTCCGCACCGATCATTTTTGCTAAAGCCACCCCGATTTGAGTTTCTTCCAGGGTATGTTGAATTAAATTCTGTCCAAAAGAATAACGGTATTTAAATCTTCCTAAAAGACAAACCAGATCTTTTGGCAAATTATAAACCCCCGCATCGTGACAAAGCTTCTCCCCCGCCTGACACATTATTTTTTCTAACTCTTGCCTGGTTTTGGCCACAATCTCCTCGATTCGCTGCGGTTGAATCCTGCCGTCGGCAATGAGTCGCTCCAGCGCCACTTTGGCAATTTCCCGGCGGATGGGGTCAAAAGAGGATAAAATCAAACTGTCGGGGATTTCATCATCCATGACCAGATCTACCCCTGTAGCCTGCTCAAAAGTCCTCACATTCCTTCCTTCTTTACCAATAATCCTACCTTTCATCTCATCATCGGCAAGTTTAACCCGTGAGGTGGTAAATTCGGAAATATAATCCGTCACTCCATGAAGCATGGCATCTGCCAGAATCTCTTTGGCTTTTTCCTCCGATGTCAGTTTTATTTCTTCTTCCGCCTCTTTGATCTTTTTGGAAATTTCGCCGGCCAGATCTTTTTCCACCTGAACCAGGAAAATTTTCTTTGCTTCATCAACCGAAATTTTGGCAGATTTTTCCAATTTTTCCACCAAGTCTTTGCGCAATTCCTCTAGCTGCTCCAATTTTTGATCAATTAGTTTTTGTTTTTCGGCAATCTGCCTTTCACGCTCTTCCAGGATCCCCTCGCGTTTGGCAAATTCTGTTTCATTTATATTTGCTTGCCCCGAGCTTTGTCGAGGGGGGCCGAATGTTCTTTGCATGATTTTTGAAGACTATAAAATGCCGCAGCTTAAATACGGTTGGCGAGGATATTCGCTTTGAGAAAACTTTTTTTCATAAATATCCTTATTCCCCAGTCTTCTTGAAATATTTTACCTGTTTTTTAAAAAATTATCAACTACTACTTTTGCCACTTCATACTCAAACCCTTTTCTCATTAAAAAATCCGTAGCTTTTTTCCTAAACTCCAAGGCTTCTAAATTTTTCCATACTTTTTCTTTTTTCTCCAGTGCTTTTTCCGCAATTTGCGTTTCACTAACAGCTAATAGCTGATAGCTGACGACTTGCTCTATTATTTCTTTATTGATGCCTTTCTGCCAAAGCTCCAACCTTAGCGCCTTGACTCCCTTTTGTTTTGACCTTCTTCGCGACTCAACCCATTCTTTGGCAAACTTTTCGTCATTCATCAAGCCTTGCTCTTTTAACTTTTCTATGATTTCACCACTATTTTCACTTTTCCCTTTTAAATAATCCCTGATTTCTTTTTCCGAACGGTCGCGAAAAGATAACAATCTATAAACTTTCTGCAACAGTTTTTCAGTAGGGGACATTTAAGTCACTTCTTCAACTTGAGATTCTTCTTCTCCCACCACCATGTGTTCCTTGCCTTCTTTTTCTTTTCCCCAAGCATCTCTTACTTCTTTTTCCAAATTTTGCGCTTCTTTGGGATTTTCCTTTAAATATAAAATAGCTGCCTGCCTGCCCTGGCCTAAAATTACCTCTTCTTTTTTGATAAAAGCTCCGCTCTTTTGCAAAATCCCCAATTCTATCCCTACATCCAGCAGCTCTCCTGCTTTGGAAATGCCCCGATCATCCATATCAAATTCGGCAATGCGGAATGGGGGAGCCACTTTATTTTTCACCACCTTCACCCGATGCCTTGAACCCACTACCAAATCTCCTTCTTTGAGATTTTCAATTTTGCGGATATCCAGACGGATGGAGGCATAAAATTTTAAAGCCATACCCCCAGTAGTAGTTTCGGGATTACCAAACATCACTCCGATTTTTTGGCGCAGCTGATTGGTAAAAATCACCACGGTTTTGGTATTGGCAATGGCAGCTGTTAGCTTTCTAAGCGCTTGCGACATGAGCCGGGCCTGCATACCCATGACAGAATCTCCCATCTCTCCTTCAATTTCTGCCCGGGGAACTAAAGCTGCCACCGAATCTATCACCACCACGTCAATGCCACCGGAGCGGATTAAAGCTTCGGCAATTTCCAGGGCTTGTTCCCCTGTATCCGGCTGGGAAATTAACAGATCATCCAGATTAACCCCGATTTTTTGGGCTCTTTGAGGGTCCAGAGCATGCTCGGCATCAATAAAAGCTGCTACCCCACCTCTTTTTTGGGCCTCGGCAATAACATGCAGTGTCACAGTAGTTTTACCAGAAGCTTCCGGACCATAAATTTCTATCACCCGTCCCTTTGGCAAACCGCCAATCCCCAGAGCTAAATCCAAAGCAATGGAGCCGGTAGGAATAACATCTGCTGTTAG
Source organism: uncultured Gammaproteobacteria bacterium (assembly GCA_964625535.1). Taxonomy (GTDB): domain Bacteria; phylum Patescibacteriota; class Microgenomatia; order Daviesbacterales; family UBA10151; genus UBA9644. Next base: position 55,188 of record CAZVEX010000002.1, read on the forward strand.
CTTTTCCACCCTCTCACCTAAACGCATGATGGAACCTGTGCCGTATTGTTTTTGAATGCCCGCAATAGCGGCCGCAATAGCAGCTTTCTTAGCTTCGTCATTATTGGTGGCCATATTTTGATTAAACCAGACTTGTTTTTATTTTGCAATACTCCAAATTACTCTCATGTATTGATGTATGGATACATAAATACGTAGGTTCGGTCGGGGATGAGAGAATTGAACTCTCTGCTTCTCGGACCCCATCCGAGCGGTCTACCGATGACCTAATCCCCGTAGTGTGTTATATTTTACCATTAGAATACCTAGCATGAAACATCTAAACATTAAGGTTTATGGTAAAGTTCAGGGGATATTTTTTAGGGCCAGTGCCAAGATAGAGGCTGATAAACTGCAAATTTCAGGGTTTGTCAGAAATGAACCAGATGGATCTTTGTACATTGAAGCAGAAGGAGAAAAAGAAAAATTAGATGAATTTGTTAAATGGTGTCACCAGGGCCCATCTTTAGCTCAAGTAGAAAAAGTAACAGTAACTGAAAGTCAAGTGAAAAACTTTTCGCAATTTGAAATCTATCAAACCACTTTTTCCCAGGGGAATTCTTCCCGTCCAAAATGGCCATAAGCGGCTGTAGGAAGATAAATTGGCCGCTGCAGGTCCAATCCTTGCAAAATTCCCTCCACCGATGTATCCAAAATCTCCTTCATAAAATCTTTAATGACTTTCGCGCTTTTTCTTCCGGTGCCAAACGTTTCCACCTCCTGCATAGTGGGCTTTTTTGCTCCTATACAATAAGCCAGTCTGACCTCTACTTTATCCGCCAGTCTTTGCGCCACAATATTTTTGGCCAAAAATCGGGCTGCATATGCCCCGCCCCGATCCACTTTTGACGGCTCCTTGCCGGAAAAACACCCCCCGCCGACCCGGGCATATCCGCCGTAAGTATCAACCACAATTTTTCGACCTGTTAAACCGCAGTCGGATGCCGGACCGCCGTTGTGCCAGACGCCTGTGCCGTTGACGATCAAATTGCGGCTTTTGATTTTAAAACCGAAGCTTTCCAAAACCGGCCTTACCACCTCCTTAAAAATATCTCTTTTAACTTGAGGAAGAGGAACCGATTCCTGATGGGGCGCGGCAATCACCACTTGTCTAACACCAATAGGTTTACCATGGTGATACTCCACTGTCACTTGAGATTTTCCGTCCGGGCGAAGATAAGGTAAGATTCCCTGTTCCCGAACAAAATCAATTCTTCTCACCAAAGAGTGAGCGATCATGATGGGAAGAGGCATCAGCTCCGGGGTTTCCCTGCAGGCAAAACCAAACATCATCCCCTGATCACCCGCCCCTTTTTTTTTGACTCCGATGGCGATTTCCGGCGATTGCTGATGAACAAAAACTTCAATGGGTGATTGATAACTAAACCTAAACCGCGAGTCGGTGTACCCTAATCTTTTGATTTGCTGCCTGGCCACTTTTTCAAAGTTCACTTTGGCTTTGCTGCCAATTTCTCCGGCAATAATCAGCCGCTGCTCCCCTGCCAGACATTCAATGGCTGTCCGACCCTTGGGATCTTGAGCTAATACCTCATCCAAAATGGCATCGGAAATCTGATCGCAAATTTTATCAGGGTGTCCGCTACAAACAGATTCAGAAGTAAAAGTTGTTTTTGTCATAATGACCGCATCTCACAACTACGAAAATTGTGGTTGGCACCGTCAAACTTTAACGGTTGTCGGTCCGACAGTACGTCGGACTCTCTTGATGCAATCTTATTAAATCACAAATTATTTGCTATTGCAAGGCATCTGTATTAACGCCGTCTTTAAAATCAATTTCCGGATATTTGTGCAAAATATCTGCTAATACTTTTTTTAACTTGACATATTCCTCCGCATCCTTCGCTTCGTATTTGATGGTAATATAGGGACCGTTTTGAGAAGCGCGAATGACTCCCATCTCATGATCGGTATCAAAGCGCACTCCGTCAATTTCCACATAAGAAGCAGTTGGATAGATAGCTTTGATATCTTTGGTAATCCCGCCGGAAACAAGTTTAAACTTAATATTATCAGGACATCCGACTTTCACTTCCGGACTGCTGTGATATTTAGGCAGTTCATCCACCACTTGATCCAGCGATTTACCAACTCTGGTTAAATAAGCTAACAGTCTCAAAGTGGCATACGCCTCATCGTCATGTCCGTAAAAATTATCCGAAAAAAACATGTGGCCGGATAGCTCCCCTGCAAAAGGAGCTCTCTCTTCTCTAAGCTTTGCTTTAATAAAGGAATGGCCGGCCATCCAAATTATGGGTTCACCTCCATGTGCCTCGATTACATCTCTTGTCTGCTTAGAACATAGGACATTAAATATTATTTTTGCTCCTGGCATAAAATCCAAAACATCCATGGCAAAGATAGAAACCAGTGTATCATTCCAGATTAATCTGCCGGCGGAATCAACTATCCCCATTCTGTCTCCGTCGGTATCATAGGAAAATCCCATATCTGCCTTTTCTTTTTTAACTCTCTCTGCCAATCTTTCCTGTACTTCCCGCTCTGTTGGGTCGGCAGTTCCCAAAGGAAAAGTGCCGTCAAGCTCGGTATGTTGCTCTACGACTTCACATCCTGCTTCCCGCAAAATCTTGGGTAAAAAAAGACCGGCAGTCCCATATATTGTATCTACTACTACTTTAAATTTCTTTATCTTTCCTACCCTTCTTAAAATATCTACCTTATATTCAGGAAAAATATCCTTTTTCGTATATTTTGCTTTGCGGTTAAATTTTTTAAACTGTCCGTCCTTGGCAATTTCTTTTAACTCCTGAATCTCTTGGGTAGTCATGGTGTCGGAAAATCCCACAGCCATTTTTATACCGTTGTACTGGGCAGGATTATGAGAGGCTGTAATCATGGCTGCTCCTTTAAAACGCAAGGGGTATTGGGCAAAATAAACAATTTGGGCAAGAGATAAACCTATATCCACCACGTCAACACCACTATCCAGCAAACCTTTAACAAATGCTTTAGTGTAAGATTCAGATGTGGTTCTGTTATCCCTTCCAACAATAACCTCCCAAATTCTTCTTTGATACAAAAATGTGGCATAAGCTCTGCCCAAAAACTCCATTACCTCTTCAGATAAATCTACTTCCGAAACTCCCCTTAGATCATAGCCCCGGAATATATGGTCATTAATAGTAACTTTTGCCATGTGATCTACTATATCATGGCTAGGCAATTACTGCCAATAGGATTACCTTTTTGGAGATTGTTTTTTGGCCCTGGCTTTTTGGGCATGGCCGTATTTGCGTCTTTCCTTAACACGAGCATCACGCATCAATAGACCGGCTTTTTTTAAAAGGGGCCTAAATTTTTTATCCTCCAGCTTTGCCAAAGCTCTGGATATCCCATGGATTATAGCCCCCAACTGGGCCGCTTTACCCCCACCTTCCACTTTGATAGAGATATTAAATTTTCCGGAAGTTTGGGTAATCTCAAATGGACGATTGTACTGCTTTTGCAAGATAGTCCCCGGAAAATACTCTGCAACACTCTTGCCATTAACAGTCACTTGACCCTGGCCCGGCATCAACCTAACTTTGGCCAAGGCTTCTTTTCTTCTGCCTACAGTATAAATGGCTGATGGTATCTTTGGTTTTTCCTCCATTATGTTTCCTCCGCGGCATATACTTTTAGCTTTTTGATCATTTGTTGACCGAGTTTACCCCTGGGAATCATGCCTTTGACCGCATGTTCGATGATATATTCCGGCTTGCGTACAATCATTTTATCAAAAGTTTCACTCTTTAGGCCGCCGGGATAATCTGAATGACGGACGTATTTTTTTTGCACCATCTTCTTACCTGTCACTTTAATTTTCGCAGCATTTACGACTACCACCAAATCTCCCGTGTCAAGATAAGGCACGTAGTTTGGCTTGTGTTTACCCATCAACAATGTGGCCACTTGGGTAGATAACCTGCCCAGTATTTGCCCGGCAGCATCAATTACATGCTTTTCTCGCTTTATATCTTTGGCCGATAAAACATTAGTATTCATTTTTTAAGTAAACTCATCCTCACCATCATGGCTCCGTCTCCTTGGCGCGGGCCAAGTTTTACCAGAGAGGTATAACCCGAAGTTCTTGATTTTAAGACAGGAATAACTTCTTGAATTAATTTTTCCTGAATTTTTTTGGAGGTCAAAAATGTTTGCAATAATCTTCTGGTATTGGGAGTTTTAGCCTGATTGATGATCTTATCCACCAACCCTTTAATAGCTTTAGCTTTGGCTTCGCTTACTTGTATGCTACCATGCAGAATTAAACTGCCTACTAGATTTTTAAATAGTGCAGCCCGCTCATTTTTATCTCTTCCAAGGTGTTTACCATAAACTTTATGCCTCACGCAAAGTTAGCCCCCTCTCTAAAAGCTTTTCCGATATTAAACTCAATGATTTTGCTCCCAGGTTCTTAGCTTTGAGAAGCTCTGCGCGGGAAACACTAAGCAATTCCTCAATAGAATTTATCTCAATAGCTCTTAGAGCATTGGTAATTCTAACAGGCAAATCCAGTTCTTCCACGGTCATCTTTAGCATCTCGTCCGAAATTGCAGGAGTTGCTTCTACCTCTTCTTCCTGATCGGGTTCATAGATTTTACGGAAAGTGTCTGATAAAATTTTGGCTGCTTCGTTTAAAGCGGCAAGAGGGGTAATCGTACCGTCAGTTGTAATCTCCAAAGTCAATTTATCAAAATTGGTTTTTCTACCCACCCGGGTGGGTTCAACCGTATAATTGCAAGCCACCACAGGAGAAAATAAGGCATCAGTAGCAATTACTCCAATTTCAGTACCTTTCCTATCCTCGGCCATAGAATACCCTCTCCCAGTTTCTACTGTCATCTCCATATTAAGCTTGGCTTTGGAATCATTTAAAGTAGCAATCACCTGATCGGGATTGGCCACTTCCCCATCTCCCTCTATCTGTAAATCTCCTGCCTTAACTTGTCCCTTGCCGTTGGCTTTAACAGTGAGCTTGATCCCCTTATCTGAATGAATTTTAATCCTAATCTTTTTGATATTTAATATAATTTCAATAACATCTTCCGATATGCCCTCAATGGTGGAAAATTGATGAGCCACCCCGTCTATTTTGACAGAGGTCACGGCCGAGCCCAAGAGAGAAGTCAAAAGCGCTCTTCGCAAGCTGTTTCCCAAGGTATGACCAAAGCCACTCTCGAGAGGTTCGAGAATAACTTTGGCGTGATTTTCTTTTGTAATTTCTTCTTTTACTTTAAACATTATCGTGAATAATACTCAACAATCAATTGTTCATCAATTGCCTGCTCCATCTCTTCCCGCTCCGGTAATCTTAAAACCTTGCCCAAAGTAGCCTTTCTTTCAAGCCACCCCGGCAAGGTTTCCTGATCCGCTAAATTCTTCAGAACCTGTGTATTATCTGATAATTTGGGTAATAATGCAATAGTTTGCCCTACTTTAATTTGATAAGAGGGAATATTGACCTTTTTACCCTCAACTGTGACGTGTCCGTGACTAACCAGCTGTCTAGCCTGGGCTCTGCTTTTAGCAAAACCCAGCCTGTAAACCGTATTATCAAGTCTGGTTTCCAAAAGCCGTATCAGGCTTAAGCCCGTTGCTCCTTTGACTTTCGCCGCTTTTTGAAAATAGCGTTTAAATTGTTTCTCCAAAATACCGTAAAACCTCTTAGCCTTTTGTTTTTCTCTAAGTTCTAAACCATATTCCGAGACTCTACGTCTTCTGCCTAATCCATGTTGCCCCGGTGGCACTGCCCCTTTTCTTTCAAGCGCTTTAGCATCCTTGGCAAATAGAGCAATACCTTCGCGTCTCGATAATCTTCTTTTGGGACCGGTGTAACGAGCCATTACACCCTCCTCCTCTTTTTTGGCCTTGGACCATTATGAGGAATTGGCGTCATATCGGCAATCATGGTAATGTTTACCCCTGCCCCTCTTAAAGCTTTTATAGTTGCATCCCTTCCGGACCCGGGCCCCTTAATATAGACCTCAACGGCACTCATTCCATAACCTTTTGCTTTCTGGGCCAGCGCTTCCATGGCCGAAATAGCAGCGAAAGGAGTTGCTCTTCTGGCGCCTTTAAAACCGGCTGTTCCGGAGGTAGCCCATGCCAGGGTATTACCGGCATTATCAGTCAAAGTCACCAAAGTATTATTAAATGTAGCAGTCACATAAACCCTGCCGCTTTGCAGTTTTTTTTCTTCTTTTTGTTTTTTTACTTTTGTTTTCTGCTTAATCATAGTTATTTAGCAGTCTCCTGGCTTTTGGTGTCACCTGTTGGCGTAGATGTTGCTTCCTTTTTAATAGCGCCAATTGTTTTTCTCTTGCCTCTTCTTGTCCTCGCATTGGAACGGGTGCGCTGTCCACGAACTGGCAAACCCTTTCTGTGTCTTAGACCCCTGAAACTACCAATGTCTTCCAATCTTTTGATGTTTTGTTCAATCCCTTGTCTTAAATCTCCCTCTACTTTAAACTGCTCAACCGCTTTTTGTAACTTATTAACCTCTTCTTCGGTCAGATCCTTAACTTTCTTCGCTCTATCAACTCCCGTATCTTTGATCAAAGATACCACATTGGACCTGCCTATACCGAAAATATAGGTTAGTCCGATATCAACTCTTTTTTCACTTGGCAAATCAACTCCTGCAATCCTAGCCATAATTTATCCTTGTCTTTGCTTGTGTCTTGGATCACGGGGGCAGATGACATATAAAATGCCTTCCCTTTTGACCACTTTGCAAAATTTACATCTTGTTTTTATACTGGCTTGTACTTTCATATTTTTGATCCTTTCAAAAATTCAAGGTTCTGCGATTAGCAGGTTCTTATAACTATTTTAATCTAAATGTGATCCTTCCTTTATCCAAATCATATCTGGGACTCATTTCTACCCTGACTCTATCCCCTTCCAAAAGCCTGATATAGTGCATTCTCATTTTACCGGAGATATGACACAAAATCACCCTTCCCAAAAGTTCCGCTACGGCGCTTTTTTCAATTTCTACTCTAAATAAAGTGTTGGGTAAAACTTCAACAACTTTACCTTCTATCTCAATAACATCTTTTGTTTGCATCATAGTATTCTAACAAAATCAGCTTCAATATACAACCCATAGGATTTACAATCTAAGTCAATACTTCAGCTCTATCCTTGCCAACTGCCACAGTCATTTCGAATACGCCTCCCCAGGAGCCATCGGCTGTTGAGTAGGTCCAACCGTCGCCGTCCAAGACTACATCCGATGTTCCCTTGGCATAAATCACCTCAATTGCTATAGTCATACCTGCCTGAAGAGGCATTCCTGTTCCCTTCATACCAAAACCCGGAATCTCCGGCTCCTCATGAAGCTTTTTTCCGATCCCGTGCCCAACCAAACTTCTCACTACATGGTATCCTGACCCCTCCACCTTACTCTGAATGGCAAAAGAAATATCTCCTATCATATTTCCCTCTATCGCCTGGGCAATCCCGTCGCGCAATGCTTCTTCCCCAACCTTCAGAAATTTTTCTTTGTCTCGGTCTTTGCCCAATAATACACTCCAAGCACAATCCGTATGCCAACCCTTAAAACTAACTGCTAAATCTACACTGACCAAATCACCTCTGACAAATTTTCTATCCGTTGGTATTCCATGTACCACTTGTTCATTAACAGTAATACAGGTGGCAAATCTATAATTTGGTACGGTTTTATAAGACAGGTCTCCGCCTAGTTTATAAATCTTCTCTCTGGCAATTTTATCTACTTCCAGCTCGCTAACCCCGGGCAAAACTATCTCCAAAGACTTTTTTAAAGCTGCTGCGGCAATTCTCCCGCTCTCTCTCATCAGCTTTAATTCATAACTATTCCTAATCATTTATCGCGTCCCTTATTCTTTGTTGTACTCTATCAATGCTACTCAATCCATCAATTTGTTTAAGCATCCCTTTTTGTTGATAATAATCCAAAACAGGATCTGTTTGCTGATGGTAATTTCTTAATCTTTCAGCAATTAACTCTGCTGTATCATCCTCTCTGGCTCTTGCCAGAAGTCTTCTTGTAGCCTCTTCATCAGATAGATCTAAATAGATTACCTTGTCAAAGCCCGGATCAAAAAGTTTTATTTGCTCCATAGTCCTGGGATAACCGTCAAGAATAAAACCATTCCTATATTCTTCTTCTCTTAATTTTTCCTCGACTATTTTAGATGTGGTTTGATCATCAACCAGTTTTCCCTGATCCAAAATTTGTTTGATTTCCCCTGTCATGGCCCGAAAAATATCACCTGTTGAAATGTACGGTAGTCCCAAAAATTGGGCCAGTAATTTACCTTGAGTTGATTTACCCGATCCTTGCGCACCCAAAAATAATATTTTTTTAATCATACCGGCCTTTTGGTAAACACATCGTAACTTCGCTCAATCAGTTTGCTTTCAAACTGTTTAGCCGTATCCATAATAACCGACACTACAATCAACAGTCCGGTACCACCCAAAATCAGAGTGGTAATGCCTGTCAGCTGTGAGGCGATGGAAGGTAGAATTGCAATTAACCCCAAAAAGATGGCTCCTGCCAGAGTAACTCTGACCAAAATGTAATTTAGGAATCTGGCTGTGGAAGTACCCGGTCTAATCCCCGGAATAAAACCCCCGTATTTTTTTATCTCATCCGCTACTTTAGTGGGATTAAAAATAACGGCGGTATAGAAAAAGGTAAACCCTACCACCAGCAAAAAATAAACGCTGTTGTAAGTGACACTCGACGGATTAAAATTAGAAACCAAAAATCTTCCCAAAAATGACAGCTGCGCTTGAGGAAGTTGCGATAAATAAGAACCTGCAAACGAAGGAATCAAAACCAGGGAAACGGCAAAGATAATGGGGATAACTCCGGCTTGATTAACTCGGAGGGGCAAATAAGTTTGAGCTCCTCCGGGACCGGATTTATCGCCAATAAATCTTCTGGCATACTGGACAGCGATTTGTCTTCTGCCTTCATTAATAAAAACAACCGACGCTATCACCAAAACTGCCAGAGCGGCGAATATTAAAATATTGATCAACTGCTGCTGATCAAAGATGGTGGCTGTCTGCCCGAAAACCACCGGAATTCTGGCAACAATTCCTGCAAATATTAAAAGCGAAATGCCATTACCAATGCCATATTCCGTAATGAGCTCCCCCAGCCACATCAAAAATATTGTTCCTGCGGTCATACCCATAATGATGGCTATAATTTGAATGGGGGAAACAGCCGCCACAATCCCCTGGTTTTTTAAAAGCACAAACATCCCTATAGCTTGTAACACGGCCAGCGGCACGGTTAAATATCTGGTATATTGATTGATTTTCCCTCTACCATATTCTCCTTCTTTCGACAGTGCCTCCAGCTTTGGCCAAACCATGGTTAACAGTTGTATAATGATTGAAGCATTAATGTAAGGGTTTAGCCCCAGGGAAATAATGGAAAAATTAGCCAGCGTCCCCCCGCTGAAAATATCAAGTAACCCCAAGAATTGATTGGAAGAAAACAAAGCTTGTAGAGCGGCCAGATCTACACCGGAAACAGGAATATGAGCAACTATTCTAAAAATAAAGATAATTATGATCGTAATAAAGATTTTCCGTCGCAGTTCCGGAATCTTAAAAGCGTTGGTTATAGGAGCCAGAATATTAGACATTTTCTACCTTTCCCCCTTTGTCTTCAATTGTTGCTCTAACGCTTTTCGAAACCGGCACCTTAACGGTTAAAGCTTTTTCCAGTTGCCCGTTTCCTAAAATTTTAACGCCCGCTGTCATCTCTTTCTCGCTCACAACTTTCGCCTTCACAAGCTGTTCCATATCGATAGTAGCGCGGGCAGGAAAAACATTAAGCTGTGAGAGAGACACTACTTTGGGCTTTAACAAAGTCTTTAGATTACCAAAACCGCGTTTTAGAGGCAATTTTTTATAAAAAGGCATACTTCCTGTAAAGGTAGCCGGAATCTTGCCGCGGGCTTTTTGCCCTTTGGTGCCCCGGCCGGCAGTTTTTCCCCGACCGGAACCCACTCCACGACCCATTCTCTTACGAGATTTAAGATTAATTTTGATTAATTTATGTAGTTTCATATTTTTTTCAATTTCCCCAAAGCCTCCAGCGTGGCGTATACATTAGACGCCCGATTTTTGGTCCCTAAAGTTTTTGATACAATATCATGAATTCCCGCAGCCTCTACCACAACTCTCACTGCCCCTCCGGCAATTACTCCTGTACCTTCTCTTGCCGGTTTCAATAAAACCTTGGCCGCACCTACTTTAACAAGTATCATATGGGGGATAGTCCGACCTTTTAAGGGTACATCTATTAGATGTCTTTTTGCATAGGCAGTTGCTTTTTTAACTGCCGATTGGACATCGGCTGCCTTGCCCAAACCAACTCCCACCCGTCCTTTCCGGTCGCCTACCACCACAATCACAGAAAGAGATCTTTTATCTCCTCCTTTAGTTTTCTTAGAGACTCTATTTACCTGAACCACTCTTTCAAAAAATTCAGATTCTTCTCTGACAGTATTTGAATAAGAATTTCTATTACCCCGAATCATATTTTAGAAAATTAACCCTCCATCTCTTGCGCCTTTTGCCAACTCTGCAATTCTACCATGATACAAAAACCCGCCTCTGTCAAATATCACTTTTTTAATTTTCAATTTTAAAGCTCTTTCTGCTAATTTTTTACCAACCTCATAAGCTTTTTTACCCTTATTAACCTTATCTAATTTAATGTCAGATGCTGATACTAAAGTTTTACCAACACTATCGTCAATAATTTGGGCATAGATATGTTTACCAGACCTAAACACAGATAACCTGGGTCTATCTTTAATACCCATTAATCTTTTTCTTATTTTTTTATGTCTTTTTAACCTTAATCCTTGATTCATAACTGTTTATTCTACTTACTCCCACCTGCTGCGGCCGCGCCTACTTTCCCGGCCTTACCCACTTTTTTCCTGATATATTCACCTTCATATCTTATTCCCTTACCCTTATAAACATCCGGCGCTCTTACTTTCTTTAAATTAGCTGCCACTTGTCCCACCAGCTGCTTATCAATACCGGAAACTACAATCTTGGTATTATCGACAACTTCAAAAGTGATCCCTGTCGGTGCTTCAACTTCCACCGGGTGCGAAAATCCTACATTTAAAATTATTTTATTGCCGGTAGTTTGCGCCCTAAATCCCACCCCCACTAGCTGTAAACTATTACTCCATCCTTTAGTTACTCCCTCAATCATATTGGCAACCAGGCTTCTGGTTAAACCATGCAAAGCTTTTACTTTCTTTTGATCATTTTTTCTTCGAAAAAAAAGCTGTTTATTCTCAATTTCAACATTAATATTTTGGTCGATATCTATTTCTAAACTACCTTTATCTCCTTTAACCATTAAGTGTTTGCCGGTTTTTATAACCTCAACATTATCCGGTATTAATATTGGTAAACTACCTATTCTACTCATATTTTTTTCTTACCAGACTAGCGCAAGCACTTCTCCTCCCAATCTTTGTTTTCGCGCCTCTTTATCAGTCATTACTCCTTTGGGCGTTGAAACAATAGCAACCCCCAAACCGTTTAAAACCGAAGGCAAACTCTTAACCCCTTTATAAATTCTTAAAGAAGGAGTGGATACTCTTTTGACATCTGTCAAGACGGGAACGCGGCCATTGTACTTGAGAATCACCAGTAGTTCTCCTTTATTTTGCTTGACGGATTCAATATAACCCTCTTGTTGCAAAAGCTTCATGATTCTTAAAATAAGTTTGGAAAATCTCACATTAACGGAAATTTTCCCTACCAAATAACCATTTTTTATTCTAATTAGCCCGTCGGCTATTGGATCTACCATGATGATTTTTTCACTCCCGGAAGTAAGCCCTGATGGGCAAACTCCCTAAAACAAAGCCGGCAAAGACCGAATTTTCGCAAGAACGCTCTCGATCTGCCGCATCGCAGACAACGATTTCTTTTTTGGACTTCATATTTAAATTTACTTTTAACAATGTTGCTGACTTTAGCCATAATTTAACTCCTAAACGGTACTCCTAAATATTCTAATAACTTCCTGCCTTGTTCTTTATTTTTGGCGGTCGTCGTAATAGTCACTGCCAAACCTCGCGTCTTATCAATTAACTTATAATCAACTTCGGGAAATATTGTCTGCTCTTTTAATCCTATATTTAAATTACCTTGGTCATCAAAAGAGCTAAGGGATATTCCTCTGAAATCCCTCACCTTAGGCAGAACAATATTAACCAGTTTATCCAAAAAGGCATACATCCTGTCTCCCCTCAAAGTCACCATCAACCCTACGGGTTGACCCTTGCCAACTTTAAAAGAGGCAACGGATTTCTTAGCCAAAGTTACAACAGGCGCTTGTCCAGCCAGTGCTCCCAAATAGATTTTTACTTTATCCAAAACCCCCGCATTATCTTTAGCTTCACCCAATCCTATGCTAATAACAATTTTATGCAAACGAGGTACTGCCAATTTATTTCTTAGGCCTAACTCCTCTTGTAATTTAGCTTGCACTTCACTTATGTATTTTTCTTTAAGTCTATTCATTTATCTCCTTTTTGCATTTTTTACAGACTCTTAACTTCCCGTCTTTAGTTTTTTTAAAGTTTACTTGCGTTGGTTTTTTGCACAAAGGGCAAATTAAAACCACATTGGATATATCAATCGGCTTTGGTATTTCTATAATTCCTCCTTCGGTTTGACCTTGTTTTTTAACATGCCTTTTGTAAACATTAACCCCCAAAATTAACACCTTGCCCTTTTTACCAAAGACTTTCTCCACGGTGCCTTCTTTTCCGCGGTCTTTTCCCAACAACACCTTGACTTTATCTCCTTTTTTTATCTTCGAAGAAGATTTTCTTTTCATCACCAAACCTCCTGGGCCAGAGAAACAATTTTGTTGTAACCGGCATCCCTTACTTCTCTGGCGATTGGCCCGAATATGCGGGTTGCCCGCAAGTTCCCGTCATTATCAATCACAACTGCCGCATTATCGTCAAACTTTATATACGAACCGTCTCTTCTTCTTAATTCTTTTTTAGTTCGCACGATTACGGCTCTTACTACCTCGTGATTTTTAACCTGACCCTCCGGATCTGCCCCCTTAACCACTGCTACCACCAGCTGACCCAAGGTAGCCTTTCTTTTTCCCGATCCGCCCAGAGGTTGAATTACTTGCAAAACCTTTGCCCCACTGTTATCCGCCACAATCAGTCTTGTCCTATGTTGTACCATGCTTTTTAGACTCCTTTTGTGATACCTCTGCAATAATCTCTTCTGCCGACTCTTTTAATTTTTCCTCTGCAATCTCTGCCAAATTCTTACCCTTCACTTGAACAATCTTCCAGTGTTTATACTTAGAAACAGGCTTTGTTTTAACTATATCCACCACATCTCCCTCTTTTGTCTGCAGTAAGTCATGAACCAAATATTTCTTGCTGCGAATATAGGTTTTCTTGTAAAGCGGATGGGTCGCTTTTCGCTCTACCAATACCGTAGCCGTATTTTTTGATTTCGTCGAAACTACTCTGCCTATCATTTTGCCTCCAGTTCTTCAAGCAGTTGCTTCTGTCTGATAATTGTTAAAATCTTGGCCAGAACCTTTCTTTTCTTGAAAACCAATTTGGTATCTTTTAGCTTATTCATATTTTTATCTAAAACTGCATCCTCGATTTCTTTTCTTAAAATCTTTGCCTTGGCAAATAGCTCTTGAACAGATAACCCTTTTATTTGATTTAATTCATTTTTTTTCATTGTTCATTACCCCTTTTCCACAAAATGAGTCTTAATCGGCAATTTATGAGCTGCCAGGCGTAGAGCTTCCCTGGCAATTTCTCCTGTCACGGCGCCCATCTCAAAAATCAGTTGACCCGGTTTAATCACGGCCACATATCCTTCCACATCTCCTTTTCCGGAACCCATTCTTGACTCGGCAGGATGTTTAGTCACAGGCTTATCCGGAAATGCCCGTATCCAAATACGACCACCCCGTTGGGTATAATGAGCCATGGCTCGCCTGGCCGACTCCAGTTGTCTGGAACTTAACCAACCTGCCTCCATAGCCTTCAGGCCATATTGACCAAAAGAAATGCTGCTGTTGCGAGTAGCTATCCCTGTTCTTTTGCCTTTAAAAGTTTTCCTATGTTTTGTTCTCTTCGGTTGTAACAGCGCCATATTAAATTTCTACCTCCCCCTTGTTAATCCAAACTTTCACTCCCACAAATCCGGACTTGGTTAGAGCCGGATAAGCGGTAAAGTCAATGTTTGCCCGCAAAGTATGTAAAGGCATACTGCCTTGAGCTTTCCACTCCCGTCTCGCGATCTCTGCTCCTCCGATTCTACCGGAAATAACAATCCGTATCCCTTTTGCCCCTGCTCTCATGACTCTATCTATAGTCTGATTCATCACCCTCTGGGCCGGCAATCTTTTAACCAATTGTTCTGCCACGGCCTGGGCCACCAAGTAAGCCGAAAGGTCGGCGCTTTTAAGTTCCATGGGCGCAATTTCCAAACTATTTTCCTCCTTAATGTTTAGTTCCTTCACTAAAAACTTCTTCAGTTCGCTCAACCCTGCTCCGCCCCGACCGATCAAAACCCCCGGTCTGGACACAAAAATAATCACTTTTAATTTATTAATTGACCTTTCAATCTCAACCGCGCCTATGCCTGCCGGACGCAGTTTTTTCATCAGCAACTGCCTGATTTTAATATCTTCCGCCAAAAACTTACTATATTTGCTGTCTGTCGCAAACCAGCGAGACTGCCAGCTTGCGCCAATACCCATTCTAAATCCAACCGGGTGAATCTTTTGACCCATGGTTACTTTTCCTCCTTCGGCCTAGAGTCAGAAGAGTCAGATAGGACGATTTTAATGTGGCTCATTTTTCTTTTGTATGGTCTTGCTCTGCCTCTGGCGCCTGCCCGGAATCTTCGCATTTTTGGACCCTCATTGACCTCAATTGTTTTAAAACTAATTTTTTCCATACCTTTTGTCTTGGCATTAGCCACGACAGTTTTAATGGCTTTTATTAAATCCCCGCCGGCACCTTTATTAGTAAATCGTAAAGTCTCTAGGGCTTTAACAGGTTCCATTTTACGCACCAAACTTGCCACCAGCCGCAACTTGCGGGGCGAGGTATGCATATATTTTTGTATAGTTGTAGCTTCCATCTATGTTTTCTCCAAAGTTCTCTTTGTCACTGTACCATGAGATCTAAATATCCTGGTTGGGGCAAACTCACCTAATCTATGGCCAACCATACTCTCACCCACATATACAGTCACAAAATTCTTGCCCTGATGGACCAGAAAAGTATGTCCCACAAAATCCGGCGGGATCTGTGATCTTCTGGCCCAGGTTTTAATGGGGTCTTTTTTAGCTAGACTTTTTTGAGCTAAAACTTTTTTCAATAATTTTTCATCAATGTAGGGACCTTTTTTACTCGATCTAGCCATCATTTCCTCCTTTTGATAATATATCTATCAGAATATTTTCCTTTTTTTCTGGTCTTGCCAACAGCCGGTTTGCCATATTTGGTCATTGGTCGTTTGCGTCCGATTCCGGATCTTCCTTCTCCTCCACCATGCGGGTGAGAATCCGGGTCTTGGGCCACACCCCGGACAGTTGGTCTAATACCCATATGGCGAGATCTGCCTGCTTTACCTAAAACTCTTTGTCTAATCTCTTCATTACCCAAACTGCCTATAGTGGCCATGGACTGCAAAGGTACCATTCTAACCTCACCACTAGGCATTTTCAAATGGGCAAAGTTACCCTCTTTGGCTAAGATTTGTAAAGCGCTACCTGCACTGCGGCCCAACTGGCCACCTTTTCCGGGTATTAGCTCCACATTGTGAACTAAAGTTCCTACGGTAATATTTTTAAGCTTCATGGCATGACCAACTTTAACTTCAACTTTTTCTCCGGAAATGATTTTTTGCTTAGCTTTTAAATCTTTAGGTACCAGGATATATCGATACTCTCCGTCGCTATATTTAATTAAAGCAATCTCCACATTTCTGTTTGGATCATATTCCAAAGCCACCACTTCACCTTCCACCCCAAACTTATCCCTTTTGAAATCAATAATTCTATAATATCTTTTATGCCTTCCTCCCTGGCCTCTCACGGTCACCCGACCTTTAGACCTGCCTGAATGTTTTTTTAGTATTTTTCTTAAACTTTTCATTTTCCGGTAATTACCTTTCTTTGAGTTGTCGGAGCTGCTCCTGTAGCACCTCTCTCAACCTTAACCTTGGTTCTTCTTAAAATATCTTTTTTCTCTTTAACTATCATTGGTTCGCTCTCGGCAGTTGTAACCGCTACTTCTTCCTTTGGTGCTTCAAAAATGGCAATCTTTTGATCTTTAGCAATTTGCACAATGGCTTTTTTAAAACCTGTTGTCCGGTAAAATTTTCTCACTCTTTTCTGTGATTTAGTTACGCCTTTAATGTTTACCATTTTGACTTTCAGAACTTTGACATTAAACTTATCAGCCACTTTTTTGGCAACTAGCGGCTTGGTAGCATTTTTATCTACCTGAAAAGTATAAAAACCTTTGCCTGCCAGTTGCATGGATTTCTCCGTCACGATTGGTTTTTGCAAAATAATCACAGCTTGCCTCCTAATTTTTCCACAGCATCTTTAGTCAATAATAAAACTCTATGCTTCAAAACTTCATAAGCATTAATCTGATTTGAGGTTAAAATATTTGTTCCGGGAATATTTCTGGATGCCCTAACCGCATTATCCGTTTTTTCACCAGTCACAATAAGCACATTTTTAATTTTTAGCTTATCAATAAGTTTTGCCATCTCTTTTGTCTTTCCGGAAGCTTTTTCCAAACCGGAAACCCCCAAAATTTCTTTGTCCGCCATTTTAGAAGATAAAGCCGATATTAAGGCTATCTTTTTCATCTTCTGCGGCAGCGAGAGTCTAACTCGCCTTGGTTTTGGCCCAAAAACTATCCCACCGCCCACAAAAATCGGTGCCCTAATAGCACCGTGTCTTGCTCTTCCCGTGCCTTTTTGTTTGTAAATTTTGGCTGTTGAACCTCTGACTTCTCCCCGGGTTTTAGTGGAGGCAGTAAAGTTTTTTTGGTTGGTCATATAAACTCTAACTGCTTGTACCAATAATTTTTTGTTGACCTTCTGCCCAAAAATTTCTTTGGGAAGTTGCATAGTCCCCACAGATCTACCTGTTAGTGAGTACATGGGAACTGAAAGGCCACCAGTTTTTAGTTTTAAGTTTTTAGTTTTAAGTTTTTTAATTGGCATCTTTTACTCCTTCTTCGGGTGCCGAAGCCTCTGGCGAAGGCCCTTCTTCCTCTGGCTTTTCCTCTGGCGGAGGAGTATAACCTTTTATCCTCCCCAATTTGGTTACCATCAACAATCCTTCTGTTGCCCCGGGCACACCGCCCTTGACTATTAACAAATTCTTTTCTCTATCCACTCCCACCACCTCCAGGTTTCTCACGCTGGCTTTAACCGCTCCCATATGCCCGGCCATTTTTTTGCCTTTATAAACCCTGCCAGGAGTGGTACCGGAACCAATGGAACCGGGAGCGCGGTGGCGGTCCGATTGACCATGGGTTTTGGGCCCGCCATGAAAGCCGTGGCGTCTCACCCCACCCTGAAAACCCTTTCCTTTGGAAGTTCCTGTTACCCGAACCGCATCTCCAATAGAAAAAACCTGGTCAAGTTTTATATCTTGTCCAGGTTTTAAATCTTGTCCGTCATCTCTAATCTCTCTAAACCAGCGGATAGGTTGTTCAATTCCGGCTTTTTTAGCATGTCCAATTTGTGGTTTTTTCACTGATTTCTTAGTTCCAAACCCTAGCTGTACCGAATTAGCATTAATTTGGGTAATAAAATTGGGGTCTATTTCCAAAATAGTAGCCCCGACTCTTCTACCCCTAGAGTCATAAGTTGATGTCATATTTTTTTTAATTCCTAAAAGTGTATTAACCATAAAAAAGAGTGATCCGCCAAAAGGCTAGATCACTCAGTATCTCGCTTTCAATCGCCGTATCTTGTTTTCGACGCGCGATCTACTGAAATTGACAATTGTTATATCAACCTGATAATAAAATCATCAGTAAGGAGATTTTACCACAAGCTCAAACTCAAATGCAAGCTGATGGCGGGTCACATCTTAACTTCAATATCAACCCCGGCGGGGATTTCAAGATGCATTAGGGAATCAATGGTTTTTTGGGTGGGTTCAACAATATCAATCATTCTTTTGTGAGTTTTTATTTCAAAAGCTTCACGGGAATCTTTATCTGTATGAGGGGAAGTTAAAACAGTAATTCTTTCTGTTTTAGTGGGAAGGGGAATGGGACCGACAATTTTGGCGCCGGTTCTAAGGGCTGTATCCAAAAGGGATTCGCAGGTGTTATCCAACACCCGATGATCATAACTTTTTAATTTAACGCGAATGCGCCCTCTTGGCATATTTATTCCCCTTTCAATGTGCTAATTGTACTACTTTTAAGCTATTATTTTGGTAATAACTCCTGCGCCAACTGTTTTTCCGCCCTCGCGGACAGCAAATCTTAAGCCCTCTTCCATAGCCACCGGAGTAATTAATTTACCCACAACCTTGACAGTATCACCCGGCATGGCCATTTCCACGCCTTCCGGCAGTTGTACTTCTCCTGTCACATCAGTGGTCCTCACATAAAACTGTGGTCTGTAGCCTTTGAAAAAGGGGGTATGTCTTCCGCCTTCTTCTTTGCTTAATACATAAACTTCCGCTTCAAACTCGGAGTGGGGGGTAATAGATCCGGGCTTACTCAGCACCTGGCCTCTTTCCACATCATCTTTTTCAATGCCCCGAAGCAAAATCCCGGCATTATCTCCAGCTTCACCCTGATCAAGCAGTTTATGAAACATTTCAATGCCGGTCACCACGCTCTTTTTGGTAGGCCTGATTCCCACAATTTCCACCTCTTCATTTACTTTCACAACTCCTCTTTCAATTCTACCTGTTACCACAGTTCCCCGACCTTTGATGGAGAAGACATCCTCAACAGCCATCAAAAACGGCTTATCTTTATCCCTGACAGGTGTGGGAATCCACTCGTCAACCTTGGCCATTAATTCTTCAATTGACTTAACTGCCTCTGCATCACCTTCCAAGGCTTTTTTGGCGCTGCCCCTGATAATCGGAGACTGCGGGTCATACTCATATTTTTTAAGTAAATCACGAATCTCCTCTTCCACCAAATCCAACAGTTCCGCGTCGTCCACCATGTCTACTTTATTTAAATAAACTACAATGGCAGGAACCCCCACCTGGCGGGCCAATAGCAAATGCTCTCTGGTTTGGGGCATGGGGCCGTCCGGGGCAGACACCACCAAAATAGCTCCGTCTGTTTGGGCAGCACCGGTGATCATGTTTTTGATGTAATCTGCGTGTCCCGGCATGTCAATATGAGCATAATGTCTTTTTTCTGTCTCATATTCCTGATGGGAAATGTTAATGGTAATGCCTCTAGCTTTTTCTTCGGGGGCGTTGTCAATCTGGTCAACAGAGCGGGCTTCGGCCAAACCTTTGCCGGCCAAAACTTTGGTTATGGCTGCGGTTAAAGTGGTTTTACCATGGTCAACATGACCCATGGTACCAATATTAACGTGCGGTTTGCTTCTATCAAATTTTTTTACATCTGCCATATTATTATCCTTGATTTTACATTAAAAACCAGCCCATTTCAAGCTGGTAAATAAATACTACACTGCATCATCCAAAAATGCAAGAGGGAAGTTTTTAAAATTTGACTTCTGGTATTATGGGATTTATAATGAGTCCATTATGGATAAAGGTGGTCCTGAAATGCAGGGAGTGGAAGCTACCATTAATTCTGTGTCTGAAGAGGAGGTTCAACCACTTACTGCCTTAGGTACGAATATTGAACTACTTCGGGAGGGCTTACCAGCAGATAGTCCACTTCTTCCACTAGTTGAATCCATGGAAAGTAGTGTTCGATCTTTAGGGGGAATTTTACAAAAATATAGAAAAGCTGTTGAAACAGGAGAGATTACTCTATCTGTATTCCAAAACGGTGCACCCTGTTTGAACATTCATAAACATTCAGTTGCTGCTCAAGAACGCCAACCTTAATGTTCAACTCGGCCAGTGAAGCCGGAGGATTCCACTATTTTGGCGGTAATATTTTGGGGGACAGGTTCGTAGTGGTCTGCTTCCATGTAATAAGTGGCCCGGCCCTGGGACATACTTCTAATAGTGGTCGCATAACCATGCATCTCGGCTAAAGGCACCAAAGCCAACACCACTTTGGCATTGCCCCTTTGTTCCGAAGATAAAATCTGTGCTCTTTTGCTGGATAAATCACCGATAATATCTCCCAGAAACTCCTCCGGAGTGGTTACCTCCACCTTCATAATTGGCTCAAGGAGTATCATGTCAGCTTTTTTAGCTGCTTCTGATAAACCTAATGAGGCGGCAATCTTAAAGGCTATTTCGGATGAATCTACATCATGGAAAGATCCATCGTAAACTGTTACTTTGATATCGGTTAAAGGGTATCCTGCCAAAATTCCCGTATCCTCCTTTTCAATGACTCCTTTTTCAATCGGGGGAATAAACTCCCGGGGAATAGCTCCGCCCACCACTTTAGATTCAAATTCCCGGCCCTGGCCCCGGGGAAGAGGTTCAATACGCAGCAAACAATGTCCATATTGTCCCCGGCCGCCGGTTTGACGAATATATTTACCCTCACCCTCGGCCGGCTTGGTAATAGTCTCTTTGTAGGCCACTTGGGGTTGACCCACATTGGCCTCCACTTTAAACTCCCGCTTCATCCTGTCTACCAACACCTCCAGCTGCAGCTCGCCCATACCGGCAATAATAGTTTGTCCTGTTTCAGCATCAGACTTAACTCTAAAGGTTGGATCTTCTTCCGAAAGCCTGTTTAGCGCATAACCCAGCCTTTCCTGATCTGATTTGGTTTTTGGTTCAATAGCCAATGATATGACCGGGTCGGGAAAGGTAATTGATTCCAAAATAATGGGTGAGGTTTCATCACACAAAGTATTGCCCGTGATAGTATCTTTTAAGCCTACTGCTGCCACAATCTCTCCTCCGTAGGCTTCATCAATTTCCTCCCGGTCATTGGCATGCATTAACAGCAACCTGCCCACTCTTTCTTTGATTTGCTTGGTGGAGTTGTAAACATAAGAACCCGATTTTAAAGTGCCTGAATAAACCCTGATATAAGTAAGCTTTCCCACATGGGGATCAACTTGAATTTTAAAAGCTAATGCGGAAAGAGGGCTGGAAGCATCTGCTTTTTCCACATCTTGCGGGGAAGGCAGATATTCTATCACCGCATCTAACATGGGCTGAACACCTTTATTGCGAAGCGAACTTCCTGCCAAGACAGGCACAATTTTATTCTCAATTACAGCTTTTCTCAAAGCTTGTTTTAGCTCTTCCACGGAAATTTCCTGACCGTTTAGATATTTTTCCATTAACACATCATCTGTACCTGAAATCTCTTCCACCAGTTCTTCTCTGGCTTGCTTAACTTCATCTACCATATCAGCAGGAATTTCTACCTCGTTAAATTTAGCCCCGGTTGTATCACCTTCCCAAATTATGGCTTTTTGGGTCAATAAATCCACCACGCCCTTAAAATCATTTTCTTTGCCAATTGGCAGATTGTAAGCCACAGCATTGGCCCCCAGTTTATCCCGGGCACTTTGAATTGTGCCCAGAAAATCCGCCCCCACCACATCCATTTTATTAGCAAAAGCAATTAAAGGCACATTATATTTATTAGCCTGTCTCCAAACGGTTTCGGTTTGGGACTGCACCCCGGATGATGCATCCAACACAATCACTCCACCATCAAGCACGCGCAGAGATCGCTCCACCTCGGCGGTAAAATCAACATGTCCCGGCGTATCAATAATATTAATTCTATGGTCCTTCCAAAAAGTGGTAATGGCCGCGGACACAATGGTGATACCCCGCTCTTTTTCCTGCTCCATCCAGTCTGTCACGGTTGTGCCCTCATCAATGTTGCCGATTTTGTAGGTTTTGCCGGTATAAAAAAGTATCCGCTCGGTGGTGGTGGTTTTGCCGGCATCAATATGGGCAATGATGCCAATGTTTCTAATATATCTTAAGGGAAAATCGCGTTTAGTCTTTTGAACAGCCATTATTTTTCCTCCAATTCAGCAATGATTTTTTTGACCTGATCAATCTGCACTCTGAAAGTTTCGGCATCTTCCGTAGCCATGGTATAGGCTGCATTTTCCGACAAATCCCCTTCCTCTGCAGCTTGGCCTCGCTTTTGCATAGTTTCTTGAAGATCCGCCTCCAATTTAGCAAGATTATCCTTCCACATCTTCAATTTTTCTTGTCTTAACTTTTTGTTCATAGTTTTAAAAAACCTCCCTCAAACTTACGGGAGGCCACTTTTTAATACTACCCTCTTTGCCCTCAAAAGTCAAGTTTATGTATGCTATAATAGAATTACATAATACTTTATGTAATGTATTATGTAATTCATGCCTACCAGAAAATTGGGTGAGCAAAATATTAGAAAATTAACCAAGGCAGGCGGTAAAAGCATTGCCGTAACTATTCCTATAGAATTTGTTAGAGAGTTGGGCTGGAAGGAAAAACAAAAAGTCAGGGTAGATCTGGAGCGCAAAAAGCTCATTATCAAAGACTGGAAGGAATGATTAATATATCAACAGTTATCCCATGAGATTCAAAAATAATTGTTACCATTTTATCCTTAAATTAATTACTATAGCACTATAGGTTGACAGTTGTGAATTTTTATCATATAATTCAACTATCTACAATAACACTCGGTCGGTAAATTTTAGAGGGCTTTTTATGAGGCCCTCTTTTTTGTACTGTTTTATTGTCGGAGGGGTAGGAGTCGAACCTACACACAAGTGATATTTCTACAATAACACCCGGCCGGCTAATGGGACCGTTGCATTCACCGTTATGCGAGCCCTCCCGAATTATCATCTGGATCAGATTCTGCTTTAATAGAATTTTTATCTTTCTTTTTCAAAATCTCTTGGGCTTTAGCTTCTAATCCTTTGATTTGTTGTCCGAATTCACCAGTAACTACTTCATAACTTACCCCTAAAGGAAAGGCGATAGTTATACCCGAAGGAAGATCAATTGGGTAACTCTTACCCTTTGGAATATAATTTGCTCCAGACTGAGTTGGCCCTCGTTGTGATAATTCTTTGTCTTCACTAGATTCCTCATAACTTTGATTTATAGCACTTTCGTCTTCTTCTACTCTCTTATCTTGTATTACCCCATTTTGAAGCAAACCTGAAAATTCTAATGTATTTTTGAAATCCTTTGCTACTTTATCAGCTACTTTTTCAGCAATTTTATATTCTCGAACCACAATATTTGTTAGTAAACCTGGGAGAGCTGATCTGTTAAATTTTTCTATTAATGATTTATAAATCTTAGGAGTTTTTGAAGCTTGAATTATAGCTTGCTCTTTCTCTTGTTCGGAGGTAGAAAGCAAAATACTATCTGCTAAAAGAGACTGTGTATAAACATTTCCGGATCTAGTAAGAAGGCCAAAATGCACAAGAGCAGCAATTTTAACCACTGATGCACCATTGAGACCCTTATACCCAATAGCTTTTGCTATTGAAGATCTGTCGTAAGGCCCTTTTCCCAGTTGTTTACGCAATGTTTTTATTAATTCTATAGCCTCTTGTAAGCCTACAGCTGGATAAGCAGTACTGCGATTAACAGGCTTCTTTGACGATATATTTTGACTTTCATCTTTATTAGGTTCTTTAGTCTGCGATTCCATAATAAATATATACTACAACTTATCGGATTTATTGTCAACTACCCTTTTTGTGCCTACAAGAACTAAGTTTAAAGATTAGTGATAAGTTTAAAATGAGTATTAATTACCACCTAAAATGGGCAAAGGCGCGGTTGGCTGCGGCGACTTTTTGCATATCATCTTTTTTCTTGATAGCTGCTCCGGCATTGTTAGCCGCATCCTGCAGTTCTTGAGATAACTTTTTATCAAATGTATGAAACTCTTTGTTGGATCTGGCCCGAGCCGCTTGAATGATCCATTTGATGGCCAAGGCTTCTTTTCTGTCGCCTCTTACTTCCACCGGCACCTGATATGAAGCTCCCCCTACGCGGCGGGGTCTAACTTCCATTTTGGGAGAAACATTCTGGATAGCTTTTTCAAAAACAGCCAGCGGGCCATCTTTGATTTGCTCCATGGCAGAGTAGAAATGTCGCTGGGCCACGGTTTTTTTGCCGCTGATCATCAATTTATTAATGAATCTGGTGACCATTCCCGAATTATAGATGGGATCAGGCGGCAATATTCTTTTGACAGCTTTTTTACTTCTCATGGTGTTGGTGGCGCTGCAGGCGGAGGAGCAGCAACACCACTCTTTTTGGCTCCATATTTGGAGCGACCCTGTTTTCTACCCTGCACCCCTTCCAAATCCAGTTTACCTCTGACAATATGATACTTTACACCCGGCAGGTCTCTTACTCTCCCACCTCTTACCAAAACTATGCCATGTTCAGCCAGACTATGGCCTTCGCCTTGAATATAAGCTGTTACTTCTGTTCTGTTGGAAAGCCTCACCCGGGCCACTTTTCGAAGAGCCGAATTTGGTTTTTTGGGAGTCATGGTTTTGACCAAAGTCACCACCCCCCGCTTTTGCGGATTAAATGTCGTGGAATAACGCCTTTCCCGTGCATTAAAATTACGCCTCAAAACCGTGGATTTGATCTTTTTGGCAATTGCTTTTCTACCTTTTCTAACAAGCTGGTTCATGGTAGGCATTTTTTTTACCCTTCTATACTTGCTCTTTCCGGATTTGTGGGAATGAGCCTGCCAATTATAACATTTTCTTTTAGCCCCAGCAATTTATCTACTTTTCCTTGAATGGCTGCATCGGAGAGTATGTTGGTTGTTTCCTGGAAAGAGGCTGCAGACAGAAAGCTTTCTGTCTGCAAACTAGCTCTGGTAATACCCAATATGACTACCTCTGCTGTGGCCGGCTCTCCGCCGGAGGCCAAAACCCTTAAGTTTTCTTCCTCAAACCGCAGTTTATCAACAATCTCGCCCGGCAAGAGGCTGGTGTCGCCTTGCGACTCAATTCTTACTTTATCAGACATTTTTCTGACAATTACCTCAAAATGTTTGGAGTTGATGGGCACTCCTTGAGATTCATATACCGATCTTACCTCGTCAACTATATAGCTTTGGGCCGCGCGCAAACCCTGAACTCTTAAAATCTCTTTGACATCGGCATGGCCGGAGGATAAAACCGTGCCGGCCTCAATCAACTGTCCATCTTCCACCAAAAGCTGTGAGGTCACTGGAATAATATATTCCCTTTCTTCATGAGGCTTTTGCGTAGTCCTCACTCTCACCTTTACACCCAGCTCTCCCTCCACTACAGTCACTCTGCCGGCAATCTCGGACATGGGAGCAACGATCTTTGGGGTTCTCGCCTCAAACAACTCCTCTACCCGCGGAAGCCCTTGAGTAATATCCAAACCCACAATTCCTCCCGTATGGAAAGTTCTCATGGTAAGCTGGGTTCCTGGCTCGCCAATGGCTTGCGCAGCCACCACTCCTACAGGCGTACCAATTCCCACCGGTTTTCTGGTGGTCATATCTACTCCATAACAAGCCTGGCAAATACCGTATCTGGCTTCACAGGTCAGAGGAGATCTTACCTTAACCGAGGCTACGACAGTCTTTAGAAACAACTGAACCATCTCCTCCGTAACAATCTCATCTGCCTTGGCCAAAAGTTTTCTTCCCAGCAACTGTTCTCTGGCGCTTGTAAAAGTGCTCTTTCTAATATCAAAGGTCAATCCTTCTTTCGTGCCGCAATCTTCCGAGCGGATGATTACATCATGGGCTACATCCACCAACCTCCTTGTTAAATACCCTGCGTCCGCAGTTTTTAGAGCCTTGTCCGCCACCCCTTTTCTGGCTCCCCGGGCCGAAGTAAAATACTCAAAAACAGACAGCCCCTGACGGTAATTGGACTTGGTGGGAAGCTCCACGATTTTACCTGTCGGATCTGTTGATAAACCCCGCATGGCTGAAAGCTGCTTGGCTTGATCCCTCGACCCTCTGGCTCCGGCTTCAACCATCATCCTGATAGGGTTGTCCTCGCCCAAGTATTCCCAGGTGGCGTTGGCTAAATCTTCCGTAGTTTTGATCCAAACCATTTGAGAAAGCTGCGACTTTTCTTGAGAAGTAATTAAACCTTTGGCCAGATTGCTTTCTATCTTTTGTATTTCCCGCTCCGCCTCCATTAAATACTTTTGTTTATCCGGCACAACTTTAGCGTCAAAAATGGAGATTGATATGCCGGCCATAGTTGCCCCTAAAAAGCCTATTCCCTTTATACTATCAATCATGGCTGAAACTTGATCTCTGTCCATGGTCTCCATGGCGCGCAAAATAATATCCCTGATGGTAAACCCTTTGACAACCTGGTTCATAAATCCCATTCCTTGGGGTAGCGCCCGATTAAAAAGAATTCTGCCGACAGAGGTTTCAATTATTTCGTTATCAATCCTGACCTTAATTTTTTGCTGTACCTTTATTTTACCCAAATCATAAAATAGCGTTGCCTCTTCTTCAGAGATAAAAGAACGAATTCCCCCATCGGGACTATTTTTGACCATAGTCAGATAATAACAACCCAAAGCCATCTCTCGGTTGGGCACGGTAATCGGCTGGGCATTAGCAGGACCAAAGATATTTTCCTTGGCCATCATCAACTCTTTGGCCTCTGTTTGCGCTTTTTGCGACAGAGGCACATGGGTAGCCATTTGATCGCCGTCAAAATCGGCATTAAAACCGGCGCAAACGCATGGATGAACCTGAATGGCGTTGCCGTCTACCAAAACCGGATAAAAGGCTTGAATGCCAAGACGGTGCAGCGTTGGCGCCCTGTTTATCAGGATCGGGTGGCCGGTAATGATTTCTTCCAAAATATCCCAGACCTCGGCAGGCCTTGTTTCTAAAACATTTTTGGCGCCCTTAACGTTGGCTGCCAGGCCTCTGCCGATCATCTCGCGCAGGACAAAAGGTTTAAACATCTCGAGTGCCATTTCTCTTGGCAACCCTACCTGATCCAAACGCAGCTTTGGTCCCACCACAATGACAGATCTTCCGGAATAGTCTACGCGCTTACCCAACAGGTTTTGCCTGAATCTACCCTGTTTGCCCCTTAACATATCCGATAGCGAACGCAAAGCATGGGCCGGGGCCGGACCTCCGCCGCGTCTGGTGGAACGGGAAGAAGTATCAATTAAACTATCAACCGCTTCCTGAAGCATTCTTTTTTCGTTGCGCAAAATAATTTCAGGGGCGCCCAAATTTATCAATCTGTTTAGCCGGTTGTTTCTATTGATCACTCTTCTGTATAGATCATTTAAATCCGAGGTGGCAAATCTTCCACCGGGTAGTTGTACCATGGGCCGAAGATCCGGCGGCAAAACCGGCAGTATCCTTAAAATTAACCACTGTGGTTGAATGCCTGCCTGACGCATTCCTTCAACAACTCTCAATCTTTTGGTGGCCTTGACGTGTTTTTGACCGGTGGATTTGCGCACTTCTTCGCGCAGGGCTGCTGCCAGCTTGTCCAAATCCTGCTTTTGCAAAACCTCCAGAAGCGCTTCCGCTCCCATTCCCACTGTCATAAAATCCGACGCCTTGTATTCCAAAAGCTTGGAATATTCTTCTTCTGACAGAAGCCTTAATGGTACTACTCCTTTGACAAGTTCCGATATGGCTTTATAAATGTTTTCCAGTTGCACCTTTTCAACTACCAAATTATCGCGCAGTTTTTGAATTTCATATCGCGTTTTAAGCTCAACTTCCTGGCTTTCCAGCTCAAATTTTTCTTTGTCCAGAGTTTTTTTTAATTTAGTTAAATTTTTCTTAAGATCGTCTTCCAAACCCTTAACTTGCTTTTCCAGATTATTTTTAAACTCACCCAGTTTTCCCGTAAGTTCTTTTTCCAATTTTTCCAAAGCGGCTGTTTTTTGCTCCGGATCGATACCGATAATCAGATACGAGGCAAAGTAAACCACCGCTTCCAGATTTTTTGGTGAAATATCCAAAATTAATGATAGCTTTGAGGGAGCGCCTTTAACAAACCACGAATGAGCTACAGGGGAAGCGAGATTGATGTGTCCCATCCTTTCTCTTCTTACCTTACTCTGGGTTACCTCAACCCCGCACTTATCACAAATAACTCCTCTAAAACGGATTCTTTTGTATTTTCCGCAGTAACACTCGTAATCCTTGGTGGGGCCAAAGATATTTTCGGAAAACAGTCCGTCTTTTTCCGCCTTTAAAGTTCTGTAATTGATGGTTTCCGGTTTGGTCACCTCGCCAAAAGACCAACTTCTGATCTGTTCAGGGCTGGCTACTGTCAACTTGAGTGATTCGAAATCTAATAAGTCATTCATTGCTTGTCTTCCACCTCAAAAGGGCTACTTGCCGCTTCAAGCTCTCCTTGACTGGCCACTGGTTGCATCTCTAATGCTTCCTGAAGCTGGGCCACTTCCTCTTTTATTTCCGGTTTCTCCTCCACTTCTTTAGCTTGAACTATCTTGGCGCCCAAAGTCTCAACCGAGAGCCCTAGAGCTTGCAACTCCTTAACTAATACCTTGAATGATTCGGGTATTAAAGCCTGGGGAATATCAATCCCTTTAACTATCGCCTCAAAGGCTTTGGCTCTACCCACCACATCATCCGATTTAATAGTTAGCATTTCCTGCAGAATATTGGCTGCGCCGTAAGCCTCCAAGGCCCAGACTTCCATTTCTCCCAATCTTTGACCTCCCATTTGGGCCTTTCCGCCCAAAGGCTGCTGGGTTACCAGCGAATAAGGTCCGGTGGAACGGGCATGAATTTTTTCTTCCACCATATGAATCAATTTCAAAATGTAGTTTTTCCCCACCACAATGGTATTGTCAAAAAGCTGCCCCGACCTCCCATCAATCAACTTGACTTTTCCCTCTGCCGGCAAACCTGCCTTTTCTAACTCTGCAACTAAAGTTTCTTCCGGAATTTTCTCAAAAACCGGTGCCGAAACTTGATAGCCGGACTTGAAAGCCGCAAAACCCCAGTGAGTTTCCAGCAGCTGCCCCAAATTCATTCTGGATAAAACCGACAGGGGAGAGATGATAATGTCAACAGGGGTCCCGTCCTCCAGGTGAGGCATGTCGGAGGCCGGCATAATTCTGGAAATCACGCCTTTGTTGCCGTGGCGGCCTGCCAGTTTATCTCCTTCCGTTACCTTCCTGATTTGCGCCACTTTTACCTTAATTCTCATCAAAGTTCCTGTATCCAGCTCGTCGCCCTCGCTGCGTGATAAAATATGTACTCCGATAACTGTTCCTTTTTCCCCGTGAGGAATGCGAAGAGACGTATCCCTGACTTCCTTTGCTTTTTCGCCAAAGATGGCCCGCAGCAACCTTTCTTCCGCTGTCAGCTCTGTTTCTCCTTTTGGCTGGACTTTACCTACTAAAATATCATTGGGGCCTACCTCTGCTCCGATTCTTATGATCCCCTGCTCATCCAGATTGGCCAGGGCATCTTCCGATACATTTGGTATGTCGCGGGTCAGCTCTTCGGGTCCCAGCTTGGTTTCCACCACATCAACCTCATACTCCTCAATATGAATTGAAGTCAAAACATCATCTTTAACCAAACGGTCAGACACCACAATAGCATCCTCATAGCCCAATCCGTCAAAGCTCATATAGGCAATCAGTAGGTTTTGACCCAGGGCCAGTTCGCCGTTTGAGCAGGCAACGCCGTCTATCAAGAGATCGCCCTTTTG
The DNA here is from genome assembly GCA_964625535.1 of uncultured Gammaproteobacteria bacterium. Lineage (GTDB taxonomy): Bacteria > Patescibacteriota > Microgenomatia > Daviesbacterales > UBA10151 > UBA9644. Next base: position 85,167 of record CAZVEX010000002.1, read on the forward strand.
AACTTTTTGATTTATAGCCGCCATTGGTTTTTGAGAGTAACACGTACCTTGAGGGGAATGGACAAATTTATTAATTTCAAATTTTATTTCTTCTTTTCTGGTTTTTAGCAATAACTTGCTCCCGTCAACATAAGTCACCATACCGTCATCAGGAGCCCTGACTACCCTACCCATATTATCGGCTACCACCCGCTCCATCCCCGTACCAACAATTGGCGCCTGGGGTAAAAGCAAGGGCACTGCCTGACATTGCATCTGGGTCCCCATTAAAGCTCTGTTGGCATCGTCATTGGCCAGAAAAGGAATAAGCGAGGCAGAGGTGCCGAAAACTTGCTGCGGGGATATGTCAATCAAAGTAACATCATTCACGCTACCCTCAAAAAAATTACTCTGATGGCGTATAGGAACTCTCTCGCTTAAAATGTAACCTTTATCGTCTCTTTGTACTGTTGCCTCGGTAATAAAATGCTCCTCCTCATCGTCGCCGGACAGATAAATTAATTCATCGCTCACCTTTGCCTTACCTTTTAACTGAATTACCTTTCTGTACGGAGTTTCCAAAAATCCGAATTCGTTAATTCTGGAAAAAAGGGCCATATACGTTACCAAGCCGATATTTTGACCTTCGGGAGAACGAATCGGGTCGATCCGGCCGTACTGGGAATGATTGATGTCTCTAACTGAAAATGAGGCCCTGTCTCTGGTGATACCACCCGCTCCCATTACGGATAACCTTCTTAAATGGTCCAATTCGGAAAGAGGATTTACCTGATCCAAAATGCTGGAAAGCTGTGAGGAACGGAAAAACTCATTAACGGCGGCAATAACCGGTTTGGCATTAATTAAACCCCCGGGAGTAATCTCCTGATCTGCAGCTGTTAAGCTCATTCTTTCTTTAATTATTCTCTCCAGCCTTAATATGCCAATACGAAGAGCATTTTGCTGGACCAGCTCACCCGCGCATCTAACCCTTCTGTTAGCCAAATGGTCAATATCGTCAAGTTTACCCTCCCCTTTACTTAGCCCGATCAGATATTTTAAAGTGGCAATGATATCAGTTTTGGTTAAAATCCAGTTTTCGGCGCTATTTTTTAGATCCAAACCCAATCTTTTGTTGATCTTAAACCTGCCCACCTTGGTTAAATTGTATCTCCTGCTTTGAAAAAACATCCCGTCCAGGAGATCGCGGGCATTTTCTAAAACCACCGGATCTCCCGGTCTCATTTTTCTAAAAATTTCCAGCAAGGCTTCTTCCATAGTGGCAGTAGGATCTTTTTGCAGCGTAGCTTCAATAATCTTGTCTTCTCCTGTGTCAACATCGCTGAATTGATCTATAATTTCCTGCGAGGAGGCAAAGCCCAGGGCGCGAAGAAGGGTGGTAACGGCAAACTTTCTTCTTCTGTCAATCTTCGCAGTTAAAACGCCTGTTCTGGATATGGAAAACTCGAGCCACGAACCGCGATAGGGCCTGATCTCCGCCTGGTACAATCTTTTGCCGGTAATAGGATCATCCACTGCGGAGAAGAAAACTCCGGGAGAGCGAACCAGTTGATTAATAATAACCCGCTCCACCCCGTTGATAATGAAAGTGCCCTTTTCGGTCATCTGGGGAATATCTCCCAAAAAAACCTCCTGCTTAAATCTTTGACCCGTTTGTTTGTTTATTAAAATCGCCTCAATTCGCAGCGGAGCATCAAAAGTCACTCCTTTTTCCTTAGCCTGTTCCGGAGTATATTTGGATTTTCCAAAAGAAAAGGACCCTAGCTCCAGGGTCCAATTTTTGCCGGTAAAATCTTCTACCGGGGAAATTTCATTCAAAACTTCCCTAATGCCTTCACTCAAAAACCAGTTATATGAATCAAGTTGGAGTTTAATTAAATTAAGCTGCGGGGTAAAGGCAGACTGTTTGGTAAAATTTTTACGTTTATTTTCTTTAATATTTTCAGACATTTGTAGATGGCCAAACCGGACAGGTTTTTGTTACTATGATCAACAAAAAGAAGCATACTTTCAGTACGCCTACTTAAAAAATATTTAATTGTCCTTAATTTACCACAAGATATAGTGCCCTGTCAATACCTCACTATCTTAATGGCATTTTGGGCTGCGTGTTTTGCTTCTTCCCGAAGATCCATTTTATCCAACTCTTTTAAAGAAAACCATCCGTATTCTTCTTCCATCCTGATATTTTCCGGATTTTTGGCAAAAGCAAAATAAATAAAATCTATGTGGCAATGGGCAGCTTCTTTCCCATATTTCGGGATTTTTTCTTCCTGAATGCAAAACTGGTTTACTAAAGTAATTTCCAAATCTGTTTCTTCTTTAGCTTCCCTGAGAACTGCTTGCTTTGGATTTTCCCCTTTTTCAACATGCCCGCCCACCCCTATCCAAATCCCCAGCTTTTTATGCTTGTGCAAAAGAACCCTAAATTCTCCGCCTATTTTGGAAACTATATAAGCAGTCGCAGCAAAATGTTTAATCATGGATTATTGGCTACATTCAGATTGTGTTCTTCCAGGGTTTTGGCATAGTAAGAATTGCCTTTGGAATCATGGTAATAATATAAATAGGGGGTATCGGGATCGGCGTTGGCCATGGCTTGCAGCGACGAAAGACCGGGATTGGCAATGGGGGCCGGAGGCAATCCTCTATACAAGTAGGTATTATAGGGAGAATCTATTTTTAAATCTTCTTTTGTCAGATGTCTTTTCCACCAGCTTTTTTCCTGACTCTGATAACCTAAAATATATTGCACTGTGGCATCGGCATTCAAACCCATATCAATTTTAAATCTTTTAAGTAAAATTGATGCTATCTCGATTCTGGCTTTATCAGAACGGGCTTCTCTTTCTACAATGGACGCTAAAATAACCGCCTGGTTTTCTGTTAATCCCAAGGCTTTTACTTTAGAGCGAAGTTCCTGAGTAAATTTTTTTTCAAAATTATCCCGCATCATTTTGACAATTTGTTCTACAGTGACATCATTTGGGAAAAGGTAAGTATCCGGAAACATATATCCTTCTTTCGCATTCTTTAAAAATTCTGAGTTCGCAGTTCTTAATTCTGAATTTAGTCTATCTGCCATTTCCTCTATTCTCCAACCCTCAATTAAAGTCACCCAAACTTCACTGGGTGTACCCGATAAAACTTTGACGATTTCGGGCGTTGACTGGGAAGGAGACAGTGTGAAAGTACCGGCAGATAGTCTGTTGGAAAAACCCTGCAATCTGGTGTACAAGGAAAAGATAAAAGCAGATTTAATTAGATTTTCTTTTTTAAGCTGATTGGCAATCTCTGTTAAGCTTTTACCTTTGGCAATAATGACAGTTTTTGTTTGCGTATCTTTGCCAACCGGGCTAAGATTCATACTCCACCATCCTCTTATCACCATAAGCAGGATTAAAAAAATAGCAATTAGCGCAAACAATTTTCTCATTTTGTATCCAAATAATCTTGTAAAATTATGGCAGCAGAGTAAGCGTCATTAACCAATCTTTTTTTCCTGGGAACATTTAACTTGACCATTTGGGAAACGGCAATTTGCGAAGACAGCGTCTCGTCAGCTTCCGCTACCTCAAAACCCGAAGCTCTAAGTAACTTAACCAATCTTTTGACCAATTTGGCCATCTTACCCTCCGGTAATCCTACTACAATCTTATCAAACAAAGAAGCTTCTTTTTGTAATTGTTGTAACAGGTTATAAAAGCTGGAACCTTCTATTACTTTCCAGGGAGAAGCAATTGTACCTTCCGAACGGGCCAGACCTATTCTTTTTAATCCAAAATCCACTCCGAGATATTTCATCACAACATTTTACCCAAAACAATTAATCTTTTTAAGTTTAACCCCGGCGGCACGCAAGTCATTAAGGAGATGTATCTACCCAAGTTATCCGGTGGAGATATTACCGACAGATCTGTTGGGTCAACTACTTTTAATTCCACAACTTTATAGTAAAATTTTACCCCATTTGCCTCTACTATAATTTGATCGCCTTTTTTCATATTGGCAAGTGTGGCAAAAGGAGCCGTTTTAAAACTAAATAAGGTAGAAAGAGCCGAATGACCGGAAATAAAAACATTGCCCTTTTCCCCGGGCAGAGCAGATCCGGGCAGGTGAACCAGTCCTGCCTGTAAATCGTTGCTGTCTACTTTAACCGCCAGATTTTCCATCTTGATGGCAGGTACTGTTAAACGAAATTCCGAGTAGATGGAGATGGTCTCCCTTTTAAGATCCGAAACAAAACTTGGGAAATTATTTTGGTTCTTGATAGAGATCCCCAAAACCTCTCTGTCCTGCTGCTGTCTTGGGCTGATTAATATTTGCCCGGAATATTTTTGGCCGATTTGCCAAAACTCAAAAGTCGCCAGGGGTAAAATTACCTGGATTAAAATAAAGATCCCCACAGTTAAAAAGCCCAGTGATAAAAATTTGCCGGCGGTTATCATTTGAGTCCCACTTCAATTTTAATGTTTCTTTCTAAGATCGGCACTCTAGCCAGAAAACCGGGTAAGGCGGGAACGAGTTTAATTTCAGAACCTAAAACATTCTCATAGCTTTTTAAAATTTCCCCAACTTTGGCCACACTCCTACCCGCAATCTTACTCTTAATTTCCCCTTCATCTATTTGCGGCATCAGTTTAGCTTTGAAACGAGCTAAAAATATTAGCTTACCGTCTTTTTCCAGCTTGGAAACATCAGTTTGAGTTTCAGTGCTTGCCAAATCCAACTGATAGCCTTCCGGAACTTGGGTAGTCACCAGTTTACCCACAATTTGTTTTAAATCTTTTTCTTCAAAAGCAGTGCCTTTAAACTTGATTGTTAAATCTAGCGAAAACTCACCTGCCTGATCATTGATGTTTTTGTTATAGCTTTTCTTGACAATCTCTTCTGTCAGCGCCTCTTCCAAAATTTTTTTGCCTGGCAGTTTTTCCTGTAGCTTTTGCTTTGCTTGTCTGCGAAGATCAGAAGCTAAACTGGCCAATAATCTTTTTTGGTCCGCTTCAGATACCACTGTCACCTCTTTTGAGGTACCGCCTGAAAAATTCCCCTCTGCCACAATTGCCACTCCGGAATTGGCAGAACTAAATTGAGTTCCGGAAGCAAGATTTCCATCAGCTCCAGCTACAACCGCTGTAACAGAAGCCGTTGCAGTAGCTTTGGTATCGGCAGTGGCCGATGTAGACGCTATATTTATTGTTGTATCAAGTGTAAATTTCAAACCGTTTGATGAAATCGCAGTTCCTTTTGAAAGTGTTTGCGCATCAGCACTATTGTTGATTATTTTAACTGTCCCTTTTGCCGAATCTCCTACTGTTTTTTTGCCGCTTGAGAGATCCTTGGAGGATCCGGATACTTCTGTTTCTATAGACTGGCCGGGGATTATTTTACTTTCTTCGTTAACTGCAGAAACTGCAGGATCGGCCACTACTTGAGTATCTTTTTCCAAAACTTTTGGCTCAACGAAAATTTTAACCTCTGCCCTAGGCAAAAATAGATAAATTAAAATCAAGGCCGCCGCCAAAGTAGCGGGGATTAATAAGCGTCTGCTTTTAAGTCTTAACTTTGGAATAAATCTCCTCCCTGTTCCTGCATTTGGTTCAAAATCCTCCTGTTCCACCACGGCCAGCGACTGCGCCGGTTCGCTTTCCTCGTTTGCCGGCATTTCCTCCTCTTCTTGTTTGGATACATCACCTACTATAAATCCCAGATTTCCCCCCACCGATCTTTCGATCTGTTCCTCTCCCAGTTCTTCTATATGTTCTTTAGAAATCTCTGCGGGTTCTTCAGGTGCCTCCTTAGGCATTTTTGTCACCACTTCTTTCTTAGTTTCCTGAACAGTTGGTACATAATAAACCTCGCTTTGAATTTCCGAAGCTCCGGCCAGACAAATGCTTTTGACAACCACTTCATCTTCCAGAGTTTCGATTTTAGGAAAATGCAGGAAAGATAGTTTGCTCATCCAGGTAAAAGACAAAAGATGGGCTTTCAGCTTTTCCAGTTCATCTTGATCCTCTCCATAAATCAGGATCTTGGAGGGTAGGGTTTCCACATCTATAAACTGCAGTAGGGCCTTCTCAATATCCGCTCCGCTATTTTCGCCTCTTTCCACCACTTTGGTGCCATCCAGTTTGCCCGCTCTTGCCACAGTTACTTCCAGGTATTTTGCATCAAAACCCACCAGGATGGCAGTAGTAGGCACACCTTCCTTTTTTTCCAAAAAATGCAAAAGGGCGTGGGAAGTGGCCACGTAGGCCATTGGTTCAAGTTCCAATTCTTTGACAATATTTCTAAGCAGTTTTAAGTATTCTTCTCTCAAATCCTCGTCCTGAAGAAAGTGACCCGGCACGCCGAATAAAATCTTTTTCGGTTCTACTGCTGCTTCGCCTAAAACTTCATCCAGCAGTTTATCCGTTACCCCTACTATCCCCGCGTTGGAAGAGTAATTATCAGATGCTGTGGATAAAATTTTAAGTTCTTTATCTTCAATACTCCACAAAGCGGCAGTGAGCTGTTCCTGGCCAATGTTCAAGGCAAAAAAGTATTCTGGTACAATTTCTTTTTTGCCAAAGGGTATGAGGGCAGTGAGTCTTTGGAAGACACTCATAAGGCTATCTTAGCATAAATGCGTCTTATGCCGAAAGATACGGCTTCTTCTTTAGTAATTTCGATTTGACCGATTACTCCGGTATGCTCAACATGAGGACCGCCGCAAAATTCCAAAGAATAATATCCTCCTCTATCCCGCTGATCTTTTGCCTCTGGATCCAGCTTAAACTGTGGCCCAACTCCATAAATACTAACTTTATCTGCATACTTTTCATCAAATAAACCAATAGCGTTCATTTGCTTTGCCTGATCTAATGGAATATTCATATGGTCAACTTTCAAATCATCTTTTATTCTTTGATTAACCAAGTCTTCGGTTTTTTTTATTTCCTCATCTGTCATTTTTCGATCAAAAGAAAAATCAAAACGAAGCCGCTCGGCTGTAATATTAGATCCTTTTTGAAAAACCGCCGGGCCTAAAACATCCCTCAAGGCCTGATGCAAAAGATGAGTAGCAGTATGGTATTTAATTTCAGTTTCAGAATGTCCAGCTAAACCACCTTTAAAAACTCCTTTAAGCGTAGGTCTTGATACCTCTTGATGTTTTTTAAATTCTTCATCGTATTCATCCTGATTAAATTCATATCCTTGTGCTCGCAATTGCTCAGGTGAAAACCCATGTGTTGAATAAAGATCGAAAGCTCTCTTTCCAGGAATTTGCTTTTCAGGTGGTAAAGTAGTTGTAGTTGTTGTAATTAAATTTTGATAAGAATCAATTTCATTTTTTGTTACATTCACTATGTAACTTTCTTTTTCTCCCAGATATTTATAGCTTTCTTCTTCTGAATATATTTGGATAATTTCCTTTATTGCACTTTGAATAATTTTCCAGCTTTCATACGGATTTGATGGGTGAGAACTTGTTGTTGTAGTATTTGTATCTGAAGAAGTTGCCGTGCTTGTCGTAGAAGAACCTGTGATAGAAATCTTATCATATATATTTTTTATCAATCTTCTTAGCACAGAACCTCTTTTATCTTTAGAATCTGGGTCTATCCCTTCAGCTATCAGAAAAACTGCTGCTTTTAAATGATCTGCAATGATTCTTTCAGATTTTTTGCTATATTTATTTGATGATTTTCTAATTTCTTCAATTATTGGCAAAAATAAATCAGTTTCATAGTCATTATCTTTTCCATTCAAAACTGCCAAAGTTCTTTCCAAACCCATTCCTGTATCAACATTTTTCTGCGGTAATTCCTCTAAAGTGCCGTCTTCCTTTCTGTTAAATTCCATAAACACATCATTCCAAACCTCTATCCATTTTGGATTTTTGGGATCAAATTCTTCTGGAACTTGACCTTGCCCTGTCCAAATAAACATTTCAGTATCTGGACCGCATGGTCCAAAAGAAGAAGGGTTAGTTGGCCACCAATTTGCTTCTTTTCCTAGATATGCAATTTTCTTCTCCGGAATACCTAAACTTTTCCATTTATTAGCAGATTCTTCATCTTTTGGTGTATCTTTATCTCCGGCAAAAACAGAAATCGCTAACTTTTCTATAGGAACTTTCAATTCTTCTGTTAAGAATTTAAACGATAGTTCTATTGCTTCATCTTTCCAATAATCCCCTAACGACCAATTGCCTAGCATCTCAAAAAAAGTATGATGAGTTGCATCTCCAACTTGTTCAATATCGTCTGTCCTTAAACATTTTTGAACATCTGCTAATCTTTTCCCTTTAGGATGAGGTTTACCCATCAGATAAGGAATGAGCGGTTGCATTCCAGCACTGGTAAACAAAACCCTTTCTTTACCAGCTAATTGTTCCTCTTCTGAAGGTACCAGTGAAGCTGATGGAATAATTACATGATCATTTTTCTCAAAAAAATCTAAAAACTTTTTTCTTAATGTTTTAGAATCCATGAAGCCAGTATAACCGATTAAAGAACCTTTTTGTAGAATCTTTTGGATTTTGGTTTGGCCTTGGCCCCTTTTCCCAAAGCAGTCATCAGGGTTGATGCCGCTGCCACTGGTTTTTCAATATCTTTGGCAATCTCCTCACTTGTTTCCAAAACTTTATTGAGCCTTTTTAGGGCCAGGTGTAAATCACGCAAAATAAAAAAAACCTGAATGCCGGTAAAAGTTAAAAATGAAGCTAAAAGCAATATTAAAAAAATTAAAGCAATTTGCAACAAATCCATGGGGTAAACTATATCATAATTTCTTCAAAAACACATTTCTTTCAATTTTTGAAACTTTGCCGCTCGGTGAAGTGGCGGATACAACAATGGCGTTGCTGCCTTCTGTCAAATTAATTTCCTGGGCAAATTTACCGTCAATACCGGCTTGAATTTCCTGATTGTTAATGCTCACTTTAGCCTCGGGATCAGTCCTGCCGGAAACTAAGATAGTAGATGTTTCAACACCAATTTGATTAACAGGTTGCGTCACTTCCAAAAACGGCGCACCGGTTAAAAAACGGTATTCAAACCAAAGATAGACAAAAAAGACGGCAATCATTGAAAGAACCGTTAGTCCCACAAATTTGGCCGGGGTGAGAGCAAATTTTTTTCTATCCAAAGGGTTACTAAAAGATTCTAAAATTCTGGGAGGATTTTTCCCTTCGGAAAATTCCCGGCGGTAAATTGCCAGAAGCTTATTGGTTTCTAACCCTAAGAAACGGCCATAATTTTTGATAAAACCCCTAACAAAAGTGGGGGGAGGAAGTTTTGAATATTGATCTTTTTCTAAAGCTTCAAGTAATTCTCTTCTTATTTTTGTAGCTTTTTCAATCTCATCGAGAGTATAAAACTTCCTCTCTCGTTCCTCTTTTAAAATCTGTCCTGCAGTTCTCATGCAATTTAGGATTGTACCAAAAATAACCAGTTGACATAAAGCTGCTAACTTTTTAATATACAGCTAATGCCTGATGCTGCTGAAATTACAACACAAAATCACCCCCCTCCTCCACCAAGCGGAGATCCTCAAAAGGCGGCCAAATATGTTGACCAATTAATTGCTTTCATAGAAGAAGATAAATTAACTATCCATCATACGGATTTGGGCATGTTTGATCCTTCGCCGCTGCAGGACCATTTTAGAATAGACCTGGAAGAATATCAGGTGGAGATCAGCCACAGCAAACATCCACAGTCAGGTAAAGATTCTTATGTAATGCTATTTACCAATTTGAAAAATGTGGCAGATGGCAACTGCGAAAAGATCATTTTAGCTTACATGCATTTGGACGACAGTCAATTTATGCATTTAAGGAATGCATATACGGAACAGGTTGACAGAAAGAGGAAAGCGGAAGAGGAAAAAAGGTTAAAAGATGCTCTACTGCCAATAGATCAGGCTTTGGAAAACATTAGTCCTGGACGTAAAACTTTTACTCCTGCATCAGAAAGCACTATTAATGCAGACGGTTTGGATATTATTTCCCCGCCATCAATGTAAAAATCAACCTTACCCCCAAAATATTTTTTGGCTTCATCTAAAGTTTGCGCGGGTTTCGCTCCTTCAATATTGGCAGATGGCGCAACTAAGGGACCAACCTCTTGCAGCAACTCCAGCAATTTTTCATTTTTTGGCATCCTAAAAGCCAAACTATTTGTTCCTCTATGCAAATAAAAGAATCGCTCGCTTCGACAGGGTAAAATCACGCTCAAAGGATTTGGCCAACATTTTTTTAAAAAAACTTCTTGCTTTTTGGTTAATTTAATATCAAACTTTTTTAAATCTTTTATAGATGAAATTAAAATAATAAAGGGCTTATTTTTTGATCTTCTTCTTAAAGTATAAATTTTTTCAACAGTTTGGGGATTTAATGCCGAACCAACTATTCCATAAATAGTATCTGTGGGCATCACTCCAATCCCACCATTTTTTAAAATATCTACTATATCCATCTAACTTTTAGATTGTTTCCTGGCCAGAGGAAAATGAATGGAAAAGAGTACCAATCCCACCAAGGTAAAAGTGATGGCATTTTTCAGATCATCAATTTTCTGTTGTTTGCTTAATGCATTTTCTTGTTTTAGACAATCTTGTTTTTGTTTTTCCAGTTCTTGCGCTGAAGGACCCGTCCCGAGCGTAGCCGAGGGAGTAGCAGGCATTCCTCTGACATCCATGGCCGGATATGGTCCGAATTTAAAAGGATAATTTTCGCAACTCCCTTGAGGATAACGTAGCGGATATTTTTCATATTGGGTACTGTTAATAATGAAATTCACAGTATTAAAAATCCCAATGACAATCAGAGCCAGCGAAGCGGCAGAAATTACATAAAAATAGATGGTGGCAATAATTTTTCCTGACATAATTAACTCTCGCTTCCCCCTGCGGTTTGGGCGGCAAAGTATTCCTCGGCATTGCGGACCAGGACATCCCGAGGTTTAGAGCCTTCTCCAACTCCCACAATGCCCGCCTCTTCCAGCTCATCCAAAATTCTGGCAGCTCTGGCATAGCCGACTTTCAACCGCCGCTGCAGCAGCGAGGCCGAAGCCCTATCATACTGGCAAACAGTTCTGACCGCTTCTTCAAACAATTCATCTCTGTCTGATCCACTACCGCCCCCTCTACCCCATCTCCCGAGCGGCATTTCAGTTACCTCCGCAGTATACTCCGGCGCAATACCTGTATTCTTAAGATATTTTATTAAAGAGTTTATCTCCTCATCCTGAACAAGCACTCCCTGAATGCGAACCGGTTTTGAAGCATCCGGAGGTAAAAATAACATATCGCCTCTTCCCAAAAGTTTTTCTGCCCCGGGAGTATCCAAAATGACCCGGGAATCTACCATTGATGAAACGTTAAAAGCAATCCGGCAGGGGATATTGGCTTTAATTAAACCGGTAATCACATCAACGGAGGGCCTCTGTGTTGCCACCACCAGATGAATTCCCGTGGCCCTGGCCAGTTGGGCAATTCTGGTAATGGCATCTTCAATTTCCACCGGCGCAAACATCATCAGATCCGCCAGTTCATCAACAATGATGACAATATAGGGAAGGGCCTGAAATCCCGACATCTCATTATAGCCCGCGATATTTCTCACCCCGACAGATTGGAACAGCTTATATCTTCTGTCCATTTCCGCCATGGCCCATTTCAGCGACGATAAAATCTTTTCCGGTTCGGTAATGACAGGCGTTAACAGGTGGGGTATACCATTATAGTTAGTCAGCTCCACTCTTTTAGGATCAATCAAAATCATTTTCAGTTCAGCCGGCGAATTACGGAAAAGCAAAGAACCAATAAAAGAGTTAATTAACACGGATTTACCTGAACCGGTTGTTCCGGCAATTAAGACATGGGGCATCCGGTCCAAATCCACCACTACTCCTTTGGAAGAAGTATCTTTGCCCAAAACAACTGCCAGTTTTGATTTTCGCGCTTGCATCTGCTCTGACGCCAAAACACTTTTTAATCCCACAATCTCCAGAGAATGATTGGGCACTTCAATCCCCACCAAAGATTTACCCGGGATTGGAGCCTCAATCCTGACAGTGCCGGTAGGGGTGGCCAGGGCCAGAGCCAGATCATGCTGCAGATTGGCAATTTTGGAAATTTTGGTTCCAGCCGAAATCTCCAAAGCATACTGGGTCACGGCCGGCCCACCATTGACTTCAGCCACGCGGGCTTGAACCCCAAACGAATCCAGGGTTTTTTCAATTATGGCGGCATTTTTCTTTATGTCTCCCCGCTGCGCCGCAGATCCTACCTTTTCGGAAAGCAAAGAAAGGGGAGGGTATTTCCAAACCTTGGATTGTCCTGCCACGTTTTGCACCAGGGCATCGGCCAAAACCGTTTCACGAGGCCCAACAGATAATTTAGGCTTCATTCGATCGTCAACTCCAGACAGTTTGATCGGCACATTTTTGGCCTCAAACATTCTTGGCTTTTGAAAGATAGGCTGATAAACTCTATTTTTCAACAATCTAAAAATCCACTCCAATACGCCAAAGATCTGACCTAAAGAGGTATTAAATAAAACTACCAATCCGACTAAAAATATCAAGATCAGCAAGATAAAAGCTCCGGGTGAGGTGATTAAAGCGGACGACTGCGTCCACAGACTCAAACCCACTGATCCTGCCAAATCTGCTCTGAAAGCGCCGGTCATTCCCGATAAAGACAAAACCAGCAACACAACCCCCAGTAAAACATTCATCTGGGCAAAACGCCATTTCGCTCTTGATAAAACCAAGGCGGAAAGCAAAAATAAAAAAGGGGAAAAAAGGGCAGACCAACCCAAAAGCGATTTTAAGAACTCCCGCCAAAAAGATAAAACAGTTGTATCCGTCGTCAGAGCCACGGTTGATAAAACAGCCAGGATTATTGACACCAGCGATGCCACAGCCACAATGGCTTTGTGTTTAAGTTTTAATCTGGGTAATCTGTAAATAGAGCGGCGTCTCCTGGACATATTTATTTAATTATACCATACCAAACTATGGGTCAAACTTCCACTACCACCGGTAAAATTAGTGGTCTTCTTTCTGTCGTCTGATAAAAGAGATTGCCCAAATCATCCTCAATTTTTTTACGGATAAACCGCCAGTCCGACCCTTTTTTAACATGCTGCTCTAAACTTCTTATCACTGTTTCCCTAGCATCCTGCAAAAGGTCCTCCGCCATATTTTCAAAAACAAAGCCCCGGGAAATAATATCAGGTTCTCCTGCCACTTTACCGGTATGCTGGTCAATCGGCACCACCACCACTACAACTCCTTCCTCGCTCATTAACCTTCGATCCCGCAAGACCACATGTCCCACATCCCCGATCCCCAATCCGTCAACATAAATATTTTGCAATTCCACTCTGCCGGCTAATTTCAGATTATCTCTGTTTATTTCTACTACATCCCCTTCTTCCAGTTGTAAAATCTGACTTTTGTCATAACCCATACTCTGAAAAACTTGCGAGAACATTTTTATGTGTCTGAAAGTTCCGCCAATAGGTAGCAAGTAGCGGGGTTTTGCCAGATTAACCATCAACTTTAATTCTTCAGAGGCCGCATGGCCGGAAACATGCAAATCAGAGGTAATGGCAGAATAATAAACATTAGCTCCCAAGCTTGACAATTTATCAATTAAGGCGTTCTGGGCAGATTCTGTGGAAGGAATGGGGTCGGCCGAAAAAATCACCCCATCTCCTTCCCGCAACTTAATTTGTTTATGTTCGTCATTGGCCACCCGGGAAAGCGCCGAATCTGGTTGACCTTGAGATCCAGCAATTAAAACAAGGATCTTTGAGGGAGTAAAAGAGTTTACGGCATCCGGAGCAATCACAATATTTGGCGGGACTTTTAAGTATCCCAGGTTCCTGGCCAGCTGAAAATTATTTTCAAAGCTTCGACCCACCACTGCCAGTTTCCTGCCTAATTTTTGTGCCACATTGACTGCTTGTTGCATTCTGGAAACATTTGACGAAGTCATGGTAATAAGCAATCTTCCGGTAGTTTCCAGCGCCGCTTTTTCAAAGGAGGCTTCAATTGATTGCTCCGATCTGTTAAACCCAGGTTTTTCTATTCTTAAACAGTCAATCAAAAGCAAAAGCACTCCCTCCGTCCCTAAATTTGCCACAGTCCCCACATCAGTCTTCTGACCCGAAACAGGCGTCCAGTCAATCTTAAAATCAGCCTGATGAATAATCAACCCGACAGGGGTTCTGATGACTATGCCTGTTGAATCCGGAATTGAATGAGAAACCTGGTAAAAAGACACATTAAAACTACCCAGACTTAAATCTTGATCAAGCTTAACCTCCACAATCTGATCTTTGGGCAAGCGATGTTCGGAAAATTTACCTTTAATTAATCCTGCTGTCAGTTTTTGAGCATAGATGGGCACTTGAAGTTGAGGATGAATAAAAGGCAATGCTCCGATATGATCATCGTGCCCGTGCGTGATAATAATACCTCTGATTTTGTCCCTTTTCTGCCTCAAATAAGATATGTCGGGAATAACCAGATCTACCCCGGGCATAGCCTCGTCAGGAAATCCCACTCCGCAATCAACAATGATGATGTCATTCCCATATTCATACACATACATATTTTTGGTAACATCACCTACACCTCCAAGAGGAATAAGCTTCAGAGTTGGTTTAAAAGAATTCATAAATACTCTCCCAGATTCTCACTGGTGATCTTAAATGGTCCTGCCTCCCCTTCCACCAGTTTCCTGGCGATTTTGCGGCAAATTGCCTGCAAGGATCTCTGCAACGATCTAATCCCGCCGTCAAAACCCAAAGGCCTTAGGATTTGCGGCCAGATGCCTTCGTCAATAATCAAAAGATTTCTGTCTACCCCCGCCTCATCCAGCGATTTTGGCAGGAGATAATTTTTGCCAATGATTAGTTTTTCTTCGTCAGAGTATGAAGGCATCTGAATCGGCTCTAATCTGTCCATCACTGCAGTGGCAATATTGCCGGTATTATTGGCTGTGGCTATAAATAAAACTTGCGACAGATCAAAAGCAAAATCCAGAAAATGATCAACAAAAGCCTGGTTTTGAGCAGGATCTAAAAGCTCTACCAATACTCCCATGATGCCAACTCTACCCTCCTCCGCTACCCTGTCTATCTCGTCTAAAAGTATCACCGGATTTTTGACTTGGGCATGTTTAATGACTTTGATAATCTGTCCCGGCTCGGCATCGGGGCGAATTTTGGATTGCCCGCGCAAGCTGGCAGCATCACCCAAACCCCCAAAAGGAATCCTGACAATTTTCCTACCCAAGCTTTCAGCAATGGAATAGGCAATAGAGGTTTTTCCTGTCCCCACCAATCCTACAAACAGCAGGATCGGGGCATGAAAACCGGCCGGCCCTGGGCTTTTGGCATGCAAAATTAAAACCGACAGATATTCCAATACTCTGTCTTTCAAAGTCTGCAAACCATAGTGATTTTTATCAAGGATTTCTTTGGCTCTTTGTAAATCCAAAATGTCCTGGCTTGCTTTGTTAAAAGGCAGGAAAGTAGCAAAATCAATATAGGAAACTAATTTTTCAAATTCAGCTCCTGTTCCCGGGAATTTTAGTAAATTAAGTAATTTTTCTTGAACTTCCTGGGGTAAAGAGGCTTGGCTAATCCTTCTTTTGAGGTTTTCCAGTTGTTCTTGGGCAGCATCCATTCTGTTACCTATTTTATACGGTAGAAATTTATCTGTCAAAACTTCGGCGGGCAGGCCTGCCTCCGCGGTTTCGGTCAAAACCACCTGAACTACGGCTTGATCTACCTCTACTAAACCCTCCGCCAAACCTGGGTCTGGGTCTATTAAAAGGTCCACCGGATCTAAATCCTCCTCCGGACGGCCTCCTAAAACCACCGCCTCTAGCGGCCCGCGGTCTTTCTCCGGTATCCGGCTTAATGTCTTCACCAAAAAGCATAGACAAAGACACTTTGCCATCCGGGTCAACTCCCTTAACTCTAACTTTAACTTCCTGTCCCTCTTGCACAACATCTTCGGGTTTTCCCACAAAACCTGTGGACATTTCCGACACATGAACCAACCCGTCCTTTCCCGGAGCAATTTCCACAAAAGCTCCAAAAGGCACCAGGCGAACTACCTTACCCGTAAATTCATCCCCCACATTAACTGTTTTAAACATTCCTTCAATGGCCGCCATGGCCTGATCCACGCCTTCGGATTTGGTACCTGAAACCATTACCGTGCCGTCATCCTCAACATCAATTTGCGCTCCGGTCTTTGAGATAATACCATTGATGTTTTTACCTCCCGGCCCGATGAGAAGTCCTATGTTTTCTGGTTTTATATGAAGAATCTCCACTCTTGGGGCATGCGGAGAAAGAGGGCCTGCCGCAGGCACTGCCTCATTCATCTTTTCTAAAATCTGAAGTCTTGCTTTTTTACCCATTTCCAGGGCTTTTTCAATTACATCAAATGTCAACCCTTCCAGCTTGGTATCCATTTGAATGGCGCTCACCCCGTTTTTAGTCCCAGCCACCTTAAAGTCCATTTCGCCGTAAAAATCCTCGATAGCTCTCATATCTGTTACCACCTCTGTCTTCCCTTCATTGGAAAAAAGTCCCATCGCCACTCCTGCTACAGGCTCTCTCAAAGGTACCCCTGCATTTAGTAAGGCTAAAGTTGAAGCGCAAAGAGCAGCCATAGAAGTCGAGGCATTGGCTGCCAACACTTCGGATACCACCCTGATGGCATAGGGGAACTGCTCTTGTGGGGGAATCACAGAGTTTAAGGCTTTTTCCGCCAAAGCCCCATGGCCAATATCGCGCCTCGAGGGCGGACCAATCCTTTTGACCTCACCGACTGAAAAAGGATTAATGCTCATGTTGTAATAGTGCATAAATCTTTTTTTATCTTCCCCGTACATACCCTCAATGGTTTGAGAAAGGGAAGGCGCGCCCAAAGTCACCACGGATAAAACTTGAGTATCTCCGCGCGCAAACAGCGCAGACCCGTGAGTCCTGGGCAAAACACCAACTTCCATATTAAGAAGTCTTATTTCATCCATGGCTCTTTTATCAACCCGTTGCCCCTTTTCCAAAACTACTTCATGCATAATCTCTTTGGCTACTTTGTCAAAAATGCCGGAGATTATAGTGGGAGTTAAGGTTTCCGCGTATTGCTTTGAGAGTTCTTCCTTAATCCGGTCGCCTGTTGCTTCATGCCAAGGGTGTTCGTTGTCAAAAAGAGCTTTTTCAATTCTCTCGCGGGTTATTTTACTAACCTCTTTAAATAGCGCTTCTTCAACTTCTTCGGCCAAATGCGAGTAGGCTTGTTTTTCGCATCCTACCTCTTTGGCAAAATCAGATACTAAATCAAGGATTGGTTGAGTTGCCTTATGCGCTTCTTTAATGCTTTCTAAAATCAACTTGTCATCAACTTGTTTGGCTTCCGCCTCAATCATGACCACTTTGTCCCCTTTTGAGACAACCACCAGATCCATATTGCTTTCCCCGTCCAGATCTTTCTCGCCCATTCTCACCCCGGCAATGGGCCCGTTCCAGGGAATAGATGAGATAGACAAAGCTGCTGAAGCTCCAATCAAACCAACCACGTCCGGATCGCTGACCTGATCAATTGACAAAACGGAAATTAAAACCTGCACTTCGTGTTTAAAATCTTTGGGGAAAAGGGGACGGATGGAGCGGTCTATTAAACGACCTGCTAAAATAGCCTCTTCTGAAGGTTTTGTTTCTCTTTTAATAAATCTGGAGGAAGAGATCCTACCTCCTGCATAATGCTTTTCCACGAATTCAACCGATAAAGGGAAATAGCCAATATCCTCCTTTAAAGGTTGGGTGGCTACAGTCACCAGAAGGACTGTTTCACCCCACGAAGCTACCACTGCAGCATCAGCCTGCAACGCCAGCTTACCGGTTTCCAGTTTAAGCTTTCTGCCATTTAAATCAATCTCTTTGGTAACAACTTTATTCATAAACAATAAATACAATGAAACTATCGAGGATTTGGAAACTGTGGAAGAAACAATTAACTCGCTTAATTATTTCTTTGCAATCCCCAAATCACTCTTATTTAATAATTATACCATAAACGGACTATTTTGACAACCCCAATTTTTCTATTGCCGCTTTATACCTATCATGATCTTTTTTCACCAAGTATTGCAGTAGCCGTCTTCTTTTGTTAACCATGGACAGAAGTCCCCTGCGGGAGTGAATATCATGAGTGTGTTCTTTTAAGTGAGCTGTTAAGTTTTTTATCTGCTCTGTTAAAAGGGCAACTTGCACTTCAGGAGAACCTGTATCACCCGATTTGGTAGCAAACTCTTTAATAATCTTTTGCTTAATTTTTGGATCAAGTGGCATCGTAATCCTTTCTTTTCTGGAACAACTTTGATGCCAAAGTCGTCCAATAAGTAAGTTTTTCGCATTCTATCAGAAAATTCCAAATTATGCAAATTTTAATTACCCTATTGATGTGCCTTTGAAGATTTTGGGGGTGAGCCATTCGGGTTCCGGAGTTTCGGATACAACCCCCTCTCCTGCCGGTCTTTCTTCCGGAGATGAGGCTGGGGGAGTTGGTTGAGTGAGAGTCTGTTGGATGATGGGCGTACTTGGTATTAAAGCGCTCAAATCAGGTTGCGGACCTTGAGGTGCGACTTGAACTTGAGGCATGGTCGCAGACACAGCCGGTTTTCTTCCTCCTACCCTAAGACATTGGGCCACTGCCATGTAAGTATCGGCATTAACTTTGGGGTTGGTCAAACTATCTGTTGAGGCAAAAATTCCGGAGAGGAGATTGCTGGCCACATCAGCATCCATGGTCAACCCCAAATCCAAAATTAAATTTACCACCATCTCACCAACGGATGAAGCTTGAGTATCAACCACATTGGTAGAACCAAAACCGGTATTATTTTGATTGTCAATGTTGACTATATGAACGCCTGAGTAGCCTTGGGCATTTTGCCGGTAGATGGAACCAAGACTATCCAGGTTGGCAGCTCCGATGACAAAAATCAGATCAAAACCGCTGCCCTGATAGCGGGGGACAATCCGGGCCGGTTGAAAAGTTTGACCCGGCAGGACATGAAAAACCAAATTTAAATTGTTGTTTTCCGCGTACCAGTCCAGTTTTTCCAAGGCAGGAACAGTCCCGTCAGAGGCAGCCACTCCCTCTAAAGTTAAAGTTAAGTTTCCTCCTTCTGTCTGGGGAAGAGTTTTTTGCACATGGTCTACCCCAAAAAGATGAGCTTGAGCAACCCTCATGCTATCTTCGCAAACTACACTGACTTCCTTGCCTTGAGCTTCAAAAATTAAAAATAGCGACAAGGCTGCTGCCAGCCTGTCGGTATCAGCACCCACCGGTAAGGCTATCAAGATATTTTTGGCAGATGGCAGGAGATTTTTAAGTTCAACTATTTGTGCGTCGTATTTCACTATGTTTGGATTCTACCTCAACTATCCCATAATTGCAAGTAGATGACACACAACTTATCAAACATCCCTCAATGACTGATACTTTAGGGTATATTTACTACCGCAGAGCAGTTACTAGGATCAGTCAGGATGTCACCTAGACCTTGTCCTCCATCACAAATATCCGTTCCTGTCCCATCTCCGCCGAATTCCGGTCCAGCTGTCAAAGTATCATTACCTTCTCCACCATTGATGGTGTCTTCATTAGTGGTGGCCGGATCAAAATCACCAGCTCCACCTTGTACAATATCGTTGCCTGTTTCTCCATAAAGGGTATCAAGACCTTCATTCCCATCTAAATTATCATTATTATTTCCGCCGTAGAGTGTATCATTACCACCTCGACCGGCCAAAATATCATTACCATTCTCTCCGTACAAGATATCATTACCATCTCCTCCGAGTAAGTTGTCATCATCATTTCCGCCGTACATGGTATCATTGCCTGCCTCACCCATCGCGCTGACAAGAGAATCTTTCCCATCCTGGCCGTAAAGGGTATCACTGCCGATACCTCCACAAATTAAATCATCGCCTTTACCACCCCAAATAATATCATTTCCGCCCAAACCCGCAATTACATCATTACCATCTGTCCCCACGATGACGTCGTTCCCTTCAGTTCCTGCGATAGTAGCGGTTTGACCGACACAGGTAACTGAAGCGCTCACAGGTCCTTGGAAAAAGTATGCCACTATTCCCAAAAGGAGCAATGCTACAAATATGATTATCTTTTTCATTTATTTCCACCTCCCTTCTTTGTTTCTCATAGTAATTTTTATAGTAATACTTGTCAAGACCTAAATCACCCTAAAGCTTTCCACCCTATCTCCAATTTGAAAATCTACAGGTGGATCAAAGAGCATGCCGCAATCCGAACCTTTTTCCACTTTAGTTACTTCTTCCTTAACTTTTTTCAAGGACTTAATTTTGGTTTCACCAATTACTTCCCCATCCCGCACGACTCTAATCCTTTGTCCTTTAGCAATACTTCCCTCTGTCATCCTGCATCCGGCAATTTTTTCATCCTTGCCGTGTGGAAACTCTGCAATGATATTAGCTTTACCCAAAACTTCTTCCAGTTGTCCCACTTCCAGCAAAGTATTAACCACCTCTTCCACGTCCTGTAAAAGCTCATAAATAATATTGTATGTTCTTATTAAAATGTGTTCATGCTCTGCCATTTTTTGCGCGGTCGGCGCAACTTTGACATTAAATCCAATCACAATTGCCCCCACAGAGGTAGCAAGTTTGATATTCTCCTCACCAATATCTCCTGTGGCAGAAAAAATAACATCAACAACTTTGCGCTCCAAGTTATATTTTTCCAAAGAAGCTTCAATCGCTTCCAGCGATCCTTGCTTATCAGCCTTAATAATTACTTTAAGAGTTTTTGCATCTCCCATCTTTAGCTTATCAACTAATGATTTTACCTCTGATTCTTTGACACTTTGACTCTCTGACTCTTCACCTAGCACTGCTCCTACTTCAGGCACAGTTTCCAATCCCAAAACCTCCACAGGCATGGATGGACCAGCAGCATCTAGCACCTTACCATTAAAATCAAACATTCCCCTAATCTTGCTTTTTACCCCACCCAAAATGATTTGATCGCCTTTTTTCAAAGTCCCATTCCTAACCAGTAATGTGGCAATCGGCCCTTTAAATTTATCTAAATTAGCTTCAATTACCACTCCTGAAGGTAAGATATCTGGATCGCCTTTTAGCTCATGCATTTCCGCCACCAGTAAAATCAAATCCAGCAGTTTATCAACACCTTCGCCGGTTTTGGCCGACAAAGCAACAACAGGAACATCTCCACCATATTCCTCCGCTAAAATATCTCTATCGGAAAGCTGTTTTTTGATTTTTTCCAGTTGTATCTTAATATTTACTCCCGGCAGATCTATTTTATTGACTGCCACAATAAGAGGAATCCGCCGGCTGGCGGACTGATCCTGAATATGTTTGATGGCCTCAACTGTTTGAGGCATGATCCCATCATCAATGGCCACTACCAAAATAGCTATGTCTGCAACTTGAGCTCCTCGGGAGCGCATTTTTTCAAAAGCTGCATGTCCGGGAGTATCAATAAAAGTTATTAGTTTTGAGTTATTAGTTATTTGATATGCACCTATGTGTTGGGTAATGCCACCGTGTTCTTTAGAAGCTACGGAAGATTTTCGGATAAAATCAAGCAGTGTTGTTTTACCGTGGTCTACATGTCCAAGTATTGTTACTATTGGTGGTCGTGTTTGTTTCATAAAAATTTTTTTGGCGAAAAACTTTCATATTACTTAGGTTCTTCACCGGATTTTTCTTCTTCTTTTTGCTCTTGTGTCTCGTCACTAACTGCTTCTCCTTGAACATTTGACTCTTCCTCTGCTCCCACAATATCTATTTTCCAACCAGTCAGTTTGGCTGCCAGACGCACATTTTGTCCGCCTTTACCAATGGCCAAAGACAATTGATCTTGAGGCACAATCACCTTGGCCACCTGGTCTTTTTCATTCAAAACAACTTGTATATCTTTGGCAGGAGAAAGAGCTGATGCAATAAACCTGGCCGGATCATCGGAAAAAGAGATAATGTCAATCTTTTCCTCGCCCAACTCACCCATTACTGCCTGAACTCTGACTCCTTTTTGCCCAACCAGGCTGCCTACCGGATCTACGCCTTCCTGGGTTGAAATGGCGGCAATCTTGGTTCTAGCCCCTGCTTCCCTAGCGATCGCTCTTACTTCAACAGCGCCCGATTGAATCTCCGGCACCTCCAAAGCAAATAAAGCTGCCACCAGCTTGGGATCAGATCGCGAAACTACCACTTCCGACCCTCCTCTTGTTCCTTCCCTGATCTCTTTAACTAAAAGCTTTAAACGCTGGTTTTGATTATATAATTCTGTGCGAATCTGTTCGGAAGGCGGGAGCACCCCTTCCGCTCTTCCCAAATCCACAAAATAGGTATTGCCTTCCTGTCGCGAAATCGCGCCGGATATAACAGTACCTACTTTGCTCTCGTATTCCGTCAAAATGGCATCTCTTTCCGCCTCATTAAGCCGTTGCATAATTACCTGTTTGGCAATACTGGCGGCAATCCTAGCAAAACCTGGAGGTGTAACATCGCTATCATTATGAAAAATTTTGATTTCTCCGGTGATTTGATCAATCGAAGAAGTGTATTCTTCAAAATCTTCAGGCACAGGTTCGTTTCGGAGCGTCAAATCTTTTTTGTAAGCCGCTAAAGCTGCCTGACGGATAGCATCCAAAACCACTTCCGGATCTACCCCTTTTTCAGAGGCTATTTGATTTAAAGCAGCTGCAAATTCTGTTCTAGCTTGTGCCATAATAGTAAAAAAGGTGGGACTAGCCCACCTTTCAGGTCCTTTGGATTATTAACCAGGAATATTTTAACTTTTTACTATCTTGAAGTCAAGCTTTCGGCTCCGGAGGTCTCCAACGAAGAACAGGATGTCTGGCTGCTTCTGCTTCATTTAATCTCCCAACCGGAGTATTATGAGGAGCAGAATGTAATAAATCCGGATTCTCTTCTGCTTCCCTGGAACTGTAAACCCCGTGGTGGATCATTAGGAGTCTGCGGTAAGACAATTGCCCCGGCCACTTTATTATTTTTTACAACTTCTTTAGAGTGTCTTCTGGCAGTTGCAGAAAAAAAGTAGATATTCAGGCCAGCATCTGTTGCAAACCAGACAGAACAAACCCATGGCTGATTATCAACAGATGTAGCCAGCTGCATTAATTTTGCTTCCTTTAAATAATCTTTAATTAATTTTCTTAAATTCACAGGCTAATTATATACTAAACTACAAATTAATAATCAAATCTGATATAATGACAAATAATTTTCTATGGGCTAGGATATATAATTATGTTCCGTGTTGAAACTCAAACAATTGATCCTGGTCAAATTAGTGTTTCTTTCCAAGTTATAAAGCCCACTCTTGTAGTGGCTGAATATTTGGAAGGAAGAAAATTAGGTGTAATAATCCAGACAGACCTGAACAAAGCAGAATCCACCTAGATCCTACGGGTCAAAAACTATTGACCAGCATAACCTCAACCCCGGAATTTTTGGCAATGGTTCGCGCATCCAGTGGCGGTCTTCGTTGGATGGATCTTAGACCTTGCGGGTGGGATGAAGATACAAAAGTTAGATTGCTAGCTGCCAGTACCATGATCGGTTACCATGAGCTTCTACATATATCATGTTTGTACAACAGCTTAAAAAATGCCTGTCCTCCAGACTCTAATGATAATTTTCGCCATTATCTGGAAAGAAGTTTGGAATTAGAAGTTATGGCAGAAGAAAGAAAAAATCAGGCAAAAGCACTTTTGGCCGGCCGGCCAATGCTCGCTATGCAAGAAGCAAAAACATTATTGCAAAAATTATCTGATCAAATAATAGGTCAACAAAAACAACCTTAAAACCAGCCTTTTTTCTTACTACCCAGATTGTATAGTTCTTCATAAAGTTGTTTTTCCTGTTTAGAAGGGTTTTGGGGGACTTCCAGATTGACTCTCACATAGTGATCTCCGTGGCCACCATTTAATCTGGCAGCACCTTTGCCTTTAAGTTTTACCAGTGACCCGGGCTGGGTACCCGGGGGCACCTTCACTTTTACTTTTCCCTGCACAGTTGAAACTTCAAAGACATCCCCCAAAACCAGTTGGGGAATAGAAACTTTTATTTCCGAAAAAATATCCGCTCCTTCTCTAATAAATTCCGGGTGGCGGTTAACATGAAAAACAATATCCAGCTCATTAAAGCGCATTCTGGTACCATTATCTACTCCAGCCGGAACCTTGATTTTCATTCTTTTTCTTTCTAATCTGCCTGATTGATTTCTTGATTCTATTTCCACTTCTTTGGTTACCCCTTTTATTGCTTCGTCAAAAGTTAAATTAAGTTGATAGGTTGGTCTTCTTCTCATTGCTTGCCCAAACCCACCGCCAAAAATCTGTTCAAACAGTTCAAACGGGTCTTCAAAACCGCCAAAGTCGAATTGAATATTTGGGCTTTGGCCGGATGAGGACCAGCTATATTGCTGCCATCCACCTGCTCCACCGGGAAAACCTTGAGATCTGTCAAAAGCCGAATGGCCAAACTGGTCATAAGAAGACTTTTTTTGGGGATCGGATAAAACTTGGTATGCTTCGGAAATTTCCTTGAATTTTTCCGCTGCGCCAGCGGATTTATCTATGTCCGGATGGTGGGCCCGGGCCAGTTTTCTATAAGCAGACTTAATCTCCGCTTCACCGGCTCCTTTGGAAACCCCTAAAATATCGTAGTAATCTCTTTTTGTAGCCATTCATTATTCTTTCTTTCCCTCTTCTACCACTTCACCCTCCACAGCTTCCTCTGTTCTAGGTGCTTCTTCAGTTTTTTCTTCTTTTTGCTCTCCTGTACCCTGCTTCTCATACATGGCTGCTCCTACTTTTTGCAAAGCTTCAGAAAGTGCTTCCATTTTGGGTTTTAGATCTTCCACCGAGGCAGTTTGAATTACTCCTTTTAGATCAGACAATTTTTGCTCAACATCAGTTCTAACTTCACTTGATACTTTATCACCGGCCTCTTTCAAACTTCTCTCTGCCGTATAAACCAAAGTGTCTGCCTGATTTTTAATGTCAATTTCTTCTTTTCTTTTTTTATCTTCTTCGGCATGAGCTTCTGCCTCCTTAGTCATCTTTTCCACTTCCTCTTTATTTAATCCAGTGGAGCCGGTAATGGTAATTTTCTGCTCTTTGTTCGTAGCTTTATCTTTGGCAGAAACATTCAAAATTCCATTGGCATCAATGTCGAAAGTAACCTCCACTTGAGGCACGCCCCGGGGTGCCGGCGGGATTCCATCCAAAATAAATCTGCCCAAACTTTTATTATCAGTTGCCATTTCCCGCTCCCCTTGCAACACATTAATTTCCACCGAGGTCTGGTTATCAGCCGCAGTTGAGAAAATTTCCGATTTGGAAGACGGGATAGTGGTATTTCTGGTAATAAGCGGGGTTCTCACTCCACCCAAAGTCTCAATGCCCAAAGTTAAGGGAGTTACATCCAAAAGTAACACATCCTTAACTTCTCCTCCCAATACTCCGCCCTGGATGGCAGCCCCAACAGCTACCACCTCATCGGGATTAATACCTTTGTGAGGCTCCTTACCAAAAAACTCTTGCACTGCCTTTTGCACTGCCGGCATTCTGGTCATTCCACCCACCAACACCACCTCATCCACTTTACTCGCTTCTATTTTGGCATCTTTTAAAGCTAATTTGACTGCATCAAAAGTTTTATCAATTAAAGGTTTAACCATCCCCTCCAGCTTGGCCCGGGACAGTTTCATTTCCAAATGCTTGGGGCCGGCGGAGTCAGCTGTCACAAAGGGGATGGAAATTTCCGCTTCCTGTGTGGAGGATAGTTCGATCTTGGCTTTTTCCGCGCCGTCACGAAGCCTTTGCAAGGCTTGCCTGTCGCCTTTTAGATCAATTCCTTGTTCTTTTTTAAAATCTTCTGCCAAATGATCCAAAATCACTTGGTCAAAATCATCCCCACCCAGGTGTGTATCGCCGTTGGTACTTTTCACCTCAATTACCCCGTCTCCCAACTCCAAAATGGAAATATCAAAAGTGCCTCCACCAAGATCATAAACAGCAATGGTATGGGCATGAGATTTATCCAAACCATAAGCTAAAGCAGCTGCGGTTGGTTCATTAATAATTCTTTGGACATTCAAGCCGGCAATTTCTCCGGCTTGTTTGGTAGCCTGCCTTTGGCTATCATCAAAATAAGCAGGAACGGTAATAACAGCATCTGTCACTTTTTCGCCCAAATAACCCTCGGCATCGGCCTTGATTTTTTGTAAAATCTGGGCGGAAATTTCTTGAGGGGTGTATTCATGACCTTCCACTTCCACCACGGCCATGCCTTCCCGGCCTTCCTTAATATTGTAAGGAAGCCATTTGATATCCCTTTGCACCTCCGGGTCTTTGAATTTCCTACCCATTAGCCTTTTGATGGAAAAAATGGTTTCTTTAGGGTTGACCACAGCTTGACGCTTGGCTACACGGCCAACCACATTTTTGAGCGGATTAACCACCGAAGGGATAATGTTTTCCCCCTCGCTGGAATGGATGACTTTGGGTTTTCCTCCCTCCATCACTGCCACCACACTATTAGTTGTCCCTAAATCAATTCCCACAATCTTAGCCATATTATGCGTAATCTCCTGTTTCTACTGTTTTTTCTAACTGTTCTTCTGTCTCTTTTTCCAGCTGTTTTCTACCTACCACCACTTGGGCAGGTCGCAGGACCTTCCCGTTTAAAGTATACCCTTTTCTTACCACCTCTATTATTTTATTATCCTCACCAACTCTGGTGTCAACCGCCTCATGCAAGGTTGGGTCAAATCCACCGTCTGCTTGGATCTCACCCAGTCCTTCAGATTGTAACACCTGATTTAATTCCTTAACAGCCAACTCCACTCCCTTAAACCATCCTGATTCTTTTTCCAGTTCTGACGCGCTAGATAAAGCCCTTTCCAAATGATCCAAAACCGGCAGCAATCTTTTAATAAGTTCCGCTCCCATAAAATTAGTCAGCTCTGACCGCCCCTCCTGCACTCTTTTTTCCAGATTCTGATAATCAGCCACAGCCCGCTTAAGCTGATTTTCTAATTCCCGTACTTTTGTTTCTTGTTTCTTTACCATAATTTTTATATTCTTCCTGCTTCATACAGTAAATTCTTAACATACCTGACATAAGGAATAACCAAGGGAAAATTCATCCGCGCCGGCCCGATGACCCCAATCACCCCTTCTTTTGGCCCTATCTCATATCTGGTAAAAACAAATCCCGTGGGTCTCAAATTTTCAAACTCCAGCTCATCTCCAAACAAAACGTGCATAGGGTCAACTCCTTTGGCTTTTCCCAAAATCTCCTGCAAAGTGGGTAGCTCGTCAAACAAGCTTAAGACAAAGCGGGTCACATCAATGTCATAAAACTCCGGCCAATCCAAAATATTGGCCGCCCCCGCATAAAAAATTTGGCCCTCATCGTCCAATGCCAAACCCAGCATGTCACATCTCTGGGCCAGGGATTTAACCGCCTCCCTAAGTAGCTTCTCTCTTTGCAATCTTTGTTCCCACAATTTTTCCTTGATGGAAACTTCAGCTGCCACGGACAGCTGCTTTTCCTTCATCAGTTCCTGAATATAAAGCCTAAAACCCATGGAAGTAGGCACCCGGCCGGCAGAGGTGTGAGGTTGTTTTAAATAACCCAACTCTGTTAAATGCACCATCTCATTTCTGATGGTGGCAGGGGATACCCCCAAGTTATATTTTCTATCAACCACTTCCGAGCCAACCGGTTCGGCAGAATCAATGTATTCTTCAATAACTGCTTTTAAAAGTGCTTTTTGTCTATCAGTTAAATCTGACATTTGGCACTATGCTATCATGACTGCTAACTTTTGTCAATACCCTTCAAACTGCCAATTCTTTACCTTGGTACTTTCGCAAACTTTTGCTTCGCCAGGCCACTAAAGCAGTAATCACCACTGTTCCTACCCCACCTACCACCACTGACGCTGGTCCACCAATGGCCTTGGCCAAAAATCCGGCCTCAATTTCCCCCAGCTGTGGCCCGCCCTGAAAAAAAATTCTCATCACCGACACCATTCTGCCGCGAAGGTAATCTGGCGTCACCATTTGCCTGATGGTATTTCTGATAATTGTTGATGACATATCCCCAAAACCGACCAATATTAAGAACAATAGAGAAATTGGTAACGATTTAGACAAACCAAATCCGATTGTTGATAAGCCATATAAAATCACCGCAGCGATAATTACCCTGCCTTGAGCTTTTATTCTATGAATAAACGACATCAACACTCCTGCCAAGACGCCTCCTATGGCCGGCGCCGAATATAACAAGCCCAAACCAGAAGGACCAACATGCAATACATCCTGGGCAAAAATCGGCATTAAAATTGTGGCTGTCCCAAAAAAAGTGGCCAAAAAATCCAAAGCCATGGTGGTATAAAGAATAGGTGTTTTAAATACAAATTTAACTCCTTCTAAAATTGACATGAGGGAAAAAGATACATCTTTCTTTTCTACGTGCAGCGGCACATTGATATAAAAGACGGTGATTATAAAAACTAAAAAGGAAAGCGCATTAAAAAGATAAACAAGGGATACTCCGGCGGTGGCGATTAAAATCCCGGCAATGGCGGGACCTATCATGGTGGCTGATTGAAATTGCAAAGTATGAAGAGATACCGCATTCATAAAATATGCCTTGGGTACCAGGTTGGGTAAAACTGCTGCTCTGGCCGGAACTGAAAATGATTGGGCCGTGGCCACCAAAATCAAAATTAAATAAATCAGCCAGGGATTTATCTGGTGAGACCAGGTCAGTGCAAAAAGGATAAAAGCCAAAATCATCTGCATCATCAGACTTAATATCAAAAGCTTCCTTCTGTCTACTTTATCTGCCAAAAGTCCACCAAATAATGAAAAAATAATAATTGGCAAAAGATTGGCAACTCCAATAAATCCCAAAAATGCGGGATTGCGGGTTATTTCATAGATCTGCCAAGCCACAGCCACCACCTGCATCTGGTTGCCGATTTCAGAGATTAATGATCCCAAAAGGTAGTTTCTAAAATGCCCTACCTTGAGGGCTAAAAATGGTGATATTTTTGCCGGCATAAACAATTAGTATACGAAAAATTTGTTATACTTGCAGCATGAGTATAATTGATAGAAAGATTTATATTGTCGGATCAGCCGGCAGCGGTAAGACTACCCTGGCTAACTTAATATCCGAGAGGTTCGGCTACCCCCACTTTGATCTGGATGACATTGCCTATCCACATCAAAAAGTCCAACCGATGGACAAAAGGCTCGAAGCTATTACGAAGCTAGCTCAAAAAAAACAGTGGGCGGCTGAAGGCATATATGTCAGTTGGGTGGAAGATTTATTTAAAGAGGCAGATAAAATTATCTGGCTGGACTTACCCTTATGGCTAACGCTTTTTAGAATTACCAAAAGATTTATTATAAATAAACTTACGGGCAAAGATCCCCATGGATTTAAGGCTTTTTTAAGGTTGGCCAGGGGGTTAATCCATTATCACTACCCTAATCCTGCTTATGAATCAGATAAAACCGGTGAATATGTAACTCAAGAAAAAATCAAAAATGCCCTGAAACCTTACCCGGAGAAAGTTATCAGAGTCAAAAACAACCATCAGCTGGAGAAATTTGTAAATTCCCTATCTAACAGCTCCTTCTGAGAATCTTAGCTCTTTTTTAGTTGTATCAAAGGAAACTTTCACTCCTACCGGCATGGGGATATTGACTGTAAAATGTCCGAAATCCAAATTTGCCATTATGGGAAAATCATAATCTTTTAAGATTTCCAGAATCATTTCTTTAACTCGTGGTACAGTAACCTCTTTTTGTCTTAAGGGTTTTATAAATTTAATTTTTCCAACTAGCATCCCATTTATTCTCTCGAAAATTCCCACATGCTTTAATTGATAAAGATGATAATAAATTTCCGTTAAATCTCTTCCTACTTCTTCCCAAAATAATATGCTTCCATCAAACAAATCCAAAGACGGGAAATATTTAGTACCGGCAAGCGCTAAAATTCTTTGTAAAATTCCACCTATTAAATGGCCTGCTACCTTTCCTTTTTTCCACTCTTCCCACTCTGTGACAGGTTTTATTATTCCAGGAGCTTCTGCCTTGGTTAAAAACTTTAAGAAAAATTCCTGATCCAATTTCGGCCAATCTTTCTGCCCTGCCTCTATCTTTCTGCCAAAACCATAGGAGAGATCATCCATATGAAATCCCACCATTCCGGTTTGGGAAAATATTGCCAGATGATAAATAGTCATATCGGACATGCCAATAAATGGTTTAGGGTTATTAATTATTAATTCGTAGTCAAGATATTCTAAAACAGAAATTGCCGAGTAACCGCCAGTATGGGCAATGATTGCCTTGACATTTTTATCTGCAAACATGGAATTGATATCATCTGCCACTTCTTTTGGAGTACCACTCATCCACCATCTTACTTTTTTAGTGGTGTTACCTTCCTTAATCTTAAAACCCATATCAGTGATTAATTTTTTACCTTTCTCGTATTGCTTTTTGTGGTGAGGGAAAACAGGCAAAGATGAAGCCACAATTCCAACAGTATCTCCAATATTTAGTTTTGGAGGTTTAACAATTTTCACAAGCTCATTGTATCAAAAAATCCCGCCCCAACAAGAGGCGGGACCTTTCTTTTCCTAATTAGGAAAATGATTACCCCTTACCGCACACTTTGCAATCACCCATGTGGGTGGCAGCAGAATAAACTGCGGAAAGTCCAACCAAAATGTTAAAGATTTGCACCAGGCCCAAACCGCCCAGTACCAAGTTAACTACATCAAAACCCAAAGCCGATAAACCAAGATTCACACCACCAACCCAAAGCAGGGTGTATGCTGCCATATGTAAAGCCTTCATTTTCTCACCCCCTTCCCCCTGCTTCCAGTGTAATCACAAATCAAATCTTTAATCAAGAGGGATTATGATTTCAGAATGCTTAGAAATACCTCTTGGGGGATTTCTACTTTGCCCACCATTTTCATTTTCTTTTTTCCTTTTTTCTGTTTTTCCAATAATTTGTCTTTACGGGTTCTATCCCCACCATATAATTTAGCTGTGACATCTTTTCTGTATGACGATACAGTTTCCCGGGCAATAACCTTTCCACCAATTACTGCCTGAATAGCAATTTCAAAATTTTGTCTTGGTAAAACTTCTTTTAGTTTCTCTACCATCCGCCGGCCGACGGATTCTGCTTTCGGTCTAAAAACAATCGTAGACAGGGCATCCACTTTTTCCCCTCCCACCAAAATATCAACACGAACAGCATCCACCTCTCTAAAGTCTAAAAATTCCCAGTCCAGGGAAGCAAACCCACTGGAAACCGATTTTAACTTATCATAAAAATCAGTGACCATCTCTGCCAAAGGCATTTCATAAGCAAGCTCCACTTGAGCTCCAAAATGCTGCATTGTTACAAAATTGCCTCTTTTATCCTGCGTCAAATCCATGACAGCGCCAATATAGCTTTGTGGCACAAAAATTTTCAAAGATACCCAGGGTTCTTTAATATTTTTCATATTGGCCGGGTCTATTTCCGACGGATTATTGACCGGCCGATCGTTTAACAAGTATTCAACAGAAGGAGTTGTTGCCAATAAGTTGGCGTTATGTTCCTCCGATAATCTTTCCTGTACAACTTCTGCGTGAAGCAAGCCCAAAAACCCGCACCTAAATCCTGAACCCAAAGCTTGGGAATGTTCAATCTCAAAGCTAAATGCCGGATCATTTAACTTAAATTTTTGCAAAGATTCTTTGATATCCTGATATTCATCCTGGTCTATCGGATATAAACCGACAAATACCATTGGCTTAACCTCTTTGTATCCTAGCAAAGGAGTCACGCCTCCGGTGGATGCGATGGTGTCACCAACTCTAACCTGATCAGGCTCCTTGATGCCGGTTGCAATATAGCCAATTTCTCCACTCTGCAATCCGTCATTTGAAACAAGCTGCGGACTAAAAAAACCGGTTTCTAAAATATGGCCTCTGGCTTTGGTTTGCAAAAAATAAACAGGCGTATTAATTGGTGGCGTTTGCCCATTAACAATTCTCACTTGTGCAACAACACCCTTAAAAGGATCGTAAAAAGAATCAAATACCAGGGCTCGCAAGACTGTAGAGTCTGTCTTGGGAGGAGGAATTCTCTCGACTATAGCCTTCAGCAAACCTTCTACTCCTTCTCCTGATTTGGCGGAAACCAAAAGTATTTCCTGATGACTGAAGCCAAAACTATCTTCAAGCTGTTTTTTTGTATTTTCAATATCCGCATTTGGCAGATCTATCTTGTTAATAACCGGAACCAAAGTCAGATTTTGCTCCAGCGCTGCCAGACCATGGGCTAAGGTTTGAGCTTGTATTCCGGCAGTTGCATCTACTAAAAGTATCGCTCCTTCCACCGCTGCCAGCGCACGAGAAACTTCATAAGAAAAATCCACATGGCCGGGAGTATCAATTAAGTTTAGGGTGTAAGGTATAGTGTTTAGGGTATAGTTGAGTCTAACAGGGGCCAGTTTGATGGTAATGCCGCGCTCACGCTCCAGAGCCAAAGAATCCAGTAGCTGTGGTCTCATTTGATCTGCTGGGACAGTGTGGCAAATTTCCAAAAACCTATCAGCTAAAGTAGATTTCCCGTGATCCACATGGGCAATAATACAAAAATTTCGGATCTTCATTAGACAGTTTCCGGCAGGATTTCTTTAGATTTAAGCTTTGTCTGGAACTTACCAAATCTTTTCAGAAGCTCAACATACGTATCTAATTCTCGAACTCTTAAAAACCAAACCAACATTACATAGACAGATAAGGCAAATACGGAAGAAAGAAAAGTTAAAACTAAAAGATTTATTGTCCTGGTGGTATCAAAAATCACTTGATCCAAAAGTTTGATTGGAACATATAAAGCCACACCCATGATGATGGTGGCCATAATCATTTTCAAGAAAGGAATCAATATCTTATTCAAATTAAATTTCCCCACCTTAAAATGAAGAGCCCAAAAAAGTAAAACTGCCGAAAGAATAGCAGCAATAGAATTAGCCAAACCTATACTCCAAACATCAAGCTTCAAAATGACAATAAAGTAGACACTCAAGATAATATTTAATACCACCACAACTAAAGATACTAAAACAGGAGTCTTGGTGTCCTTAAGCGCATAAAAACCTCTTACCAAAAGCAAGGAGATGGCTTGGGCAGAGAGCCCTATGGCAAGATAAGCTAAGGTAGCGCCTGTTAAAACAGTCGCTTCCCAATCAAACTGGCTTGCTCCAAAAACCAGTCTGACAACAGGCACTCTAAGAACTATTAAAATAGCTGCTGCTGGTAATGCCAAAAAAAGGATTTGATGTAAGGTTGTTAGAACCGTTATCTTAAATTCCTCGATCTTGCCGCGGGCTCTTTCCGATGAAAGAACCGGCAGAGCAGCTTGGGCGAGTGTTGCCCCAAAAAGACCGATTGGAACAACTTGCAGGTGTTGAGCAAATGTTAAATAAGTCACGGATCCGATTGCAGAAAGTGATGCCAATGCCAAGCCAACTGTCTCGTTAATCTGTTCTGCGGCAAGGCCAAAAGTTCTCACACTCATAAGCCGTATTATTTCTTTTACACCGGGATGGAAGAATTTAGGAGGAAAGCGAAACCTAAACCCCAAGCTCCAAACCAAAGGCAGTTGTATTAGAGCATGCAATAGAGCGCCCATTACTACGCCGAAAGCAGCGCCCGTAATGCCAAAATCTTTAGATAAGAATATTATTCCCAGAATAATTCCCAAATTATAAAAAATCGGAGCCAAAGCCGGAACGATAAACCTTTGCAAGGATTGCAAAATGCCAATAAAAAATGACCCTAAAACCAAAATAACCTGCCCAAAAAGAATAATTCTTGTCAGCGCCACAACTTGCATTTGCCGCTGCGGCGCAAAGCCCGGAGATATAAAGTTGGTAACTATCTGCTCCGACAAAACAAAAATCAGGATGGTTGCCAAAATAAATATAGACAAGAATACATTTAGTACCGCCCTTGCCATCTCAAAAGCTTTTTCCCTGCCTTTATCTTCCAAGTTTTCTGTAAAAACAGGGATAAAAGCAACTGATAAAGCCCCCAGGATAATTATCTGAAAGATTAAATCCGGCAACCTGAATGCCGCCCAAAAAATATCTATTTTGTCCGGCGAGAATACATGTGCCAGCAAACGATCGCGAACCAGACCTAAAACTTTAGACAACATCATTGTTGCCATGATTATTGATGCTGCGGATAAAATTGATGTCTGCCTTGAATAAAGAAGCGTAAATAAATTTTTAACCATGTTTAAAAATAGTTTATCAGCTGGCTTGCTAAAAAGGTAGTGGCTATGATACCATATCCGCCATGCCAATCATTAAATCAGCTATTAAAAAAGTTAGAAAAGATAAGATAAGAACAGCGCGCAACAAAAAGCGCACAGACAGCCTAAAAAGCTTAATTAAGAAGGCTCGTACCGGCAAAGCAGCTAAGGATTTACAAGCAGCTTTTTCTGCTTTGGATAAAGCTGCCAAAGTGTACTTAATTCATCCCAACAAGGCTGCCAGATTGAAATCCAGACTGACAAAAAAATCAAAATAGGGCGTATAATATATTCATGCCCAAACCTAAATCCAAGATCACCATCAATCTTGATCTTCTCAAACCACAAAGCAATCCGGAAAAACTATTGGTTAAACTTTTACGCTGGTTGCTTGGGAGTGGCCGTTTCATCTTCATTATTGTGGAGGCAGTGGTACTAATAGCTTTTTTAACCCGTTTTAAACTGGACGCTGATCTGGCCACAAGAAAAGAAACTATCGAGGAACAAATCCCCTATATTGAGAGTTTGAGGCCCTATGAAATATTAATCAGACAAACCCAACTTAAGCTATCAACCATTTATGCCTTTAACCAAAGCAATCCAGACTATCATACATTACTGAAAAAGGTAGCCGAGCATACTCCCATCTCTGTCAAAATCAACAGCCTGAGCGTGGAAAAGGCTGTGAATAAAATAACTGTTCAAATCAATGCCCAGGCGTCAACCAACAGCGATCTGGTTACCTTTGTGAGCAGTTTAAAAGATGACCAATATTTTACCGGTGTAACCTTAGCCAGCGCGGGACTGGAAG
This sequence comes from uncultured Gammaproteobacteria bacterium, assembly GCA_964625535.1. Taxonomy (GTDB): domain Bacteria; phylum Patescibacteriota; class Microgenomatia; order Daviesbacterales; family UBA10151; genus UBA9644. Next base: position 120,470 of record CAZVEX010000002.1, read on the forward strand.
AAAACCTTCTAAGATTTACAATTGATACATCTGTCAACATTCTGCCGGGAGAAAAAACTTTATGAAAGAGTCTAATCGCTATTTTAGGTATTTTACTTATATTAAGCCCATTACCGGCATGCCGATCGTTAAAACTTACGGTCCAGTAATCTTTACTCTTCTAATCATGACTGTTTTCGTCGTTTTCGCTATCAAGCCAACAATTGAAACAATTCTGGTGTTGCAAAAGAAACTGGCCGATGCGGATAAAATCGTTGCCCAAATTAATGAAAAGACAGAAAACTTATCAAAAGGCAAAGAAAACTACCAAAGACTTGAACAAAATGCTAGAGATAAAATTCAGCGAGCCATACCGGATACCATTGATTTAAAATCACTTATTCAAACTCTTGAACAATCCACCCGCACCTATGAGGCCTCAATTTCTGCCTTGCAAATACAACCGATAACTTTGGCCGCGACAAAAGATAATAACATTCAAAACAAGCTGCAGGAAGTGTCTTTTACTTTCAATATCGAGGCTTCTTATCAAACTTTAACTGCTATCTTACAAGATCTTAAGGCAAACAACCGGTTAATATCCATAGATAAGTTAACATTAAATAGGCCAGGCGAGGGAAAAAGCCTGATCATGTCAATTTCCGGAAAAGCATATTTTTTAAGATAGGCTAAAAACATGACTCAAAAATACTGGTTTATTGTGACCATATTAACTTTGATCACAGTGATTGCCTGGGTGATTTTTGATATAGTACACACACGCTCTCAAGTAGAGATGCCTGCAAAATGGCAGGAGGTTGTCGAACCTATCAGTCCTGATTTTGATTTACAGGGACTTCAATGAATCATGATCAAAAGTTTAAATAAATTTAAAATTCCTACTATTTTGGGACTTGCCGTTATCACCTCTGGTATAGTTATCGGCGGGTTTTTGGTTTTGAGAGAACAAATTCTCACTGCTAAAGCTAAACCCGATCTTACCCCCCAAAATATCACCATTACTAATATTGAAGGTCAATCATTGACCATTTCCTGGCAAACTCCAGCCGAAGTTGTATCTTTCGTCACCTTTGGTCAGACTACTGTCGATGAACAGATTATCATTGATGACAGAGATCAAAATACCCCCCAGGCACACGTCTTTCATTATGTAACTCTTAAAAATTTACAGCCAAATACAACTTATAAATATAGAATTATCTCCGGCAAACTTAAATCGGAAATATTTGAAGTAACTACCGCTTCTCTGGCGACAGCGCAAAACGGACAAAAACCCGTTATAGGATCTGTGCTGGATGAGAATGAATCTTTAAATGAAGCCATTGCCTATTTATCCATCTCGGGAGCAGTAACTCAATCTGCGCTGGTGAAAAATTCTGGCAATTTCTTAATTCCCCTCTCTTTCGCTCGTAAAACTGATATGTCGGACGTATTTAAACCCACCGGAGAGGAAATTGCCAAAGTCACAGTCGTATCCGACAAAGGAGGGGTTAGCGCTATCTTTAATTTGCAATCGTATCAGCTTTTGCCTCCTTTAAAGATAGGCCAGAATGTAGATTTAACCGTTCCTTCTGATAACCAGATCAAAAAATTTGACCTAAACAAAGACGGTTTAATAAATTCTTCCGATTATGCACTAGCTTTAAAAAATAAGGTGGATTTAAATGGGGATGGAGCATTTGATCAAAAAGATTTAGATTTAATGCAAAAAAGAATTAACCAGTAAAAACTCTGCTTGGGGCTCATCTAAAAGGCCGCTTTTTATTTTAAAGTCTGTTTCTAAAACAGATTTATATAAATTTACTAACTGATCAGGAGCAAAATTAATTCTCATTTTGGCATTTTTATTTTTGACAAAATCTTTAACCCCTTTTGGTTTCGCTACCAAATTTCTAAGGAGGTATAAAATCATAGTTATCAAATACTGGCTGTCATAGCCTGCCCTCTTGAGCTTATCCAATGCTAAAAAAGCCCTTTTGTCTCTTTGACCCAAAAGATCTAAAAAGGGGAAAACAGATACTTCCTTTGCTTCGGGGAAAAATAAAACATCACCCTTAAAGTTTTTCGTGTCAATCTCATGATCAAACCATAAAACTAGAGTTAAGGGATTAGGGTGTAGGGTATAGTTATTAAAACCTTCAGATGGGTTTTCCAAAATAATTAATCTGTCGCCATCAAAAAGAGACTGTGACCTTAAACTTGTCAGAATTTCCGCCGGTTCTGCCCCCTTTTCAAAAACCATGATATTCTCTGGTTCAAATTTATCTTTTATCTCTGATAATTTTTTTCTGGAAGCATCAATTGCCGGTCCGTGCAGAAGCACTGCTTTCATTTGCCACCTCCCCTGATAAAATTTTTCTGACATACTCCTGTATAATGGAAAAATCATCATCCTGGGATATTAAAACATAAGCCCCTCCATAATCCGACGCGCTGGGATGTGTCAGCAACGATTTCCTACCTAAAGGTAAATTTTCTTTGGGCGAATCATCCAGAATGAAACTATAACTGGTGTCCAAATCTTTTAATAGTCTGGCAAATTCCAAGGCGTCTTTCACAGAAATGTCCATGTCAATGCTACTGCCCAAGGTCTTTGCCAACTGGGAGAGTTTCTGCGCATCCAAAAGAGTCTGAAGCGATAACAGCTTATCTCTTAGTGCCTGCAAAACCTTCTGCTGTCTTTTTGATCTGGCAAAATCAGAAGCCTCACCATTTGTGCCATGTCTTGACCTGACGAATTTTAGAGCTGTCTCTCCATCCATTAAAGTTTTTCCCTCTTTAAAACCGATGTGTTCAAATCTGCAGGTAAAATATTTTGCTCCTTGATCTTCCTCGGCCGAGTCGGTAGCAATCACCCCCTCCAATGAAATTAATACTTTTTTTCTACCTGGTTCAATATTTAACTTTTTGGCCTCTTCTTCGGAAAATTCTCTCTCTTCTTCCCTGAAACCACACAGATCTTCTTCTTTGCCGGCAATGGGGTAGTTATAATCATCAAATGAACTTTCAACCATAACTTCAATGCCTCCCAAAATATCAACTGCCCTGACAAAGCCCCCAAAATCTACTCTTAAACCGTAATGAATCGGTAACCCGACCACATTGCCCATGACAGTTTTTGAAAGACTTATACCCTCTTTCTTTAAACTACCTGTTTGATAAACCGCATTGGCTTTAACTCGCAGAGCAGGCAGCCATAAATCTCTGGGGATGGAAATCAGATAGACTTTTTTGGTTTTAAGATTGTAGGAAGCAATAATGATAGTATCTGTGAGGGTGGCTCCGTCATGGCTACCTCCGGCCATGCCCAATAAAAGCACATTAACAAATCCATTGGTAGATTTTAAAGTTGTGCCGGAAAAAATATAATTTACCACCGAAGAAGTGGAAGAAAGAGTAGACAGATAAATGGCCACTGCCATTAGTACCGAAACTACTAAAATAACAGGTAAAAATTTTTTAAGGAGTTTTTTCGCTCTCTTTTTTTTAAAGTCGATCCTCTTCACCTAAATCTCCTCATATATTTTAACAATCTTAATAAACTCTTCTGCATCCAAAGAAGCATTGCCTACCAAAACTCCAGCAATATTTTCCTGGATAATAAAGCCTTTTACATTTGATGAATCTACGCTTCCCCCGTAGATAACTGCTAATTCTTGTCCATATTTTTGCTTAAAAACTCCTGCCACTTTAGCCGCATCCTCTGGGTTATCAACCCTCCCAACTCCCGGGGTATTGGTCAAACCGGTACTAATTGCCCATATCGGTTCATAAGCAATCATGTTGCACCCTTGAGGCACTGGTGTCTCCTCATCTTGGACACAAACCAAGGGAATAATTTTATTATTTATTGCTTGTTCTACCTTTTTCGCTACCATCTCATCTGTTTCATTAAAATTTTTTTTCCTTTCAGAATGACCCAGAATTGATAAGTCAACCAAATCCTTTAGAAGCTCTGCTGACTCTTCCCCTGTATAAGCACCCGTCCCAAAAGGTGATAAATCCTGTGATCCCACCATCATGGGAAAATTTCCCACAGTCACTGCTTTTTTAACTTCTGATAAAGCGCTGAAAGTCGGGCAAATGACAATTTTTAAATTCTCATTTTTGGGAAGTTGTGGTCCAACTTTGGCCACCCAATCCAGAGCTTCTGTGATATTCTTGTTTGATTTCCAATTAGCTATAATCCAAATATTTTTCTTAACCCCACCATCCATACTTTTTCAAGTCTACCATGAAATCAGCTGTGACTTCCACCCCTTCTTTCTCAAGAAAAGCTTTTTGTAAAGCCTTGGGGTGATCCAAACACTTGGTGGAAATAAATCCATGTCGGTTGATCACCCGATGCCATGGCGAGGCCTCAATATTAAAATGCAATACTCCACCAACTAATCTGGCCCCTCTTGGCAACCCGGCCAAAGTGGCTACAGTTCCATAGGTGGTAACTTGGCCATAGGGAATAGATTTAACTATTTCTATAACCTTATCTTTAAAATTCATTGCTGAAGAAGTTTTATCAGTTCAGACTTTGAGGTGACACCAATCCGCCGGCCAATTTCTTTGCCATCTTTTAAAACAATATAAGTAGGAATACTCATCACTCCAAACTCGGCAGCCTTCCCCGGATTTTCGTCCACATTAATTTTTTCAATTTCTACTTTCCCTTTAAGTTCTTTTTCCAGCTCCTCTAAAACCGGCTCCATCACTCTACATGGCCCGCACCAGCTGGCCCAAAAATCTAACAGTTTAACCATAGATTTAATATGATAACATATAACACAATAATGTCTACCCTCTTAGATGACTTAAATTCAGAGCAACAAAAAGCAGTGAAGGCCACTGAAGGACCGGTTTTAATTTTGGCCGGGGCAGGATCCGGCAAAACCAGAGTTCTGACATATCGAGTGGCTTATTTAATCCAGGAAAAGAAGATTCCCCCGGAAAATATTTTGGTTTTGACCTTCACCAATAAAGCCTCCGGAGAAATGATTGAACGAATCAAAAAGTTAATTGGCCAACTCCCCACCCAACCAGTGATGGGAACATTTCATTCATTTTGTGCAAAACTTTTAAGAAGAGAGGGCAAAGCACTGGGTTTTCCTCCCGGCTTTGCCATTTACGATGAAGGTGATTCTTTAGATGCCATTAAAGAGGCCATGGCCAATTTAGCAATTCCCACTCAAAAAACAAGTCCTGTGGCAGTCCTCTCCACCATCTCCGGAGCCAAAAATGAGTTGATATCTACCATGGAATACCCCCAGTATGCGAGGGGATTTTTCCAGGAACAAGTTGCCAAAATCTATTTGGAGTACCAAAAAGTACTAGAAAAAAATCACGCCCTTGACTTTGATGATTTGCTATTACAAACAATTAAGCTCTTCAAAGTTGACCCAACAATTTTAACCCGCTACCAAGTACAGTTTCGCTATATTTTAATTGATGAATATCAGGATACCAATCCGGCCCAATATTTAATCAGTAAGTATTTAGCTAACCGCCACAAAAATATCTGTGTGGTTGGCGATGCGAGCCAGTCCATTTATTCCTTCAGAGGAGCTGATTTTAGAAACATAGTTAATTTTCAGAAAGATTATCCGGGAGCTAAAGTATTTAATCTGGAACAAAACTACCGCTCCAGCCAGATTATTCTGGATGCAGCACATAGTGTTATTTCCAAAAATACCACCCACCCTATTTTAAAACTCTGGACCCAAAAACGGGGTGGGGAAAAAATTGAAATTTATGAGGCCGGAAATGAAATAGATGAAGCTGGTTTTATTATTTCCAAACTGGAACCGCCACTTTCAAATTATGTGGTTTTATACCGCACCAATGCTCAATCCCGCTTGCTGGAAGAACAATTTTTAAAATCAGGGGTTCCCTATAGACTGGTTGGTGGAGTAAGTTTTTATGAAAGAAAAGAGATTAAAGATGTACTCGCATACTTGCGACTCCTGCAAAATCCCAAAGATTCGGTGTCCTTAAAGCGAGCGGAAAAAATCGGCAAAGGCAGACTGTCCAAAGTTATGGAGTTTTACGGCGAAATCTACTCCCAATTAGACAAATACATCGTATTAGACCTATTAGACCAAATCTTGGCTCGGACAGGCTATTTAACCTATCTTGATGATGGCAGCGAGGAGGGCAAGGGACGGATAGAAAATGTTAAAGAACTGCGAAGCGTAGCGGAGCAGTTTCCTAACTTAACTGATTTTTTAGAAAATGTAGCTTTAGTGGAAAATGGATATGATAAAAAAGAGGTCGGCGAGGCAGTTACCCTGATGACTCTGCACAACGCCAAAGGTTTGGAATTCCCGGTGGTTTTTATAGTGGGCATGGAAGAAGGTTTATTCCCCCATTCCAGGTCTATGCTTTCCCCCCATGAACTTGAAGAAGAAAGAAGACTTTGTTATGTGGGGATAACCCGGGCCATGCGAAAGCTTTATTTAACTTATGCTAGGCAAAGGTTATATTTTGGCCAAAGAAGTCATAATTTAGTTTCCAGGTTTTTGGCCGATATTCCGGAAGATTTAATAATTACCAATAGCCAGTTTCAAGATAGTGAAGATTTTACAAAAGAAGATAACTGGTTAAATATCTAACATGGAGCGTTATCTTGGTGCACTATTAATTTTCGGATTAATCTTTTTTTCCAGAAGTTTTCTGACAGATCAGCCTGTTTTAATTGAATCTCAAGAACCACCTCAAGTTTTATCAGCTTCCCAGCCGGTAGTAACCCAGTCACGTTTTACTTCTAAATTGGAAGAACAAACTGAAAGTATTTCCAAAAAAGTAGTTTATCAGGATGACCCGGAAACCGAGGCCGGAGAAGATAAAATTTTAGAAGAAGGTAAGGATGGGAAAAAAGTTAAAATTATTAAAATAACTTTTTTTGAAGGAGAAGAATATTCCCGGGAAATAGTCTCTGTAGAAACTACACTACCCAAAGATAAAAAGATCTTGCGGGGAACAAAAATTGTCTGGAAAACCCTTTCAACTGCAGATGGGGAAATTAAATACTGGAAGAAAATGCGGGTTTATGCCACACATTATGATTCCCGCTGTCCAGGTTGTAATGAATGGACTGCCATTGGCATGAGGGCCGGAAAGGGGATAATTGCCGTTGATCCCAAAGTTATTCTACTCCGATCAAAAGTTTATATTCCGGGCTATGGTCTAGCTGTAGCAGGAGATACAGGAGGAACAATCAAGGGAAATATTATAGATTTAGGTTTTGACGATGCCAGAACAGCCGGGTGGTCAGCAAGATTTGTTGATATATATTTACTATAAAAAATTAAATTTAGTAATAATTTCTTCACCTACTTCTCCAATTACCCTAAATAAATACATTTTCCCATCCTTTGGCACATAAATAAACTTGGGTTTGCCTTCTCTATAATCAATTATTCCACTCTTGCCCATTTGTCCGGAGACTGTGGCTTCATCTTTTGGAGCCAAAATAATTTTACCTGTGTATGTAAAATCACCCCAGATAAAAGGATAATACCAATATTGATGGTGCCAATTATCAATTGTTAAATTCTCCGGATTATCAAAAACCCATAAAGTAAAAGGATTTGTCTCAAAGTTATTTTCTTTACTTAAAACTACCACTGCCCCTGAAAATTTTCCCGGTTCATACCCTACGTATCCCTTAAAATTTTTCCTAAAAGTTCCCTTTCCTCTTTTGTCAAACTCTTCCTCAGAATCCTCCTGGGCTGTGAAATCTTTTGAGTATTGCATTTCAAAACCTAATTTTTCATTTTTGTAAATTGGTGAAATTTCAGTTTGAAGAACCGGCTTAACTGGAGTATTCTTAGAATTTGGTAAATTAAAATACACAACTAGTCCTGCTACTGCTAGAACCAGCAGCAACAAAACAGGAACAGTAGCAAAACCTTTTTGCATATTTACATTATATACTGCCTCTGCTATGATCGACAAATGGCAAAAAAAACTCCTTATAGTTTTGTCAATAACCTGCTAAGTAAACTGGCTTCTTTAAAGAATTTTCATTCATCCAAAAAATTTTATGTTGTTTTGGTAATTTTGGCATTGGTCCTTTTGGCAACATATAAAAAGAGTTGGTTTGTGGCAGCCTTGGTTAATGGTTCTCCTGTTACCAATTTGGGATTACAAATGAAACTAAACGAGCAGTTTCGCACTCAAACTTTAAATCAACTTATCAATGAAAAAATCATTCTGGATGAAGCCGGAAAAAATAATGCCTTGGCAACAGGTGAGGAAATTAACAAAAAGATCCAAGAGATTGAAAATTCATTAGGAGGAGCAAAAGCCATGAATGAAATACTTGCTTCTCAAGGGCAAGACAGAAATTCCATAAAGAATCAGATCAAGTTACAACTTTCCATTGAAAAGCTTTACTTAAAAGAGGCAACAGTTTCGGCGCAGGATTTAGATAAATTTTTAGAAGCCAACAGAGACCAGCTGCAAGCTACTGATTCTGCCCAGCAAATTCAAGAGGCGGAAAACTTACTAAAACAGCAAAAACTTTCTCAAATTTTTAACGAAAAATTCCAAACCCTTCGCCAAAACGCCAAAATAACCATCTTCTAGTATAATAGGGTCATGAATCTTCGACCCATTACTGATAACCAAAAGGCAAAGTATAATAAATTAGTTTCCCATGTGATGCAAAGCTGGGAATGGGGGGAATTTCGCAAAAGTTTAGGGGTTCCGATTTTAAGATATGGTTTATATAAAAATGGCAAACTGCAAAAAGCCTTTCATCTGACTTTGCATAAAATTCCTTTTATCATTCAATATGTTGGCTATTTGCCAAAAGGTGGGGAACCGGACAAGGATTTGGCAGAAGCCTTGAAAAAAATAGGTAAAGAACAAAACTGCGCATTTATAAAAATAGAGCCAAATGTTCAGAATTCAGAATTCAGAATTCAGAATTCAGAATTTAAAAAATCACCAAAACCTCTATTCACTAAATATAACTTTATTATTGATTTAACCAAATCAGAGGAAGAACTTTTACAAAATATGCATCCGAAAACCAGATACAACATCAGGGTTGCCCAAAAGCATGGAGTTAAGGTGGAGGAAAGAACGGATGATAAGGCTTTTGAAATTTATCTAAAACTTTATTTTGAAACTACCCGCAGACAAGGGTATCATGGCCATAATAAAGAGTACCACCGCAAAGTCTGGCAAATATTAAAAGATGCTAACATGGCCAGGTTATTAATTGCTTTTCATAAAGATGAACCTTTAACCGCCTGGATGTTATTAAACTTTAAAGATACTCTTTATTATCCTTATGGCGGATCTTCTAAAAATCATCCTGAAGTAATGGCCAATAATCTGGTTGCCTGGGAAGCAATTAAGCTGGGTAAAAAAATGGGTTTAAAAAAATTTGACATGTGGGGAGCACTGGGACCTAATACTAACGCATCTGATCCGTGGTATGGATTTCATAAGTTTAAGCAAGGATACGGTGGCCGACTCGTAGAATATATTGGCACTTTTGATTTAGTCCTACACTGGCCAATTTACCTAGTATTTACTTTTATCGATAAGTTAATGCCGCTGAAAGTATTTTTATTAAAATGGATCTCACGCTAATTATTTCCGGTGGAATTTTAATAGGTTGTCTCATCGGCTTAAGTTGGTTTGCAGGGTCTGATGCTCCATATGTTCCCACCAAAATGGACAATATTAGGAAGGTTTTAAAATTAGCCGGAGTAAGAAAGGGTAAGAAATTTTATGAACTGGGGTCCGGAGATGGAAGGGTAGTTTTGGAGGCAGCCAAACTGGGAGCAACTGCTATTGGCATAGAACAATCCTGGATCAGAGTTTTATATTCCAGGTATAGAGCAGTAAATTTTAAAAATGCCAAATTCTATCATGGCAATATTTTTGCCAAAAATTACGAAGACGGCGATATTATTTATATTTATCTTTTACACAAAGGGGTCAAAAAATTAGAAGCAAAATTAAAAAAAGAATTAAAAAAAGGTGCTGTTATTATTACTCAAACTTACCATTTCCAAAATTGGGAACCATTAAAAAAGCTAGGTGATTTCTGGTTATACAAACATTAGAAACCTAACTTTTCACCAACCAAAATGATAGTAATCCTACCTGGCTGTACTTCCTTGTTAATAATTAAAATCTTACCTACATGACTGCCCATCCCATAAGCTTTCTGAGCTCTTTGATCCTCAAGCGGTAGAGAGTGCTGATAGATTCTGTCCAAACCTTCATCTGTATCTTTGACTATTTTTTGCGTGCCCACAACAAAGATCAACTTCCCCCCTGTGTAGGCCTCTGTGGCCAGTTGGCTGCCTGTGTTTGATGCAATCAACAAATGGCCGTCTTCTGTCACTGCATGCACGCTCCCCACCACCCAATCTGGGGCTGCCGCCATTTTTCTCATTTCATTTGCCTCAAGTTTATAATCCATTTTTAATAGCTTCTGTCTGACGGCATCATACTTACCCGATTCGTTAAGTTCTGCGGCTAAACTAGTTGTATCTAAAGTAACAGAAGTCATAGTCATTACCTCTGCACCTTTTGGAATAAGAGCCAGCACCTCAATTTTGGCATCTTTGGAAGTCTCAACAAATTTTGCCTCAATACCATTGGCCTTTAAAGCTTCAATTGTCTTGTATACAATTTCTTTATTAGGTAGTTGATCCCATTGACTCATGGCAGTATAATACCCTTAATACTTTATTTTGTAAAGTAGTTACCTTTAGAAAAGTATGGAACATAAAAAATGCGGGGTGGAGAAAACATTAAAAATTGTCGGCAGCAAATGGACCATGTATATACTCCACAGTTTATTTAACGGAGAAAAACGTTTTGGACAGCTGCAAAAATCATTACCCGGCATCAGTACTAAAACTCTTACAGCCAGACTTAAAGAACTGGCAAAAGAGAAGATTGTTATCAAGAAAGTTTTTGCTGAAATCCCTTTACATGTTGAATATTCTTTAACAAAAAAGGGCAGATCATTGGAAGATATTTTCAAAAAAATGGCCCAATGGGGAAAGTCTCATCGTTAAAAGATCATTAACTCTTTGGAGGCATTGGTTATTTGTTTAAGTCCTCTATTTTCCAAAACAAACAAGTCTTCAATTCTTACCCCACCCAAATTTTCTAAGTATATTCCCGGCTCTATTGAAAATACCATACCCTCCTTTAATTCTTCTTTACTTTTATTAGATAAATATGGGTGTTCATGGACTTCCAGACCAATGCCATGACCTAATGAGTGGGGAATATCAGGAAATCCTTTTGATTTGATATATTCTCTGGCCACTCTATCAACCTCTTTGGCTTTTATCTTTTTACCGGAATTGATCAACTGGATCGCTCTTTTTTGCGCCTCTAAAACCGTTTCATAAATTTTTCTTTGCTTGGCGGAAGGCTTTCCAAAAAATATAGTCCTTGTCATATCAGAACAATAATTTTCAAAAATTACGCCAAAATCCATTACGATAAATTGATCCTTTTTAAGTTTGCTTTTTCCTGACTGATGATGGGGAGCAGAGGCATTGGCACCAAAAGCAACAATAGTCCTAAAAGAAACGTCTAGATTCTCCTTTTTAATAAGGCTTTCTATTTCAAAGACTAATTGTTTTTCTGAAATTCCTAATTTGATCTTTTTTAAAACTTTCTTAAAAACCTCATCACCTACTTTACATGCTCTGGCAATTAATTCGATCTCATCTTTATCTTTAATGGATCTTTTTATTTTTAGGTCAAAGTTTTTGAGATTTTTAAATATTTTATTTATTCTTTTATATTCATAAACTCTTAAATCATGCTCCTCAATACCAATGGAAGCAGTGCTTTTCCCCAAAATATTTTGTAGAACTTTTTCCGGAGGTTCTCTTCTACTTATTTCTATAACCTCAAAGTTTGGAATTTTATTTTTCAGGGATTGGCTGTATATCGAGTGAGTCAAAATATAGTTTCCATTTTTTGTTATCAAAACATATCCGTCTCTTTCTTCTTTAAAAAAATTAGAATAGCCGGTCAGATATGTAATATTGGAAACGCTAGAAATCAAAACCGCATCCAGTTTTTCTTTTCTTAATTTATTTCGTAATTTCTGCACTCTTAATTGAAACATAAAGCTGATCTTACCAAAAAGTATGATAAAATCCAAAATGCAATGAAGCTACTACATTTTTCCGATCTTCACATTGGTATGGAAAATTACGGAAGGTTAGATCCAGAAACCGGGCTTTCCACCAGATTATTGGATTTTTTTGCCGCTTTTGATTTTATAGTGGAAAAGGCAATCACCGAAGAGGTAGATGCGGTGCTTTTTGCCGGAGATGCTTATAAAACTCGCGATCCCAACCCCACCCAGCAGCGCGGTTTTGCCGACCGCATTAAAAAAATGGCCAAATCAGTGCCGGTGATTTTGGTAGTGGGAAACCATGATACTCCCAATGCCGAGGGCAAAGCCAATACTTTGGATATTTACTCTGCTTTGGAAATAGACAATGTCTGGGTTTCCAGGAAACCGGAGCTTTTAGAAATTTCCACTAAATCCGGGCCTTTACAAATTATCACTTTGCCCTGGCTACACAAGAATGACTACAAAACAATAGGTGATAAGATTCACTCACTTTATGAAAAAATTACTTCTGACTCCCCTGCCATTTTTTTATCCCATGCAGAGGTGGAAGGAGCATCATTCGGATCGGAAAAAGGCATGGCCATCCAAAATGATGTTACAGTGCCCCTGTCCCTTTTAACCGACAGGCGCTTACATTATGTGGCCCTAGGCCATATTCACAAACACCAAGTTTTAAGTAAAGATCCGTTAGTAGTTTATTCCGGCTCCCCCCAACGAATTGATTTTGGGGAAGAAAAAGAAGAGAAGGGAATTTGTTTGGTAGAAATTTCTTCTTTAAAAACTTCCTTTAAATTTATTTCAACTAATGCCAGACAATTCTTAACTATCGAGGTTAATTTAAAACCAACAGATCCAGACCCTACTCAAACAGTTCTGGCAGAAATAAAAAAACACGAGACAAAAAATAAAATTGTCAAAGTAATAATTAATATCCCGGCAGATTTAAGTGAAGTTTTAAAAATGGATCAGATTAAAAAATCCCTGGAAAGTGCTAATTTTATTGCCGGCATTTCCCGCAATGTGGAAAGGAAAGAAAGGTTAAAAATTGACGGCCAGGAAGAAGTGGAACGCTTAAACCCCATAGAAGCTTTGGAAAAATATTTCCTAGCCAAAGGTTATTCCAAAGATCGCCAGAAAGAGCTTACCCAACTGGCCAGCCAACTTTTAAAACCATGATACCAGTCAAATTAAAACTTAATAATTTCACTTCTTACGGGGAAAGTGTTCCCGATCTGGATTTTAAAAAATTCAAACTGGCTGCTATTTCGGGGCCTAATGGGGCGGGAAAATCTTCCCTTTTAGACGCCATTACCTGGTGTGTATGGGGCTGGTCAAGGGCCGGGGACTCCACTGATGATTTAATTCATTTAGGAGCCAAAGAAATGTTTGTGGAATTTTCCTTTGAGCTGGACAACCATACTTTTATTGTCAAAAGGCAAAGAAGTTTATCTCATGGAGGTTCTACTAATCTGGAATTTTGGTCTGGGAAAAATAATTTAACCGAAGGAACCATCAAAGCCACCCAGCAAAAAATTATTGAAACTTTACATTTGTCTTTTGAAACCTTTACCAACTCCAGCTTTTTAAGACAAGGCCATGCCGATGAATTTACCACCAAAGGGCCGAGTGACAGGAAAAGAATCCTGGCAGATATTTTGGGGTTATCGCATTATGATCTTTTGGAAGAAAAAGCCCGGGAAAAAGTTAAAGAGGCTCAAAATAAATTAAAACTTTTGGAATATCAGCTTTTGGAAATTGAGGCAGAATTATCCCAAAAGCAGGAAAGAGAGAAAATTTTACATGAACAAACAGAAAAAGTTAAAGGAATTGAAGGTAGTATTAAGCTTTTGGAAGAGGACTTAAAAAATTTACAAAAACAAAAAGAAATTTGGCAAAATCTTCAGGAAGCGCAAAAAGAGCTGGATGCGATTGTGGCCCAAGGGAAGGAAAGAGCTGAAAGAATCAAGAATTTAGATCTGCGAATTACGAATTTCGCAAAACTGCAACAAGAAATAGAAAATTTGCAAAAAGAAAAAACAGAACTGGAAGATTTAAGAAAAAAACAGAACGAAAAACTGCAGCTGCAAAAAGAGTTATCAGATTGGCAGGGAGGGTTAAATGTTAAATTGGAGCAGAAAAAAACCCTGCAAAAACAATTGGATGATATGCAAGATGAGCTAAAAAAACTAGCAATGCCGGGTGCCAAATGCCCCACTTGCGGGCAGGAAATTGGCAAAGCCGATAAGCACAAAGTGATTTATGATTTAAGAATAAAGAATAAAGATTTAGAAAAAAAGCTTTCTGAAATCAAAACAGAAGAGGAAGAAACAGAGATAAAAAAATTAGAAAAAGCCATATCTTTAATTAGTACTGATTCTGAAAAACTCATCAAATTAGAAAATGCATTAAAAGAACTGGAAAGTTTGCAAAAACAAAAAGAGCAGATTTTACAAGACCAAGCCAGTTTGGAAACAGAGAAAAAAACAAGAGAAGAATTATTAGTGCTTTTTAAGCATAAAAAATTACAAGTAGAAAAGTTACAGCTGGAACTAAAAAAACTTCCCCAAACAGAGGGGGATTTGACGGAAAAAGAAAGGAAGCTGGAAGATTTACGGGCAGAGGAGAAACAAACCAGAAACTTGCTGGGGCAGGCAACAGAGTTAATTTCCAGATCCCAGCAGCTGGAAAAATTGCAAAAACAAAAGCAGACAGAAAAAGCTAATTTGGAAAAAGACAAGCAAAATTTCGAGGAATTGAGCTTAGCTTTTGGCAAAAAGGGCATTCAGGCCATGATTATTGAAACTGCCATTCCCGAGATTGAAGATGAAGCTAATAAACTGCTGGATAAATTAACTGAAGGACGGATGAAAGTGGCTTTCCTAACTCAAAGAGAGGGAAAAACCACAGAGAGTATTATTGAAACTTTGGATATTATTATTTCTGATGAAATGGGTGAAAGACCCTATGATCTTTATAGTGGAGGGGAAGCTTTTCGGGTCAATTTTGCCATCCGCTTGGCCATTTCCAAACTGCTAACCCGCCGGGCCGGGGCCAGGCTGCAGTTTTTGGTGATTGATGAAGGCTTTGGCACCCAGGATACGCAAGGAAGATCTAGAATTGTAGAAGTTTTGGATGCTATTAAAAATGATTTTGAAAAAATCTTAATTATTACTCATCTGGATGAGTTAAAAGAAGAGTTTCCCGTTAGAATTGAAGTTTCTAAAAATAGTAGTGGTTCTACCTTTGAAGTTGTGGGCACTTAAGTTACAATGAATACATGTCCAAAGCTTTCCTTAAAATTTTTTCTGCTTTAATTTTTTGGGGAATATTGATTTTGGTACTTGTTTATATTCCCTATCCGGAAAGCTTAACTTCTGCTACACCCTTTCAAATTCTAATCTTTTTTATTCCATTATTTTTAGCACTTACTTTTACATTAAATTTATTTTTTAAATTTGTCTTTTCTTCTGCTTCCATATCTTTGGGGATAGTTTTTTTACTTTTATTAAAAGCCCTTGATGCCCTAAATTTTGTTTCGGCCGCATTAACAATTGTGGCCGTGGGGCTACTTTTAAGTTATTTTAAAAAAGAAAGGGGCAAACGCCATTTGACTTCCGTTTCAAAAATATCTAAACTGACAAGTTTACACAGAAAGAAACAATGAAAAAGTTTTACATTACTAATTCCATACCATATGTAAATGCCAAACCACATATCGGTCATGCTTTGGAATTTATTCAGTCAGATACAATAGCGCGCTACCATAAACTTTTAGGGAAAGACGTTCTTCTTTTATCTGGTGGTGATGAAAATGCCTTAAAAAATGTTCAGGCTGCAGAAGCAACTGGGATAGAGATACAAGACTTTGTTGATCAAAATTCACAACTGTTTGCTGATTTGGCTCAAAAATTAAATGTCCATTTTGATGTTTTCCAAAAAGGCAGTGATAAAGAAAAACATTATCCTTCTTCTCAAAAACTATGGCAACTTTGCGATGCTTCCGGAGATATTTACAAAAAATCTTATAAAGGACTCTACTGCGTTGGATGCGAAACCTTCTACTCACACGATGAACTAAACGAAAATGGCGAGTGCTTTGAACATCCCGGGAAAAAACTGGAAGAAGTTAAGGAAGAAAATTATTTTTTCAGACTTTCAAAATACCAAGATAAATTAATTCAAATCATTGAATCAGAAGAGTATCAAATTATTCCGGAGTTTAGAAAAAATGAGGTATTAAGTTTTTTAAAAGGAGGCTTGCAAGATTTAAGTATTTCCAGAACCAATGAACGAACCAGAAATTGGGGCGTGCCAGTCCCGAGTGACCCAACACAGCGAATCTATGTGTGGTTTGATGCTTTAAATATCTACCAAAGTGGGGTTGGTTTTGGTTGGGATGAGGAAAAATATAACAAATGGTGGCCAGCGGATTTACATGTAATTGGTAAAGGCATTATTCGTTTCCATGCGGTTTACTGGCCAGCATTTTTGCTCTCTGCGGGCTTACATTTACCCAAAAAATTATTCGTTCATGAATATTTCACAGTTAACGGCCAGAAGATGTCTAAAACTTTAGGTAATGTTTATGATCCAAATATTGCCATAGAAAAATTTGGTGCTGATGCCTTGCGTTACTTTTGCCTGGCAAAAATCTCTCCCTTCCAAGATGGGGATTTTTCTGAAGGAAAACTAAAGCAGTCCTACAATTCCGATCTGGCTAATGGTTTGGGGAATTTGGTGGCTAGGGTGGCCAAGCTTTGTGAGCAAAATAATATTTCAGCACCGGAGCTGCCCACTCAATTTGATCCAAAGATGACAAAACCTCTGGAGCAGTTTAAATTTAACGAGGCACTAAATCATATCTGGGGTGAAATTGCACAAGTAGATAAAAAGGTTAACGAGGAAAAACCCTGGGAACTCTCGGGGGAAATGTTGGAAGCAGTTTTAGCAGATTTAGTTAAAAGAATCCAACATATAGCATATAATCTGCAACCCTTTTTACCAGCAACTGCCGAAAAAATCCTCGAACAATTTTCAGTCAAGATCAAATCAGCAACTTCTCTTTTTCCCAGAATATGAATTTAACTGATACACATGCTCATCTTTATTGGGACTCATTCACGGAAGATTTTGATGCTATGATCAAGCGGGCTTTGGATGCCCAAGTCACATATATAATAAATGTAGGTGTAGATGTTAAAACTTCACAAAAGGCTTTGGACCAAGTTAAAACTTATCCCTGGCCGAAAGGTTTACAGGTTTTTTCCACCATTGGTATTCATCCCCACGAGAAAGATGTATCCATACATGAGGACATAGAAGAACTGGCAAGAATATATCAAACTAGGCCTGATCAAATTGTAGCAGTTGGAGAATGCGGGCTGGATTACAAAGAAGCTGATGAGAAAACAAAAAAATTGCAAAAGCAGCTTTTTCAGACTCAAATTGATTTAGCCAAAAAATTAAATTTACCCCTCATAGTCCACTGCCGCGGCGCCTGGGATGAGGTTTTACAAATGACCAAAGATCATTTTGGCATTTACCATTGTTATTCCGGCTTCCCCCCTATTACCCAAAAGGTTTTAAGTTCCAAGTTTTTAGTTAGTTTCGCCGGCAATCTAACTTATCCCAAAAATGAATATTTACAAGAGGCTGCCAAGATCATACCCTTAGACAGGATTGTTTTGGAAACAGATTGTCCATTCCTTCCTCCCCAATCAAAACGGGGTAAAAGAAACGAGCCGTCTTTTATGATGGAAACTGCCCAAGCAGTAGCTGATATTAAGGGTTTATCTTTGGAAGAAGTAGCCAAACAAACCTCTCTCAATGTCGCTTCCTTGCTTTCCACGCTCAAATTGATTACACTTTAGGATAAGATTATGCGCATTTTGCTATCGCTTTCCCTGGGGCTGCTGCTCTTTTTTTATCTGGCAGAGTTACTGGGCCAAGTATATAAAGTTTTTAATTACGCCCTAATCGGTTTAATTTTGTTTATCTGCGGGCTGCTAATTGGCTTTTTTGGCCAAAACTTTTTACCGGGGCTAAATGTTTTAATAGCCTATTTTTTAATTGGAGCGGGGCTTGGGCTGTCTATCCATCATCTTTTATCCCGTCATTTTCTTTTTTTTGAAACAAAAGAGAAGGAATTTATCTTAAAACACGAGAGTGTCTTTGTAAGAATCCTGGAAATTTTACCCGGGTCTTTAACCTGGCTGGCTTTAACCTCCCCCATCTGGCTTTCCTTTACCATGCCTTACGCCGTTGCCTATCTTATTTTAATTGCCGATATCTACTGGCTGCTGGCCGGACTTCGCATTGGCGCCTTAATCATCGTCGGTTATCGAAAAATGGAAACTGCCAAAAAACAACACTGGCTAAAGATGCTGCAAACTGATTTTCCCCAAACTTGGGAGAACTATTATCATTTAATCCTGGTCCCGACTTATAAAGAATCTGCCTGCATTTTATCAAGCACCTTTTCCGGCATCTTAAACTCTACTGTCCCTAAAGATAAAATCTTTCTGGCAGTTGGCTTTGAGCAGAGGGATGATCCGCAAAAAATCAAACAAACTCAAAAAAACTTAATTGCACTGAAGAAAAAAATTGCCGGAGTATTCACTACCATCCACCCTTACGGTCTTGAAGGAGAAGTGCCGGGCCAAGGATCAAACAAAAACTGGATGATCAAAAATGCACTAACAGAACTTAAAAAAAGAGGTATCGAGCAAGATCGCGTCTTTGTCACCACCATTGATGCCGATTTTGTCCTTCATCCCCAATTTTTGGCAGGAGCATTGCACAAATATTTGTCCTTGCCGAATATGGAAAAAGATAAAAGAAGTTTTACCGGCGTATTTTTATACCACAACAACTACTGGCAAACCCCCACTCCCATGAGGCTTATGGCCACCGGCACCAGTTTTTGGCAGCTGGCGGAAATGGTGGGATCCGACAAATACATCAACTATTCATCAATGTCTATCTCTTTAAAAGCCCTTTTGGACATTGGCCTGTGGATACCGGATAAGGTTAATGACGACTCGGGTTTTTACTGGAAGGCTTATTATCATTTCAACGGAGATTATAAAGTCATCCCCCATTTCCTGCCTATTTCCGCCGATGCCGTCCAGGACACCACTTTGTTTAAAACATTTCAAAATCAGTACCTGCAAATCAGGCGTTGGGCTTATGGGGTGGAACATATCCCCTTTATTGTGAAAGAATATTTTAAAAAAGAAATTAGCTTTTGGGATAAAACCGACAAATTGCTATTTAAAATCTGGGGCGATCTAAAATGGGGATTTTTGGCCATCTTTGTGACTTTCGGAGGAATGTTGGTACCGCTGGTCAATCCCAACTTTAAATCTTCTGTTTTATCAGTCAATCTACCCATCGTCTCCTCGTGGATTTTAACTATTGCTTTCCTGGGTCTTTTTGCCACCATTTATGTACATGAAAAAACCGCCCCCAAAAGGCCTTCCAACTGGAACATATTTACGCGAGTTTGGTCGTATTTACAGTGGCTACTTATTCCCATCATCTTGATTACCATCTCCTCGCTGCCGGCTATTGATGCCCAAACATCTTTAATGTTTGGCAGGAAACTGGAATTTAGGGTCACCAACAAAGCAAGACTCTTGGAAAAAGCTTAAAAATTTATGCAAAAACTTTATGTCTGGACAACTTTTTTCTCCATAATCACTGCCGTCATTATGGCTCTTGGCGTGTTGTTTTTTTTAAAGATTTTACCCGAGCGCTTGCCGCTTTTTTATTCCCTGCCCTGGGGAGAGCGTCAATTGGCTAGCCATTCTCAATTTCTAATCATACCTGCCAGCATAGTCTTAATTACACTAATTAATCTTATTGTATCTCACGAGTTACATACCTCCCAGTCGTTTTTAAAAATAGCCTTACATCTTACTTCCCTGGTAACTACCAGCATATTAATTGTCACCTTTATGAAAATTGTTTTTATTTTCTTATGAATTTTTTTTTGCCATTGCTTTTTTCGTTTGCCGCAACTTCCCTGGGGTTTTTGCCAACCATTTGGCTGGCAAAAAAATTTAATCTGGTAGACAATCCCCGCTTGCGACCTCATCCAGCCCACACGCAAAAAAGGGTTGTCCCGCGGGCCGGAGGCCTGCTTCCTTTTATTGGCATTGTGTCTGCCATCATCATTTTTCTGCCGCTGACTTTAAATATTTCAGGCATTTTGGCAGGATTGACCATCTTGCTTGCAATAGGACTGCTTGACGACAGATACCCCGGCTTCTCGCCCTATTTGAGACTCCTTGGCCAATTTATAGCTTCCGCTTTTGTGGTTTTTTCCGGCATAGGTATAAATTTTATCACCAATCCTTTGGGCGGGATCATTGATTTTCCGCCTCTTTTATCTTATGTCCTGGCTTTAGTCTGGATTGTCTGGGTGATGAACATGATCAACTGGAGCAAAGGGGTTGACGGGCAAATGCCGTCTATCGCTACTGTCGCCTCTTTAATTTTAGGATTACTTTCTTTAAAACTGACTTTAAATGGAGATCCTAATCAGGTAAAAGTTGCCATCCTTGCTTTTATTACAACAGGAGCCAGCCTCGGACTTTTGATTTTTAACTGGCATCCTGCCAAAATCTTTCCCGGCTTTTCCGGGTCTAACATTTTGGGGTTTATGATTGCCACTTTGGCAATTTTATCCGGAGCGAAACTCGCCACCGCCGGACTGGTGCTACTCATTCCCGCTACTGATTTTGCTTATACTTTTTTTCGAAGAATCCTGCAGGGCAAATCTCCTGTCTGGGGAGACCGGGGTCATCTACATCATAAACTCTTGGAGCTGGGCTTGACACACCAGAAAATCGCCTTGTTTTACCTTTTGGGATCTGTTATTCTAGGCGCAGTAGCTCTAAGTTTAAGTAGCAGCGGTAAACTGTTTGCTGCCATTTTGGTCGCTACAGTTATTTTAGGAGTAATATTGTGGTTAAATTTTTTTGGGGGATTGTCAAAGCCGGAAGACCCAGGCAATGGATAAAAAATTTGGCGGTCTTTGCCGCCCTGATTTTTTCCGGCACTTTGCTTGACCAGGGAAATCAAATTAAAACTATCGAGGCTTTCTTTCTTTTTTGCGCCTTTTCCTCGGCTACTTATTTATTAAATGATTGTTTTGACATAGAAAGAGACAAACTCCATCCCTTTAAAAAGCTCCGTCCCATTGCTTCCGGACTTATATCCGTTCCCTGGGCTTTGTCTTTAGCGCTTTTAATCATCGTCGCAGCTTTACCGATTTCATATCAGCTTTCCCCGGCGTTTTTCTTTGCTTCGGTAGCTTACCTTATCTTGCAGGTTTTTTATTCCGCTTACCTTAAGCAAATTATTTTAATTGATGTTTTGACAATTGCGGCCGGTTTTGTCTTACGGGTGTACGGAGGGGTCTGGGCCATTGATGCCCATTTAAGCGTCTGGTTTTTGCTATCTGTTACTTCATTTGCTCTGTTTCTGGCAATTGGAAAAAGGCGCTCGGAGCGGACTTTGCTGGAAACCCAAGCTTCCCGCCACAGAGAAACCCTGCTTCATTATCCGGAGAGTTTACTAGATTCTTTAACCACCATGTTTGCCAACTCCACCTGGCTGACTTATGCTTTTTTTGCCTTTTTGCAACCGCCCATCACTACCAGAAACATAGTTTCTGCTTTTTTGGGCGGATTTGAGCTACCTCTAACTTCGGCTAAATACTTAATGGCCACTGTACCGGTGGTCATTTATGCGGTTATGAGATATCTGTATGTAATTTATGAGAAAAAAGAAGGGGAGAGCCCCGAGCGAGTTATTTTAACTGACCGGCCCCTGCTGGCCACAGTTTTAGTCTGGATCATCATGGTAATCGGCATCATCTACTACCTGGGAGCTTAATATTCTTCTTGCCCCTTTATTATAGAAAAGCTCATAAATCAGTGCTTCCGTCACAGTCCCTCAATGTATTGTACTGACATGTCAAATTTTTTCCTGGGGTTTTTTCTCGACATATGAAGAAGAAACATAGCCTTCGCTACCCTCGGACAACCTGACCCTATACCAGCCGGACAGTTCTTCCAGCAAAATCAGGGTATCGCCCGGTTTAACCTGGGTAATTTCTTTTCCCGCCAAAGAAGGCTTGTCCCGCACCCGCAAAAATCCGGTGGGCGTATCTTTAACTGTCACTTCCGGAGTTTGGGTAATGGGAGGAGTTTGCACCACAGTCAAATCTGCTTCCGACAAGGCCAAATCCGCAGAAACAACCAGTTTATATCCCTCCGGCAGATTTACCCTGATGCTTCTTTTTAAGTAACCCGGCCGGGACAGAGTCAGGAGATAATCGCCGCTTGAAAGATCGAGAGATACGGGGGTCATTCCCCGGGATTTGCCGTCTATTTCAATTTGAGCTCCATCCGGACTGGAAATAATTGTCGCACCGGAGCCCTTTTCCAAAATCAAGGTCTCTCCGGCTGATGAGGAGAAATCTTTAGCCAAGTCGCGACTTAAGACAGTAACTATCCCAGCTATCAACTTCACCCTGCCTTGCCAAACCAAATCGGCTTTTTCTATTTTTATTGCATATTCTTTTGGCGTTAAATTTTTATCCTCAAAAGGAGTTTTTCCCACTTCTGCCCCGTCAAGATAAACTGTTGCCCCGGCGGGCATGGACAATACATTCACCCCCCCCACTAATTTTGCGCCCAAAAATGATTGCAGGCCAAAATCAGCGAAACGAACAATCAGAATAAAAATACTGATCAAAACCAGTATCAAAACAACGGTTTTCTTCATTAAGTTATTATACCCTACTTTGACTTTTGAGCCTTTTTATGCTAATGTGCGCTTTCTCCCGATGAACATCGGGATTTGTTTTGAAAAGACAATTTAAAAACCTACTGCCTGGGAAAATCTTTAAACGGGTTGCCCGTTCCTTTAGATTTTCTAAAATTAAGCCCAAGGTTCCCAAAAGGTTAAGTAGGCTTGCCATAATATCTATCCTGTTAATTTTTTTATCCGGCAACTATCCGGTTTTTGCCTTTCCGCCGGTTAAAAAGGCAACTGTGGCCGCTCAAGGTCTTGAACAAAGCCAGGAGATTGCAGCCCAATCTTTTCCGCTGCCTTTAGTTTTGCCTCACCAGGGTTATTTGTCCACCAAATTTTCCAGATGGCATCCGGGGATAGACATTGCAGCCAGTTTAGGCACACCTATTCACCCTGTCACATCAGGCACGGTTGAGGCCGTGAGTTTTAGTTTTTGGGGGCTGGGGAATAATGTGACAGTTACCCATCCCAACGGCTTTAAATCAACTTACGGGCATATGGGGAAAATTTTTGTCAAGCCGGGAGAGCAGGTGACATCGGACAATATCCTGGGAGAGGTAGGGGTCAGCGGTTTTACCTCCGGCCCTCATACGCATTTGGAAATCCAAAAGGATGGAAAATTTATCAATCCTTTGGGGTTGTTACCGGAAATTCCTCCTCTCCCACAGCAAATAGCTTCTATTAAGAAATAATCTCTCCTTCAACCGTAGTGATGCTGGAAACTCTGGCGCCAAATTGTTCTCTTTCTTTATTGATCAACCGCTCCAGCAGATTTTTAATTTCCATCGGATAATCAACAAATTTGAGCACAATTTCCCCTTTGTTTAACCCGGCGGTGTTGACAATGATTGAGCCGTGATGAAGAAGCAATCTGTCGACCACATTTTGCACCACTTCCAAATGAGTGATTTTGTCATACAGGGCGGCAGTCAGTTTAACGGAAAAAAGACCCCGTTTGATAATGACGCGTCTGGTGGTAAGCAAATATCTGTTGGCATGATATACATGCATGGTGCGAAGGATGGCCGAAAGGAGCATGGCGGATAAAGCCAGGACAGTAGCCCACGTTTTAGAAAAGCCCAACAGCCAGCCCGCGCCTAAACCAAATCCGAAAAAGATTATTCCCGGAAAAAGCAAATAGATAATAAGTTTGGAACGGATAAAAGCCTTTGATAGACCTGTAACCAAAATAAGCTCCTCGTCTTCGGAAAGGTAGGGGGAAAAGGCTTTTTTTTGCTTGGGAGTTGGGGACTCCTTGTAATGAAACTTAGCCATTAACTATATTGTAACAGATTTTAATATTCAGGCATGCCTCCGCCTGGGGGTGCTGGAGGAGCCGGGGGTTCGGGTTTGTCAGAAATCAACACATTGGTGGTCATAATCATCACCGCAACTGATGCTGCATTTTGCAAAGCAGTCCTGGTTACCTTAACCGGATCAATAATTCCGGCTTGAACCAAATCCTTAAGACTACCATCCAAAGCATCAATTCCCAAATTACCATTCGCTTCTCGGACTTTTGCCAAGGATACTCCCTCATCCAACCCAGCATTTTTAACCAGCCATCTAAAAGGCTCTTCCAGGGCTTTTTTAACAATTTCCCACCCCACTTTTTCCTCACCATTCAAATTATCTTTGTCCAAAACTTTACCTGCCCTAAGAAAAGCTACCTCACCTCCGGGGACAATTCCCTCTTCAATGGCTGCCTTTGTGGCTGCCACTGCATCAATCACTCTTTCCTTTTTCTCTTTTAATTCAATTTCCGTGGCAGCACCCACATTGATTACTGCCACCCCGCCGGTGAGCTTGGCCAATCTTTCTTGAAGTTTTTCCCTGTCAAATTCACTGTCTGAAGCTTGCAGCTCTTTTCGAATTTGAGCAATCCTTCCTTCAATCTTTCCTTTTGCTCCTTTGCCGTCAACTATTAAAGTATTGTCTTTATCAGAGGTTACTCGACCTGCCTGACCCAAGTCCGTAATTTCTACTGATTCAAATTTCTTGCCTGTATCTTCGGAGATCACTGTTCCACCGGTCAAAATTGCTATATCCTCCAGCATTTCTTTTCTTCTATCCCCAAATCCCGGAGCTTTGACTGCCAAAACATTAAATGTTCCCCGCAACTTATTGACCACCAGAAGAGCCAGTGCTTCACCTTCTACCTCATCGGCAATAATCACCAGGTTTTTGGAAACAGCCACAAATTTTTCCAGGAAGGGGACTAGATCAGAGGCACTAGAGATCTTTTTATCGGTAATTAAAATATAGGCATCCTCAATAGAGGCTTCCATTTTATCCGTATCTGTCACAAAATAGGGGGAAACAAAACCCTTATCAAATTCCATGCCTTCTTTATAGTCAACAGTCATCTCCAAAGTTTTACCTTCCTCAACAGTAACCACTCCGTCTTTACCCACTTTTTGCAAGGCTTCGGCAATTAACCTGCCGATTTCCGGATCGGAGGCGGAAATAGTGGCTACTTGTTGGATTTCTTCCTGGGTAGTTAATTTTTTACTCATCTTTTTCAGTTCATCCACCAAAGCTAAAACCGCTTTTTCAATACCATGTTTTAAGATCATGGGGTTGGCTCCGGCTTGAATATTTTTTAAGCCTTCAGAAACTATGGCTTGAGCCAAAATGGTGGCGGTGGTGGTGCCGTCTCCTGCCACATCTGCAGTTTTACTGGCTGCCTCTTTAATAAGTTGCGCTCCCATATTTTCAAATGGGTCTTCCAGATCAATTTCTTTAGCCACGGTCACCCCGTCATGGACCACATTGGGAGCTCCCCACTTTTTATCCAAAGCCACATTGCGTCCTTTTGGCCCCAAAGTAGAAGCCACCGCCTCGGTAAGTATATTTACCCCCCTTAACAATTTTTCTCTTGCATCAGAATCAAACTTCAATATCTTCGCCATATTACAATGGTTCTCCTATTCCTAATGATCCTCTCATAGGATCTATTGTTCCTGAAGTTTCATCTAGCTGATGTTGTTTCTTGAAATATTCAACATACTCGCTGTCACCCCCTAAGGCATATCTTATACCTTCAACTATGCCAAACTCTCCGCTTTCATCTATTGCTTTGTTACATAATTGCATTAGAAGATCTTTTTCATGTTGACTTAGTCTCGTTCCATTAATAAATTCTTGTAGCTCTTCGCTATCAGCGTTCGTACCAGGTATACCAGCAATCCTTCGTAACTCATGTTCATTTCTCATATTTTTATTCCAAAATTGCCATTAAGTCGTCAAATTTTAATATCTTAGCCATTTAATATTCCTCCCCTGAAACTAAAGCATCTCCTGGTATTTCAGCTATGGACCCTCCTGCCAGATCTATACCAACTTGACCAGATAAATCAAGTTTAAGTTCTTCTCCGGCGGAAAGCCTCACAACAAATCCAGTTCCCAGACCCAATACAGCCCTCAATGTATGTCTTACAATTAACAGAGAGTTAAGATCTTCTGCTGCTGCTCTCATAGTTTCTGCTCTTTCCGGTAAACCGCGTACATTATCAACATCCAACTGCCTAAAACTGTCTGCAGTGGCTTCTTGAGCCACTTGCACTTTCCCATCTATTAATTTCAGGAAGTTCTTTGCTCTTATTTCTACATTAGTTTCTGCCATATTTTTCCTTTTTTGTTTTTCCCTTTATACTTGATACATAATACTTTATACTTATTCAAGTATTGCCATTAAGTCGTCAAATTTCACCAGTTTATATTCTCTTCCCTCGATTTTTATTTCATCTCCGCCCCATTTTTTATAAACCACTCTGTCCCCTACCTTAACAGGACATTTCATAACTTTGCCACCCTCCAAAACCAGATCATCCCCGCAAGAAATAACCTTTCCCTGGGCCGGTTTTTCCTGGGCGCTCTCCGGCAAGATTATACCTGATGCAGTAGTAGTCTCCGCCTCCTGCGGTTCAACAAGAACATACCCCATGAGGGGTTTAATGTTTAATTTTGAAGCTATATTCTTTTTTATCTTGACCATGAAATTTTAAGAGGCAGTTTAAACTAACGGGTATTTTACAAAAACTAGCACTACTTGTCAAGACCTGCTAATTTTTGCTTGTAAAGAGCTAGAATTTTCCCTCTAACATCTTGGGGATGGAAATACAGCGCCCCATCTTCTATCCGCTCCATACCTTTTGGTTGTTGCATGATCTTGAGTTGGAACCATTTAGCTATACTTTCTATAAAATCAAAAAATGATTTATGATTTATGATTAAAGATTTATGAATATTTCTTCTCAAATCACTGGAACTAATCCAATTAGGCAAAAACTTAAAAGCCCAAGAATTATCTTCCAGATACTTTTGGTAAACCCCTTCTCTTTGCCATAAAACTCTCATTTGCAGTACTTCATGTGCAAGATAGATATCTTTGTTTTTTTGCTCTAATCTATCTTCTTCAAGTAAAGTATTTATACAGATTTTTCCGGCAACTCTTGTTGGCAAATCACCCCTTTTTCTTCTTTGCCCTGTTAAAATTAACAGACCTAGTACCAATAATCTGCTAATCCACAGTCTATTCTTGGCAGTAATTAAAAATAAATCTATATCATCTTTTTTCCCGGCATTATTCATCGCCAGACTCCCTGATACGCCAACCAGTTTGATCCAAGGGATAATTTTCAAAAACAGCGAAATAAACTTGGCTTTTTTTAAATATATGGCTGATTGTCTTTCTCTATATCTTCTTTTTGCTACCCGTAAATCTTTCTTCCTCAATGCCTTCTCAACTTGTCTTAAATTAGCTTTTTTCCCTATCAACCATTTGTGGACTTCCCGCAAAGTCATGGGGTAATCAAAGATGTCCGCATAAATTAAAGTTTTTAAGATGGCCTTTTCCATGGTACAATTCTACACATGTTAATGAGTAAAATCACCACCCTGCAAATTGGCGGTGAGGCTAAAGATTTTCAAGTTGTCCATACGGAGCAGGAATTACTTGATCTGATCAAAAATAATCCGGAATTTTTAATCATTGGTGGGGGCAGTAATTTATTGGTTTCTGATAAAGGAGTAGATAAACTTGTTATTCAAAATAAAATTACTGGAATAGTCCAAAATGTAAACATTTTAACTGTCAAGTCCGGGACTATTTTGCAGAATCTAGTAGATTATTCTATTGCCCATGGATTAGCAGGACTACAAAAATTAACCGGCATTCCCGGAACTGTGGGCGGGGCTGTTTTTGGCAGTGCCGGAGCCTATGGCCAAAGTATTTCCGACAACATTATTTCTGTTGTCGTCCTGAGCGAGCGAAGCGAGTCGAAGGATCTCTCAAAAGATGAATGTGGCTTTGGCTACCGCGACAGCATTTTCAAGAAAAACCATGACATTATTTTAGAAGTCACTTTCCAGTTGCAGCCAGGAAATCCAAAAACTTTAGCCCAGGAGGCTAAAGAGATTTTAGCAAAAAGATTGGTCAAATACCCCAAAGGCATAAAATGTCCGGGGTCATTTTTCAAAAACATTGTGGCAGATACTTTACCCAAAGAGATTTTAGAAAAAATCCCGACGGGAAAAATAGTTTATGGCAAACTCCCTGCAGGCAGTTTGCTGGAAGAAGTGGGAGCCAAAGGAGCGAAATTAGACGGCATAGAAATTGCCGGCTATCATGCCAATTTGTTTATAAATAAAGGTGGGGGCACTGCCAAAGCTTTTTATGATCTGGCCAGAAAATATGCCCTAGCGGTCAAACAAAAATTCGGCATAACTTTAGAACCCGAAGTCCAACTGATTAATCTACCGCCAATTGCGTGATACTTTAAGCCAATTTGGCCCGATGTTGCAGGATATTAGCCCAGGTTAGGATATCCTCCGCCCATATTTTATTAAGTTCTATATTATTTTTGAGAGACTCAAATTTTCTTTTGAAATTTGCAAAAGTTGACTCAAATCTGTCACTTTTAGGAGTCTTTTCAAGTTTGTCCAGATAATTTTCCGTTTCCTGTAAAAATTGTTTAACCCGCTCTTTTCTTTTCTCCATGGCAAAACGGGAAATTCTTCCCAGATTAACAGCAATATTTAAAGTTAAATCCTCCGCATTCATTTTAACAGCCTTCTGATTATTTCTTCCATCTTTTTTCTAATATTTTGCGATAACACCTCTCTGCTGGGATTTCCTTGATTTGTTCTAATATTAATCATTGAATCAAAATCAATCTCACCTGTTGCTAAATCCAATCCTCCACCCCACAAATTTTCCTGCATACTTCCCGTTTTTAACAAAAGCTCTTCCCCTTCAACATGCCGTAGTCCCCCGGCAGCCAAAATCTTAAGTTCCACATCTACCACCACTTTTATATAGCCATCCAAATCTTCTGCTACCTTCTTGAGTGTATTCTCGTCTAATTTATCTTTTATTAAAAGTAACATAATTTATTCATCTAATTTATATGCCTCATTAAAGTTTTCTTCATTAAATTCGCCGGACAAAAAAGCGTCAATAATTTCTTGGGCCTGATCCTGCTTGGTATTGACCAAGGCCATGCACAAAATATTGGCATTGTCCCATTTTCTGGAGAGTCTGGCAATTTCGCCGCTCCAGCATAAAGCGGCTCTTGCTCCTCTCACCCTGTTGGCTGCCATGCAAATTCCTGTCCCGCTCCAGCAAAACAGTATTCCTCTTTCTGCTTTTCCCTCTGCCACCATAAATGCCGCCTCTTTGCCAATCTCCACCCACCTATCTGTTGAGGGATCCCCCAAAATTCCTTTCAAAATCAGCTGGTGGTCTTTGGATTTTAAATAATCCACCACAAAATCAGTCAGTTTTGTTCTTTCATCCGATGCCACCACCAGTTTCATTTTAATTCTTTTAATTGTTCTTCTGTTAATTTTGCTTGTTTAATAATCTTCCTTAGAGTTCCTTCCGGAACAGGTTTTGGGTGAACTGCCACTTGAGTCCAGCATCCATCCGGATGGGTTAAACGGAGGTGGCTTCCCTTGCCTTTACCAGTTTGAAAACCTAATTTGACTAGAAATTTAATCAAAACTTGGGATTTAACATTTCTGGGTAATTTACTCATGCGATGGCAACTTTAATATCCGCCGGGGCAATGACTCTGGCAGTCAACACAGCTCCTTCTTCAATATTGTCAACCGGCACTTCCTGCCCCTCATCCCGCAAACACTCAATAGCCAGTTCAATACCATCCTTAATGCTTTTTAGGACTTCATCTATAGAATCCCCATAATCAAATACCCCGAGAGTGGGACACGCAGCATTATAAACAGTTTTCCTGCCCATTTTTTCCGGTTCAATAATAATGCGATAATTTAACACTTGTTTTTGCATACTGGTATTTTAACACAAAAGACTATCTTTTAGAACTATGGTTGGCCAAATCGTGCTCTTAATTCTTTTTTTAAGACTTTTCCCATATCGTTTCTGGGTAATTCTGCAACAAACACCAGAGATTCCGGCAATTTATAAGTAGCCAATCTGTGGCGTCCAAACTCACGCAACTGCTCCAAAATTACAGTCTGTCCTGGCTTTAAAACTATAATTGCTCTTACTATCTCCCCCCATCTATCATCAGGAACGCCAATAATGGCTGCATCAGCAACGGCAGGATGAGCCATAAGAGTTTCTTCCACTTCTGCAGGCGGAACAAATTCACCGCCTCTTTTAATAGTATCTCTCAATCTGCCAGAAATAAACAAATAACCACCTTCATCTAAAAAACCAACATCTCCTGTATGAAGATAGCCCTCGCCATCCAATACTTCCGTAGTTGCCGCCTCCTGCCCCAAATATCCTTTCATTGTTCTCTTGGTTCTTACCACAATCTCACCATTTTCTCCTGCTGGTAATGCTTCCCCGTCTGCATTTACAATTTTTATTTGTACGCCGGACAGAGCCCGCCCAGCTGAACTCAACCTCTTAATTTTAAGCCCAACTTCTTCAGGAGAACCAGCCAAACAATGGTCATCTACCCCAAGCATAGTAATGGTAGCCCCGGACTCTGTCTGTCCGAATGCATTGATAAAACCTGCGTTAGGAAAACAGCTAATCGCCCTTTCTATTACCTTGAGTGGCATTGGGGCTGCTCCATAAGTAATCACCTTTAAGCTACTTAGATCATATTTTGCAAAGTCCGGATGATCTATAAGCATTTTTAGCATAGTCGGCACCATCATCGCCCTATTTACCCGATGCTCTTGTACTAATCTCATCCATTCAACCGGTTCAAACTGTCTTTGCAAAACTAATGTTCTGCCTCCCCACACCGCAGCCATCATAGCTTGCATTCCGGCAATATGATAAAGGGGGACGGTTAAAATATTACTTTCTTCACTGCCCGGATCAGCCGGATTTACATTGCTTAAACAATACTCTGTAAAACTACTATGGGAAAGCATCACTCCTTTGGGTGTACCTGTTGTACCGGAAGTGTACATCAAGACAGTCATCTCTGTTTCATCACCCTCATAAGGTTGAAGGTTTTCAGCTTTGCCGTTTTCAATTAAAATCTGATAATCCGTCATCAATACATATCTTTCTACAGTTGATGCTTTTCTTCTCAAAGCGTCTATCATCGGGCGGTATCTTTCACCCAAAAACAAAACCCTAGCTCCCGAATCTTGTAATCTGAAAACGATTTCTCCTTCTCTGGCTCGAAAATCTATGGGTACAAATGCGGCACCTATCTTGGCACAGGCAAAATATGTTTCCATAACTTCCGGAGTATTTACCTGCAGCATTGCTACCCTATCTCCGGGTTTTATGCCTTGGTGCAAAAGAGAATCTGCCAATTTTGAGGAACGCCTGCCTAATTGGGCAAAAGATTGGCGAGAACCTTCAAATATGATAGCTGTACGATCAGGACAAATTGCTTCAGGAATACTTAATAACTCTGGCGTAAGCATAGCTTTTAAATTTCAAGCCTACTTTATTATTTAAAAACCCTTATGTCAATAATCTGGAATAACAGTTTTATTTTGTATTAGAGGTCTGGGCTGGTTGTTTAGTATATTTTTCCAAGACCTGTTTGACTCCCTTATCTACAGTTTGCAATGCAGACAAAGGATCTGTTCCGGCCAAGGTCGCATTAATCCCATCTTCAAAATATTTGATAATTTCATCATTAATCCCCCCGTCCATGGTTTTGCTGGACAGATACCAGAATTTATAATACGGCCCCTGGGCCACAAACGCCCCGGCAATGGGATCGTTAATCAACTCCTTCTGTAAATCTACCCTGGAGTACGGTTCCCCAAACAGCCTCACTTTGGCAGCTTCCTGATAAAAAAGTTTTTCGACCTCAGACGAGGTTAAAAACTTAACCCACTGCCAGGCTTGCGTAGGGTGTTTGCTGGTTTTGGCCACCGCCTCTGCCCAAAATGAGCCGTAGGCTACAGGAGTGGCGGATGTCAGTTGAGGAACCGGTGCCACTTTAAACTTTAAATTGGGATTGGCCACGCGCAACTCATGGGCCCTCCAAGAAGGGGCAAAGTAAAAACCTAAACGACCTGATACAAACATATCTGTTGATTTGGGTAAATTAACATCCCAGGTTTTTTTTCTGGGATCTGTCACAAACCCAGTATAAAAACGAAAGATTTCTGCCACCTGTAGCGTGGCCGGGTTTTCCAGGGAAGCCCCTGGCTGCTGCAAGATTAAAAGTCCCAAAATGTCCGAGAAGTGATCGACATTGCCGGCAGTCCCCAGAGCCGCTCCTGCGGTTTGAATTTGGCCGGATTGATCCCTGACAGTCATCTTTACTGCCGTATTTATAAACTCCTGCCAGCTTTTGGGGACCTGTCCTCCCACCCCGGCTAAAATCTCTTCATTATAATAAAGAGCCAGACCGTCAATCTCCATCGGGGCGGCCAAAATCTGCCCGTTTTTCACCAAGGATGATACTGCCACCGGATAAAAAGTGTTTTTATAATCATCAAAGGTAAAAACATCTGCCGGGGCGGGGAATAGATCAGCCTCAAACATGGGCAGCCAGGAGTTATGAATCCTAAAAACATCAGGTCCGGTGCCTTCCCGGACTTGGGTCTGGACCCTGGATTTATAATTGACTGACGATTGCCGGACATAATTTATTTTAATGTTGGGGTTTTGGTTTTCAAACTGCAAAATCGCAGGGCGCAGTAGATCCTCTTCTTCCCACAGACCCCAGTAGGTGAGCTCTACCGGGCCTGACGGCCCGCCCCGCTGAAAAAGATTTGGCCCAAATTTCCAAAATAAAAATCCCAGAATAATACTCAGCGACAAGGCAATAATGATTATTTTCTTCATTCTTTCTATTATATCCTAACAGCTGTAAAATATGCCCGTGAGAAAAAGAGTTCAGAATTTGGCTAAAAAGTTTGCGCTGCCTGTAATCCTTTTCATCGTTCTCATCGTATTGATCATCTTAACTTTTGAAGTAATTTTTCAGGATAAATTTTTCCCCTTTACCTATGTGGGGGATACCAACATCACCTTTTTAACCAGCGCTCAAGCCCAAAGAGTGGTATCTGCCAAATTTTCCCAAAGGGTAAACGAGAAACTGCAGTTTGAGGAATTTACTATTGATCTTGCCACCGCTTCTGCCAAACTGGACTATACTGCCTTGTATGAAGCTTTTCAAACCGGCCACAGAGAACAGCTTAAAACCTTATTTTTTAATCATGAGGTTTATCCCCAAGTCTATTTTAATATTGAAGGGCAACTGCAAAAAATAGCCCAGGCCACCTATCAACAACCCCGGGATGCCAGGTTGATTTTTAATGAGATCACCACTCCTGAAGGATCTGCTTCTGCCAGGATAGAAATTGAAGATTCAAGCGACGGATTGGAGCTGGATCAAGAGGAGTTCAAAGATAGGATCGCAGAGTATTTGCTGTTTGGCCAAACCATTTTTGAGCTACCCGTAAAAGCAATCCCTCCCAAAGTTACTACCAACCATGCGGTGAGAGCAAAACAAGCTTTGGAAACGTTAAAAAGTGAGCCTATTAAACTAGTCTTTGAAGAAAATACTTGGATTTTGGACATCAAACAACTATTAACATTGTTGGGTTTAGAAAAAGGGGGAGATCTGCTTTTGGATAAAGACAAAACTTATATTTATTTGAAAAGAATTGTCTCGGAAATTGATCAGGCAGTGCAAGAAGGCTTGTTTGAGTTTAACCCCCAAACCAAAAGAGTCGCTGCCTTCCGCCCCTCTCAAGAAGGCAGAAAGCTGGATCTGGAAAAATCTTACCAGCAAATCAGCGCTGCTTTAACAGACCAGGGATCAAAAATTATTAGTTTACCGGTAGCAGTGGTCAAACCCAAAATTTATACTCAAGATGTCAACTCTTTGGGGATCAAAGAACTGTTGGGCCGCGGTCTCTCCCATTTTGCCGGATCGATCCCCAATAGAATTTATAACATCAACTTAACAGCCCAAAAAATCAACGGAGTTTTAGTTGCGCCCGGTGAGGTTTTTTCTTTTAACCAAACAGTGGGAGATATTACCGAGGCCACCGGTTTTCGCAAAGCCTATGTCATTAAAGAAGGTAGAACTGTTTTGGATGACGGCGGCGGAGTTTGCCAGGATTCCACTACCCTTTTTCGGGCAGTATTAAACGCCGGGCTGCCGGTTGTTAAAAGAACGGCCCATGCCTACAGGGTGGGTTATTATGAGCAAGGTTTTCCGCCCGGTTTGGATGCCACAGTTTTTTATCCCAGTGTTGACTTCCAGTTTAAAAATGACACCCCGGCCCATATCTTAATTCAGGCCTACACGACAGGCACCACTTTGTATGTAGATTTATACGGTACCCCTGATGGCAGGATATCTACCATTTCCAAATCAGTTGTCGCTAATCAGACTCCTCCTCCACCAGAGCTTCGCCAAGATGATCCCACTTTACCCAAAGGCGAAGTGAGACAGGTGGACTGGGCAGCCTGGGGAGCAGATGTCAGCTTCCAAAGAACTGTCACCAGAGGGGGTGAGACAATCATCAAAGAAACCTGGAAATCAAGCTATCGCCCCTGGCAGGCAGTTTATCTGGTGGGAACTAAGGAGTAGCTCATTGAACCATAAACCATCATGAGATTTTTTATAGGTCTGGAAATACCGAATGAGAATTTATTGCAGTTTCAAGCTATACAGGCTAAATTGCATACATTAATTCCTCAAGTAAGACTGACTGATTTGGCCAAAATTCATCTCACTTTGGCTTTTTTGGGAGAACAACCAGTGGAGTTAAAAGGTCAATTAGCCGAAATTATCCGAAAGGCTGCAGAAAATGTACCAAACTTTGAGGTCACCCCTGCCTATATTGACGGCTTTCCCCATCTGCATCATCCCCAAGCCTTATGGGTGGGGGTTAAAGGTGACATTGATAAAATTCTGCTGATCCGGGAACGGATTAAGGATGGACTGGCAAGTTTACACCTACCGGTTGATGAACGTCGTTTCATCCCCCATATCTCCATTGCCAAAGCTAATAACCATCTCAAAATAGATCAAAAATTAGAAGCGAACCTGGAAAAAATTATGGCCCAAGCCTTTGACCCCATTAAAATTTCCTCCATCAAGCTATTTGCCAGCCTCCCCCAAAACGGCTTTCATTCCCACAATACCCTGGCAGAAATTAAATTAGCGGGGTAGAAAATACACCATTTTTTTGAATTTAAAATCTTCAAATTGAAACTCTCCTTTGCCATCTAATATAGCCTGATAATTTTGACAGTCAAAACACCCCGCACCCGACGGTGCAGAACTCTTTGAGCAAACCCATTCACCCACCTCAATGGCTTTTTTAATTTCCCGACCTTTTTGTTTTAAATATCCCAACTTTTCTTCCAAAGAATCCAGCACCGCTTCTTTGGGCTCGGAGTCCCTGTCCAGATACCAGTAACTTATTTTTTTCACCGGTTTTTGCAAATTGGCCTCTGCCAAAATGGCATAAATATGCAGCTGCAAGGGATCTTCCTCGTCTTTGGTGCCGGTTTTAAAATCAATGATGTGCAAGGATCCATCAGGCAGCTCTTCCATATAATCCAGATTGCCAAATAAGACAACCATATCATCCAGATAATACTTAGGAAAGTCCATGGTAGGAACCATTTTGCCTAAAATTTTGGCTGTGTCATAAAAGCTCTCCAGCATTTTCCTACCTCTATCTTTAAAACTTTCCTCTTCTTCTTTGGAAACAAATCCCCCTCTTTTCCCCTGGTATTTAAGCCAAAAATTATCAAACCTGACCAACAGCTGTTCCCTGCCTACTTGTTTTTGCATTTCCAAAAACCATTTGACCATGTCATGGACCAGCGAACCCAAGGTGAGGTGGGGGGAGGCAATTTGCAGTTTATAGCCGGTGGTTTTATCTCTATAAACATTTTTAAAATAAAAAGCCCGGGGGCAATTTAAAAAATCCCGTAAAGAAGTATGCGATAACCACAGGGCATTTTTGACATATCTTTTCTCCTGTTTTGTGATCATGACTGTTGTATTATAATCTAAATTTCCTCCATAATGAAACCCGTGATTAAATTTTTAATCAGCCTTTTTATTCTTTTATTCCTGACCTTTCCTAAGTCTGCTTCTGCAGTAGCCATTGCTTCGCAAACAAACCAGTATTCCAACATTTTAAGTGTCTGGCAATTGATTCAAGAGCTGGGCGATAATTTAAGCGGCACTGCCGCTACTTTTACTTTTAGAATTAGCACCCAACGGTACGGTATTATTCAATTTGATCACACAGCCCAAAATTCCAGAATCTATGATAATTAACTAATGAAGGAGAATTAGAAACGAACCTTTAAAATAGCCTTCCAGGTTATCCAAATAACCACAAATTCTCTTGAGTTAACAATCAGGGAGATTTTTGCTATAATCTGAAACTATATGCAAGAAGTAGAAGGACCAGAAGGCCCTTCATTGTCTAAAATTTTATTAAAGTTGTATAATTAAGATCATGGGTAAAGAAAGCGTTTCTCAACCGCCGCTACCACAGTTTGATACAGAGCTTGCCATCAATCTACGAACAGGGAGAGCTAGATTGCACCGCAGTCGTGCAACCCCTACAAATTATCCGGAGGAAGAAAAAAGAATAACTATGTCCCAATGGCAAATTGATCTACCTGAAACCTTGGCTCTTGCTGCCGGCAGCTGGCATGCAGCCAGGACTACACAACAGGCAGAAGATCTTGGTATCAATGTCGAATATGCCGGCTCTCAAATGACTGCAGCCGACACAGAAGCTCTACTTGT
>CAZVEX010000003.1:0-134660 GCA_964625535.1 uncultured Gammaproteobacteria bacterium
TCTGCATTTTCTAATTATTTTAGGGATCATTCTTCACAGAATTTAATATAAATTAAATTATGTTTGGTTTGGACTGTTGCAACAAATTCCTGAATTACCATTTAAAGGCCGGCAAAACATCCACCCTTGGGGTGGAATGAGCGGACACCTGCGGAATCTTTAAAATCCGTGAGGCTAGATTAACTAGCAAATTTTACACTTCGACTACGCTCAGTACAATAGAGACTTGTGGGAGGAGATTACCATATTTGAGTTATATTTGAGTTATAATTAAATTATGTGGTGGCAGGCAAATTTTAATTTGTCCAAATGGTTTATTCCGTTTATCTTTTTTTGGGGGCTAATTTTCGGAGAGATTTTACCCGTATGTCTGGAAAATATGAACTGTTTTCCCAAAGAAATTCCTCCCGGAGGTAAAGAATCTATGTTCTCCTCCCTTTCCATGTTTATCCCTACAACTGTCATCTACTTAATACTGGCAACCATTTTTTGGTTCCTGTATAAAAAATACAGCTGGAAAATTGTGGCAGTTGTAGCCATAGTTTTGGGACAAATTATGGAATTTTTTCTATTTAAGCCCCAGGAAGGAGATGGAGTAAATGTAGTTTCGGATCCTGTGGGATCATTTCTATTTTTCCTTATTATCTGGCCTGTTCTTTTAGTTCTTCCCTATTTTATATTCCGCTGGGTAATTTCCAAAGTAAAAACCTAATTTGCTGAATTTTTAATGTTATGATTAAAGAAGAATGGCTGAAGTTCTGCAAGTTATAATAATTCTTCTTAAAGTGCTGATCCCGGCCAGCATGCTTAAATTCCCTCTGTTTGGTTTATGGGGAAATTATTTTTTGGATGTTGCGGATGGAGATATTTTGCTCTCGTTGGGAATGAGTGATGCTATCTATCAAATAATTGATAAATCCATGGATTTTATCTCCTATATTTTTATGCTGGTGTTGGGATGGAGATGGTCTATCAGAAAGGTAGTGGTGGTTCTTTTCATCTACAGAAGCATCGGACAGATTCTTTATTTTGCGTTGGGGAACGAATTAATCTTTTTCTATTTTCAAAATTTTTTGGAACCTTTGATGATGATTTATGCTCTTATTTTGTTCAAACAAAAAGATGAGAAGAAAACTTATTTAACATACAAAAAACACATTATTTTAATTTGGGCAATCGTGCTGATTTACAAAATTTGGAATGAGTGGTACCTGCATTTTGCCAATATTGATTTATCCAAACTATTTTTTGGCTTTACCGGAGGTTCCTGATGCTTAAAATTTTAATTTTAGTAATTTTTATTTTGGGAGTGGGTTTGCGGCTGTTGTATGTCCACGATGCCAATGTTATTTTTGATTTTGACCAGATTGAGGACCAATTTTATACCTACAAACTGGCAGTAGATCATGATCCATTAGTTATTGGCCGGGCCGTTTATGGGGATGCCCGGCTGCATCATGGAGTTTTTTACTATTATTATAATTTAATTCCATTTTTAATTTCTTCCGGAAATTTTTTAGCAAGCGTTTACTGGAATATCTTTTTTAATACGGCTGTTGCCGTAGTAATTTTTTTCCTGTCCAAGTCTATCTTTAATAAAACTTTGCCGGCCTTAATATCCGCCTTTATAGTTGCCGTGTCGTTTGAAATGATTAAGTTTTCCGGCTGGCTGACCATTGATACAACTTCTATTTTAACCACCCCCATATTTTATTTAGGCTTGTGGCAATTTTACCAAAGAAAAAAATGGGGTCTTCCAATCAGCTTTGCTGCATTAGGTTTATCTCTGCAGGCGGATCTAACATTTTTATATCTGTTTCCGGTCTTGATCATTTTTTGGTTAATTTTCAGACCGAAATTTCCAACCTTGAAATTATTATTTTTTTCTATTTTAATTTTTCTGGCCGCCATTTCCACTTTGATTCTTGCTGAAATAAAATTAAATTTTTCCGGGATAAAAACTTTACTTGCGTTTTCCCAAACTTTTGATGAGGCAACCAGGTTATCCTTTGTTCAAAGAATTAGTCTTTTTCAGGAAGATTTTTTTAAAAATTTTTCCAATAATTTATTTCCTCAAAGGCAAGACCTGGGAATTTATTTAGGAGCTTTAATTATTCTGACTGCGTTTTTTTATATTTTCTCAAAGAAAGCACCACAGCAAGAAAAATATGGTATCTTTTTTTTACTTCTTTATCTATTTTCTCCGGTGGTCATGCTCGCTCTTGGTTATCACGATAAACCCTGGTTTTTAATAGCTGTTCCCCCGGCCATTGCCTTAATCTCCGGCTACGCTATATATAAACTTAAATATTTATTCATAATTTTGCCCATTATTTTGATAATTGGTATTAGTAACTTTACCTTAATCATGCAAAGACCCCAGCCAGCATATGAACTATTTAATTCTATTTATGATTCCACCTCTTATTTGAAATACCAGCTGGAAATGGTGGATTATACCTATTCAGCTTCCCAAGGTCAACCCTTTGCCATTAACGCCGTCACTTACCCTCTTTACTACAACGGCTTGTGGGCTTATCTTTATAACTGGTACGGCAGGGAAAAATACGGTTACATTCCCAGCTGGCTGGGTGGAGATCAACTTCATCCTTATGATCTTTTGCCAAGCTCAAAAAAACAAGAAAAAATTATTTTCATGATCATTTCCGAAACCGGCAGAATTCCGGAAGTTTATAAAAATTTAGGCAGAACATGGGTTAGCAAAAATGGAAAATTAATTGAAGTAAAAAAGTTTAGCGGATTTAGCATTCAACATTATGAAAAATCACAAGCTTTATAATATTTGGAATAAAGTTCCTGTCGCTTATTATCAAAACGGCGTAAAAAATAATTTCTTTCAGTGGCTGTGGCACAACAAGAAAATCAGCCTAGCCAAAAAAATTATTAAAGACCTTAAATTTAAAAATTGCCTTGATGTCGGTTGCGCTTCGGGTTACATGATTTCGGAAATAGCTAAAATTTATCCGGGCAAACAATTTCTCGGCATTGATGTTTACGATAAAGCTATAGCCTATGCCAAAAGCGCTTACCCGCATATAGAATTTAAAGTAGCATCTGCGGAAAAACTACTCTTTAAAGATGAAAGTTTTGATCTTATTTTATGTTATGAAACCATAGAACATGTTGAAAATCCCCAAAAAGTTCTCAATGAGGCAAAAAGGGTTTTAAAAAAAGACGGCCACTTACTTTTAACCATGGATTCCGGAAATATGCTGTTTAGGATAGTCTGGTGGTTTTGGGAAAAAACGAAAGGTCAAGTTTGGCAAAATGCTCATCTTCACCCCTTTCACCACCATGAGCTGGAAAAACTAATTCTCAACAATGGCTTTGCGGTTAAAAAGAAAATTCTTTCCTTTTTGGGAATGGAGGTTACTTTTATATTAAAAAGAGGCCGGTAATATGGTATAGTTACGCCATGGGAAAGAAAAAAATTACTTACTCGCAGGTTGGTGATGACTATTCTATCAAAGACCCCATTAAAAAATTGGCTCAAACTGCTGCCTCAGACACTGCAAAAAATCTCCAAAATGGTTTTGAAGAAGTAAGTAGCTCCAGGGGCGAATCGGCATATGTTTGGAAACAGGGTCTAGTTTTTATGGCCTCTGTCATTGAAGGTTTGGGAACCAAAAACCTGGTAGCGGATGAGATGAGAAAAATCACCGGTAAAACCTACTATGATGTAGTCGGTCACGACACTGTCGCTACTATTATCAATGACTTATCTACAGTCGGCGCAAAGCCTTTGGCGATTCATGCCTATTGGGCTATTGAAGATAACAGTTGGTTGCAAGACGGCGAGCGCATGAGGGATTTAACTGCGGGCTGGAAAGATGCCTGCGATCTGGCAGGAGTTTCATGGGGCGGCGGGGAAACGCCCACCTTAAAAGATATCATTGTGCCAGGGACAGTAGATTTGGGAGGTTCTGCGGTGGGAATAATCACCTCTGAAAAAAGGTTAATCGCAGATAAAAAAATTTCCTCCGGTGATCGGATTTTATTTCTTAGAAGCAACGGCATAAATACAAATGGCATATCACTTGCTCGAGCTGTTGCTAAAAAATTACCGGAAAGATATGCAGAAAAATTATCTGATGGCAAAATGTTTGGAGAAGCAATTTTAACTAAAACTAATATCTATGCCAAACTAATTCAAGATTTGCTTGATGAGGGTATTGATATTCATTATGTTTCTAATATCACCGGACATGGGCTTCGAAAAATCATGAGATCCCCAAGAAACTTTACTTATGTCATAGAAAAATTATTTGAGCCGCAGCCAGTTTTCTTATTTATACAAAAGCATGCTGGAATAGATGATTATGAAATGTATGAGACTTTTAATATGGGCCAGGATTATGCTATTTTTCTATCCACAAGTGATGTTGCAAAAGCTCAACAAATTATTTCCCGAAATGGTTTTGAAAGCTTGGATGCAGGTCATATTGAAAAGGGTGAAAGAAAAGTTGTAATCAACCCAAAAAATATTACCTTTGAAGGGAAAACTTTGGATTTGCGTTAATGTCTTTCTCTTGGATGCGTGTGGGGGATTAATTTTTCAGAAATCGAATAACCGTTATGTATACAATTTATTGCTTCTGCTAAAAGCGGAGCAATAGAAACAACTTCTACTTTGGGGTTATCTAACATTTCCTTTCTTATAGGTACTGTATCTGTGATAAAAATTTTATCCAAGGGAGAGTCTGCAATTTTCTTTGGTGCCGGATCAGAAAATAGTCCGTGGGTAGCAGCGACACAAATACTTTTTGCTCCCCTTTCCTTAAGTATCTTAGCTGCCTCTATAACTGTTCCCGCTGTATCAATCATATCATCAACGATTAATACATCTTTATTTCTCACATCTCCGATCATCTCAAATGCCTTACTTTCATTTTGCGTTTGAACATCTCTCTCTTTAAAAACTATAGCTATCCCGTCAGCATTCAAATAATCTGCATAGAAGGAAGCTTTTAACACCCCACCCTTATCAGGCGAAGCAACCACCATACTGAACTTGAAATATTTTTTCAGAATTGGGAAAAGTGAGTACGAGGCATATAAATTATCCCAGGGAATCTCCACGAAACCGGGTTCCTGTTCCGAGTGAATATCTACAGTTAAAATTCGATCAGCCCCGGCATATTCAATAAGTCTGGCTATTATTGATGCGGAAATTGGAACCCTTGGTCTATCTTTCCTGTCTTGCCTTGAATAGCCAAAATAAGGAATTATTGCGGAAACCTCTGATGCGGAGGATCTTTTGGCAGCATCAATGATCAAAAATAACTCTACAATATTTGAATCAACCGGAGGACAGGTTGGCTGAATTATAAAAACATCCCGTTTGCGCAGGTTTTCAGGGATGATAATTCGCTTTTCTCCGTCGGCAAAAGTAGAAACTGTTTCATCCGCATCTTTACCCAAAATTTTGGCAACATCTTTTGCCAGTTTTACATTGGCAGTTCCTGTCAAAAGTACAAAACCGTTATCATTGGCCATAAGACTTAAATTATACCATGAAGATTATCTTGAATTCTCTTATTAACATTTTTACTTCTATCTGGAATAAACTTCTTTCCAGTAATTTTTTCATAAATTGCTATGTAACGCTGTGACGCTGCAGCAACAAGCTCTGCAGACATAGGAATAATTTTGTCTTTATAGGGATCTATTCTTTCTATATACCAAAGTCGTATAAACTCTTTATCAAAGTTTTCTG
This sequence comes from uncultured Gammaproteobacteria bacterium, assembly GCA_964625535.1. Classification (GTDB taxonomy): domain Bacteria; phylum Patescibacteriota; class Microgenomatia; order Daviesbacterales; family UBA10151; genus UBA9644. The sequence goes on from CAZVEX010000003.1 coordinate 5,738, forward strand.
GCTCTAAACCTTTTTTATACCTTTCCTTGTGAGTTTTTTTAACCCAAAATCTTGATGAATCCGGAGTGTGGATCTCGTCAATTAAAATTAGTTTTCCATTTTCATCTAGTCCAAATTCATATTTTGTATCAACCAAAACAATACCTGCTTTGTCACAGATTTCGCGTCCTCTTTCAAAAAGCGCTAGCGCCGCTTTTTTCATCTGTTTCCAGAGTGAGGGGTTTACAATTTTCTTTTGAATAATTTCTTTTTCAGTTAATCTTTCATCATGACCTCTGGCGGCCTTAGTGGTAGGGGTTATCACCGGTTTTGGCAATTTTTGATTCTTTTTCAATCCCTCCGGAAATTTAATACCATAAATTACTCTTTTCCCTTTCTCATATGAACCCCAGATTGAAGTGTCAGTTACTCCTGTAATGTAACCTCTAACGACCATTTCAATAGGAATTAATTTGCACTCTTTCACCAGCAAAACATTCGGATCCGGAACAGAAATTAGATGGTTTTGAATAATATCTTTTGTCTTTTCAAACCAAAATGCGGATAAAGCAGTCAGAACTTGTCCTTTGAAAGGAATATACCCTAAAACTTTATCAAAAGCCGATTGTCTGTCCGTAGTTATGAAGATTCGCTTACCCTTAACAACATAGATATCTCTTACCTTTCCCTGGATTTTTTTACCCAAGCCTTTTATATTAACTGTTTTTAACGCCGTCATTTTAACTTATTTTTATAATCAACTAATTTTTTCTCCAAATCTTTATCCGCGGTTGCTAAAATTTGTATTGCCAAAATCCCTGCATTTTTTGCTCCATTTATTGCAACTGTGGCAACAGGCACTCCTGGGGGCATTTGCATGGTTGCTAAAAACGCGTCTATCCCTTCCAACGATCCGCTTTTTAACGGTACTCCAATAACAGGCAGAGGAAAATGGGCTGCTACTGCTCCGGCCAAATGAGCAGCCAGACCTGCCCCGGCGATAATAACTTTACCGCCATTTTTTTGAAACTCTTTGACAAGTTCAACAGTTCTTTCAGGGGACCTGTGTGCAGAAGAAATGGTCATTTCATACTCCACCCCAAACTCTTCCAAAATTTTTCCAGCATCATTCATAATCGGTAAATCAGATTCAGATGCAGCAATAACCAATACTTTTTTCATTATATTTTCTTAATTATATTAGCTAATTCTAAAGCTTTTTTAGGGGCATTGCCAATGTGATTTTTGGCATCTAAAAGTTGATCAATTTCCGTCGGCTTTAAAAATTTAGCTATTTCCGGATTACTTACCAGCAAATCTTCCACGGAATTTCCCTCCCCTGCTTTCAGGGAAATTTCTCTTAAAACTTCATGCATTTTTTGCCGATTGGCTCCTTTTTTAACTGCTTCAATTAAAACTATCTCGCTTACAGAAAACGGCCAATAAGTTTCCAGATTTTTATGAATTTTTCTTTCATTAATAACTAGCCCGTCAATAATTTTTGTGGCTGATGTTAACATCTCGTCCAGCGCCAAAAACATTTCCGGAATTGCCACACGTCTCACGGCCGAATCATCCAGGGTTCTTTCCAGTAATTGACTGGCAGCATTATCCCAAGTTGTCCTGGACAAATTAACCACCAGTCTTGCCAATGAGCAGATTTGTTCTGCCTTGATAGGATTTTTTTTAAAAGGCATGGCAGATGAACCGACTTGAGTTTTACCAAAAGGCTCCTGCCACTCGCCAAACCCGGGAGATTGCATGATCCTTAAATCAAAAGCAAATTTATTTAGAGATTGGGCAACCCCCGCCAGTAAATTTGCCAGCCAAACTTCTATTTTTCTGGGAGCTGTCTGGTTGGTAATTTCAAATGCCTCCAGCCCTAATTTTGCCAGCACCGACTCTTCCATTTCTTTAGCTCTTTTTTCATCCAATAATTTAACAAAACTGGCAGATGTTCCAACAGCGCCTTTTAGCCCCTTACTCTTTAAATTCTTTTTAACAAACTGCAAAAGCTCCAAATCCATTAATAAATCCTGGGCATAAAAAGCAAATCTGTAACCTAGGGTGGTCGGTTCGGCCGGCTGCAAATGGGTATATCCCATGCAAACAAAATCCGCATATTTTTCAATTTTTTCTTCAAAAACTTTTAGAAGCGCAATTAACTTCTTTTCGATAATATTCAGGGCCTCCTGCATCCTGATAGTTTCCGCATTATCGGAAATATCCATACTGGTGGCGCCGAGGTGAATTTTTCCTCCCCCCGCTTTGGCTTTTTCGGCAAATTCTTTGATGGCAGCCACCACATCATGGCCAGTGTCTTTTTCAATTTCCCAGATTCTTCGGATATCAAGATTGTCTTGATTTTTCTCCAAGTCTTTCAGTTCTTCATCGCTTACCAATCCTGCTTTATTTTGGGCCCGGGCCAGCGCCACCCAAATCTTTCTCCAAAGTTTATATTTATACTCCTCGGAGAAAATTTCCCTCATTTCCGCTGATCCATATCTCCAAGAAAATGGTGATTCGTATTTCATATTAATGACGGAATGCCCTTCTTTTGGTAAAAACCATTGCTACTGCCGCCTGATCAGCGGCCTTCACAGACGCCGAATCGTTGATCGATCCCCCTTGTTCTACTATAGCAGAAATTCCAAATTTTGCAGCCAGTTTAACCGAGTCATCAAAAGGAAAAAAGCTGTCACTCACTAAAATTCCACCCTTAGCAGATTTACCTGCCTGCTCCAGAGCAATTTTGGTGGCGCCGATTCTGGATGTTTGTCCCGAACCAATCCCCCGCGTCATGGGAATATTTTCATCTACCACCAAAACCGCATTAGATCTGACAGCCCTGACTGCTTTAAATCCAAATTTCATTTGTTCAAGTTGTTTTTTATCAGGCTTTATTTTTGTCACAACTTCCCAACTCTTAAAACTTTCTTCAATATTATCATCAAAATCCTGCAAAAGCATGGTTCCGGTAAACCATCTCAAATCCCATTTTTCGCTCCGCTTTTTAGGTATGTCTCCAAACGTATAAATTCCCATACTTTTCCTGACTTTTTTCAAAACTTCCAGCGCGGCTTGAGAAATTTCCGGCACTGCCACCACATCCACATTTCCTTCTTTTTCATTTTTGAAAGTAGCAATCACTTTGGCAGCATCAACATCCATCGGCTTGTTAATAACCATGACTCCCCCGAATGCGGAAACCGGGTCTGCCTGAATAGCGCGGTCCAAAGCCTCTTTTGCATCTTTTCCCAAGGCAATACCGCAAGGGCTTAAATGTTTGATGACGCAGGCAGCCGGCTCGTTAAATTGCCTGACAGTTTCTATCCCCGCATACATGTCCCCAATATTTGTGCCGGAGAGCTTTCTTCCCCAAAAATGTTTTAGTTTGGCAAGAGGTGAATTGGTATTTGGTATAAGATACAAAGCCCCCTCTTGATGTGGATTTTCTCCGTACCTTAAAACTTTTTCTCTTCTTAAGGGAATTGTCAATTCTTCCGGAAACTTTTCCGCAGAAAAATAATTTCCTACTTGAGAATCGTAAAATGATAAATGATAAAAAGCTTTGGCTGCCAGATCTTTTTTTAGTTCGTCAGTGCCCTTTCCATTCTCCAAAGCAGCTGCCACTTTTCCATAATCTTTTGGGTCCACAACCACCAAAACATTTTCATAATTTTTAGCAGCAGCCCGAATCATGGTTGGCCCCCCTACATCAATATTTTCAATGGTTTGTTTTTGTTCAAATGGATAAAGGTTACAAACTACAACATCAATTTGCGGAATATTTAATTTTTCAGCTTCCTCAACATGTTTTGGATTTTTTCTGTCATATAAAATGCCGGACTCTATTTGGAAACTGATGGTTTTGATTCTGCCGTCAAAAGATTCTTTGGGATTACCTGTTATCATATCAATCGGAGTAACTTTTAATTCGGCCTCTGTCAGTACATTGTCAGTACCTCCTGTAGCAATAATTTCATAACCTGACTTTATTAAAACCTTGGTGAAATCAACAATGCCAGTCTTATCATAAACGCTTAAAAGTGCATACTTCATGTTAAAATTTTATCTAATTCTCCTTTCTCTAAAGCCTCTTTTATTTCCATGGCCACTCTCTTACCCATGCTAACATTTTCTCCAAATAAGTATCCGCTATAAGGGGTAGCAAAAATTCCGGGGCTCCCGGGCATTCGCGGGGACACGTCAAAAACAATAATTTCTTTTTTGGGAGGGCCGGCTGTTATCATTGTTTGTAGACCAAAAGGACCTATTACTCCTGGCTTGTATAATACTTGGGTTGCTTTCACAAATTTCTCGCCCATTTCAAATGCGCCTTCTAAAAGGGATTCTAAAACTGTAACGGCAATATGACTAGCTTCTTCATACTTAATTATCCCACCGCTTTCCAAATATGCATCTATCAAATCTTTTGTTAATTTCATAACTCCTTCTTGGTTTGTCTGTCTTCTAGTGTCAGTACCTATTAGTTCTAATCTATTATTTATGGGATCGAAGAAGAAATTAAAATTTACTTGTACCCCAGGGATAAACTCCTCTATAATAGCTTGCGATAATTGCTTTTTTGTAAAATCTCCTCTCCTCATTTTTTCTTTTGCTTTGATTTCAAATTCTTTTGCATCTTTAGCTACAAAGAAAGCTCTTTCATATCCTCTCTCTTTCTCTTGAACCTTTACAAGAACAATGCGATCTATATCTTGTGGGTTTTTAAATTGTTTGGGATATCTAATATTTGCCTTGTCTAAAAGATCATACTGGTTTGGTTTTATTCCCCGTTCTTCTACTTTCAGTAAAAACCTGTTTCCAAACATGGGGACTTTGAATTTTTTCTCAATAGCACTGTAGTCATTGATGTAAACTTCAAAAGATCTGTGTGGAATAAATATAGCATTTTTTTCCAGAAGTTTTTTTTGAACTTGCGGTTTTAAAATATCGGAGAATTTATCCAAAATCAAACATTCATCAACTATATTTTTAAAATATTTTTGATATGTTTTGTCTCTGCCTTTTTGGCAAATAACCAGAGTTTTAAACCCCATGTCTTTTGCACCTCTGCAAACATCCAAAGCAGAGTGTGATCCTAATACAGCTATGGTATGCATCTTAATCCAACACCTCCTTTAGTTTATTTTGTTTAATAGCATTCTTTATTTCGCGAGCAATTCTTCTCCCCGTTGACATTGGCTCGTCATAATTTAGATATGTATACGGAGAGCCGTTAATAAAACAGTTTGTCCCGGCCACAATTCTGGCAGATATTTCAATAATATAAATTTCCTCCATTGAAGTAATAATTGTTTCCAAACAAAATGGTCCAAACAAACCTTTGGGAGGTATTAATTTTTGAGAAGTTTTAATGACCCTCTGCGCCATGGAAACTGCCTCTGCCAGCATTGATTCCCTAACTGCCATGGGAATATTGGCTACCACCTCAAAAGTCGGCTCAATTGCTATACCCCGCTGGTTCTTGGCTGGAATTCTACCCAGTGAGTCAACATTGGTTTCATATCTTTTATCAACGCTCATTATCTCCACCTTTTTAGTTAAGGGGGAGTAGAAAAAATGAAAATAAACAGGCACTCCAATCACGTATTCCTGGACAATAAATCTTTCCTCGTTGTAATTTTTTAATTTTTCATCAAATTCTTTTTGATTTCTGGCTGTAAAATAACCTTTGCCCCCGGCTGCTCCATAAGATTTAACAATCACCGGTCTGTCAATTTTATCTCCTTTGCGAAATCGGTGAGGCACTTTAATACCGCTTTTTTCCATCCACTCCCTTTGCATTTTCCTGTTCTCTTCCCAATCCAAAACCAGCTTATTGCCAAAATACGGAACTTTCATTTTCTTATTTTCATCCATACCTAAATAGGCCACAAAAGAACCATGAGGAATGATTATGCAATTTCTTGCAAGAAGATCCTTTTCCAGTTTGGGAAATTCATCCCAAGAACTTATTTCTAAAACTTTGTCAATGAAATTGGAGTAAGATTTGTAAAGAGTTTCGCGGTCAGGAGTGGCTACAACCAGAGTTTTAAATCCCTCATCTTTGGCCCCTTTGAGGATTTGAAGAGCCGAGTGAGAACCTAAAGTAACAATCGTATAGTTTTTGATTCCCATAGCTTATTATATTAAATACACTACCAAATGTCAAAAACTTATGCTACACTCTCTCCATGAAAGATAGTGTCACAGTAATAATTGGAACCCAATGGGGAGATGAAGGCAAAGGCAAAATTGTTGACTTATTATCCGAAAAAGCAGATTATGTGGTCCGCTTTCACGGCGGAAATAATGCCGGCCACACCGTTGTAGTAAATAACAAAACATATCCTTTGCATCTTGTGCCTTCCGGAATTTTACATCCAAAAGTAAAATGCGTCATTGCCAACGGGGTGGTGGTTGATTTGGAGGTTTTAGCAGAGGAGATAAAAATGTTTGATGTAACTAAGAGACTTTTTATTTCTGACAGATGCCATTTAGTACTTGCCTATCATAAAGCCCTGGATCAAGCTTATGAAAATGCCAGAGGGAAAGAAAAACTTGGTACAACTGCAAGAGGCATTGGGCCCTCTTACGCCGATAAAGTAAGTTATAACGGCATCAGAATTTATGAGCTAAAAAACTGGGATTTGTTTGTGGAAAAATTTAGCTTTCAGGCCAATATTAAAAATAAAATTTTGAAAGCTTTGGGTGTAGAAGAAATAAATATCAAAAAAGAATTAAAAAAAATAGCGGATTTAAAAAAAGTGATTTTGCCATATGTTGCGGATACTTATACTTTATTGCAAAAAGCTATTTCTGAAAACAAGAAAATTCTAATGGAGGGGGCCCAAGCAGTGATGCTTGATGTTGATTTTTCTCCTTATCCATTTTCTACGGCATCAAATACCATTCCAGGAGCAGTTAATACCGGAGCTGGAATACCTGTACAGAAAATTTCCCAGGTTTTGGGAGTAGTGAAAGCTTATACTTCAAGAGTTGGTGGCGGTCCTTTGCCAACAGAATTAACAGATAAATTAGGTGATGATATCCGGGAAAAAGGAAAAGAATTTGGGACAACTACGGGAAGACCCAGAAGAATTGGCTGGCTCGATCTGGAAGCTACTAAATTTGCCTGTCAAGTCTCCGGAATAACGGAAATTGTCATCACCAAAATTGATGTTTTGTCAGGACTTAAAAATATTAAAGTCTGTATAGGATATAAATTTAATGACAAATCAATTTCATATAGCAGCTGCGGTTATCAGGAACTTGAAAAACTAACACCTGTTTACAAAGAATTTCCGGGGTGGAAGGAAGACATAAGTCAAATTAAAAAATTCCATGATCTTCCTCAAACTTGCCAGGAATATCTACATTTCATAAAAAAATTCCTGGGACTTAAAATTTCCCTCATCTCCACCGGCCCTAAAAGAGAAGAATATATAAAATTGTAAATTATTCTACATTACCATTTTCTTTAATTTTAGTATCCTCATAAGGACCAATTATTTTTCTATACAACTCTAGGGTGATAGCAGTCAAGACTCCCAATGCCCTATTGAAATGGAAATATTTTTGGGGATAAACATGTTTAATTATTTTAGTCACCGCATAATTTAACGACCCATCCTGATTGTCTAAAGGAAGCGATTTTAAGTGATCAATCAAAGGATTCACTAACTTATCAATAGCTGGTCTCTGATCTTTTTTAATGTAAGGCATAAACGTATCTTAACATATTATTCCCATTCCATAGTAGCCGGGGGTTTAGTGGTGATGTCATACACTACCCGGGAAACTCCGGGGACTTCATTGACAATGCGTGATGAAATTCTCTGCAGCAGATCAAAGGGCAGTTTTGACCATACAGTTGTCATCACATCTTTTGATTCAATTACTCTAATTGCCACCACTTCCAGGTGAGCCCGCTCATCCCCTTTAACTGCCGTAGATTTGGTATCTGTCAGCACTGCAAAACTCATATAAACTTTGTCGTAAAGTCCGGCTTTTTTTATTTCCTCCACTACGATAGAGTCGGCCTGTTGCTGCCTTTCCAACCGCTCTTTGGTCACTTCACCAATAATTCTAATGGCCTGTCCCGGACCGGGAAAAACCTGTTTATGCACCAGCTCTTTTGGCAATCCCAGTTTTTCTCCAATTTTCCTTACTTCATCTTTATAAAATTCCCTAAGCGGCTCCAGCAGCTCCAAATCCATCTCATCAGGCAACCCTCCCACATTATGATGGGATTTAATCTTGTCTGCTTTTTTGGTGCCCTTACTTTCAATCACATCCGAATAGATTGTTCCCTGGGCGAGAAATTTCACTCCCTTTAATTTACGTGCTTGCCTTTCAAATAATTTGATATAAAGTCGACCAATGGCTTTTCGTTTTTCTTCAGGATCTGTTAAACCTTTCAGCTCAACTAGAAATTCTTTTTGGGCTTCAACTGTGACAAGCTTTGGAAAAATCTGCAAAACTTCCTCTTTAGTTCCCTGTCGCATCAGACCACTTTCGATATAAATAGGGTAAAGATTTTTACCAATTGCTTTGCTAATCAAAGTTGCAGCAACAGTAGAATCAACCCCGCCGGAAACAGCACAAATTACTTTTTCATTCCCAACTTTTTCTTTGATTTTACTGATGATTGCCTGTATATCAATGGCTTGAGGAATAAGTTTTATTCCACAAATATTTTGGGCAAAGTTTTTTAAAATCTCGTTACCAAAAACAGTATGATCAACTTCCGGATGAAACTGCACCCCGAAAATCTTTTTGTCTAAATTCGCTACAGCTGCTGCCTTTACATTTTCAGTACTTCCCAGATACGTAAAATCTTGAGGGACAGTTATCACGCTGTCTCCATGACTTACCCAAACAATTGAATTATTTTCCACTCCGGAAAAAAGATAGTCCTCATTTATAATTTTTAAATTAGCCGGTCCGTATTCTTTCATGCTCCCAATCACTTTCCCTCCCAAAAGATGGACTGTTAATTGCCAGCCATAACAAATTCCCAAAATGGGGATACTTAGCTCAAAGATTTTTTTATCAATAGTCGGCGCGCCTTCGCTATAAACAGAAGCCGGCCCGCCGGATAAAATTATGCCTTTTGGTTTTTCTTTTTTTATTTCCCGAAGAGCATCTTCAGGCTGGATAATTTTGATTCTTACACCGTGTTCCCGCAATCTTCTACCAATCAAGTGACAAGTCTGTGATCCGAAATCAATAATTATAATCATAAATTCCTTATTATTTCTTCAAAGAAAAATGCGCCATGAGGCTTTATTATTTTATCACGCCGCCAATTTGTAAACTGTGTTTCATCCACAAATTTTTCCGGATGGGGCATTAAACCAATGACCCGGCCGGTTGGATCAGTAACTCCGGCAATATCATTCAATGACCCGTTGGGATTATCAATGTAGCGAAAGACCACAAGCCTCTTTGTTTCGATTGCTTTTATTGTTTCATTGTTAGCAAAAAATTTGCCTTCTCCATGATTAACCGACATCCAAAAAATCCGCTTACTTTTTTCATTTCTCACCCTAACCCATCTGCATTCAAAATGGCCTCTGTCATTATGGGCGAGCGTTGCATCCATTTTTCCCAAATTGCCAAACGGCAGCAGGCCTGTCCTAATTAACACCTGAAAGCCGTTGCAAATCCCTACAATTAATCCGCCTTTTTTGTAAAACTCCAGCAGTTCGTCTTTGAAAAAACTTACAAGTTCCACTGCCCAGATTTTGCCGGAGGCAATATCATCACCATAAGAAAATCCTCCCGGGAGAGCCAAAACCTGAAAATCTTTTAGGCTCTTACTTTTATTTCTCAATTCATTAACATGGACATATTCTGGATCTGCTCCAAATTTTTTAAAAGCATAGTGAAGCTCCACATCACAATTAGTCCCATCTGCTCTTAAAATACAAACTTTAGGCGCTCTCATCAAATATTTCCTCCATTGGTTTTTTCCAGGCTTTGGAAAGTTGAGCAACAGAAACTTCAAAAAGTTTATCAACTTTAATATTATTTTCTTTTTGTGTTTTGCCGAGAATTTGATAAGGAATATTGTTAAATAAATCTTTGGCTATTTTTTCATTTTCTACTTCTACTATAAAACAACCCGCAGTCTCATTAAAAAGCATTTCCACCTGGAAGGAGTCCCTTCGGCCACCTTCCAGGTGTGCACCAACTCCTCCTCCCAAACACATTTCAAAAATTGTAGTTATCAATCCTCCCTCTGAAACATCATGAGATGCTAAAACTTTTCCACTGATAATTGCCTGATGAATCTTTTCCAAAACCTTTGGCAAAACCTTTAAATCAACTTTCACATCCTGTTTTCCAACCAATACAATCGTTGACCCAATTTTTTTAAAATCAGAAGTAACAGTCTTGGTGACATCAGGAATTTTGCCAAAGACAGATATACAAAGAACTGGCGGGATTTTAATAACTATACTTTCGTTGCGGTAGGTACTAGAAAGACTGTCTTTTCCGGAAATAACAGGAATTTTTAGGGTTTTCATAAAATCGCAAACTGCTGTCACCGATTGGTCAAGAGACCATAAAGATTCCTCATCAGGAAAAGGCCAGATGTAATTGTTAATCAAAGAGGCCTCTTTATAATCTCCCCCAACTGCCGCGTAATTTGCAACCGCCTCGGTAGCCGCCCAAATGCTGCCCCAGTACGGATCTATATTATTTAATGCGGGATTTAATCCGTGCGAGACAATCATACCGTAAGGTTTATCAAGAAGCGGCCGGATTACCACCGCGTCATTGGGCCCATCCATCTTAACTCCGGTAAAAGGCGGAAGTGCCGAAGTCCCCTGAACAGTATGATCATACATTCTCACAATCGGCTCTTTAGAACAAACATCCCCAGATGATAAAACTTTTTCCAAGATCTTGATCCATTCTTTTGGGGTGTTTGGGGGGGTCGGGGAATTAATGTTTCGGATTTCGTGTTTCGGATTTCGTGCTTCCAAAGTCCTCTTTGGCAGTCCATGATGCAAAAACCGCATATCCAAGTTGCAGATTTGTTCTTTGTCAAAATAAATATTCAGTTTTTTACTTCCGTCAAATTTTCCCAAAACCGAAGCTTGCGTATTATATTTTTGACAGATCTTTTCAAACTTTTTTAAGTTTTTCTTTTGCAAAACTACTATCATTCTCTCTTGAGACTCCGATACCCAAATCTCCCAGGGAGAAAGCCCCTGATATTTTAAGGGAGCTTTTTTCATATCCACACTGACCCCTAAATTTTCGCCAATTTCCCCAATGGCCGAAGAAAATCCACCTCCCCCCACATCCTGCACCATCCTAATCAAGTTCTGGTCTCTAGCTTCAAGCAATGCATCAAACATCCTTTTTTCCTCGATTGGGTTGCCAATTTGCACGGCAGTTGCATTAACTTCAATGGTGCGTTCTGTCATCTCTCCACTGGAAAAAGTGGCCCCATGAATGCCATCTCTGCCGGTTTTACCCCCCACCGTCACAATCAAATCTCCCTTTTTGGGAACTCCTTTTTTGGCGTACTTTTTAGGCATTATTCCATAAGCGCCAACAAAAACAGTCGGTCTGGCTCTAAAATCATTATGAAAATGTATTGAGCCGTTGTTGGTGGGAATACCCATTCTGTTGCCATAATCGCGAACTCCGGCCACTACCCTTTCCAGAAGATATTTTGGGGGTAGTGTCCCGGGGGGTAATTTTTCTTTTGCGTAATCAGGCGGAGCAAAACAAAACACATCCTGGGAAATAACATTTTTGGCCCCCTGGCCTGTTCCGGCAATATCGCGAAACACCCCACCCGAGCCAGTCATAGCGCCGCCGTATGGTTCAATGGCAGATGGGGCATTGTGGGTTTCTCCCTTACCGCAAATGGCAAAATCTTCATAAAAATCCATTACTCCGGAATTGTCCACAAATGCCGAAACAATATTTTTCTTATGTTTCAACGCCTCCTCTTTAATTCTTTCAATCAAAGGTCTTTTCTTTTTCCCATCAACTATAATCTCTGACTTGAAAGTTTTATGTCCCGAATGCTCGCTCCAAGTTTGGGCCAAAGTCTCAAGCTCCACATCAGTCGGATCACGCTTTATATCCTGAAAATACTCTTGGATGGCTTTCATTTCCTCAAGACTTAAGAAAAGTTTATCTTTGGAGAGTATCATCAATTCGTTATCCAACAATTTGCGAATCGGGATAATTTTAGTCTTGCCCAGAGTCCCTTTAATAAGAAGTGTTTTTGGTTGCCTTCCAACAATGTACTCTATTAATGGATTGAAAACAGGCGCTTTGCTGACATACTCTCTTGAGCAGTCGCAAGCTACAAGATTAATCTTCAAATCTTTAGCGGCTTTGATAATCGAGGCCACCTCCGGATTCATCACTCCGGGCTTGTAGGCAACTTCAATAGTGACACCCTGGAGTATCGGTTTATTCAATGTATAACTTTGATTAATTTCTTCACATAGCAAATTTTCCGCCAAAATTTTGGCCTTTTTTTCGCTAACACCTTCCAGCCGATAAACTCTGGCGGTTTTAGGATCATTATTATTTTTAACTCTAACCGTCTGTATCATATATCTTTTCTGTAATGTAAATTATCTCCTTCAATGCTAATGAGTCTCATGGCAGAATAGACTTTTTCTCTTCCCTCTCCCATGACATACAAAACTCTTCCCCCATTCACTACCCAATTTTTCCCCTGTTTTTTTATTCCTGCTCCATAAATTTTTACTCCTTTTCCAATGGCTTTTTCAATTCCCAAAACTTTTTTTCCTAAAACTTTTGAATAATCTATCGGGTAGCCTTTTGAACAGGCAGCCACTGCAATTCTGATTTTTTTGTCGACATCAATTTTTGAATTTTTTAATTTGCCATAAATTATTGCTTCGGCAATATCTATAAAATCATTTTTGATAGCCGGGATTAACACTTGCGCTTCTGGATCTCCCCATCTGGCATTAAACTCTATAACATAAACTTTATTTTTTACAACCATTCCGCCAAGATAAAGAACTCCTTGATATGGTCTATTTTCGCGACGAAGACCTGATATTACTTTTTCAAAAATATTTGAAATTTGGAATTTGAAATTTGAAATTATTAATGGATTTGAAACACATCCCATCCCTCCGGTATTAGGACCCTGGTCCCCATCATAAACTCTTTTATGATCCTGGGCATATCCCACTATTTGAAAATTTTCTCCATCCGATAGCGCAAAGGCGGAAAACTCTTCTCCTTGCAACCATTCCTCCAAAAGATAAGTCTCACCGGCAGAGCCAAATTTACTCATCTGCTTGATTGCTGCAATAGCTTCTGTAGTATTTGCTGCAGGTATGGCACCTTTCCCCTCTGCCAGACCTGAAGCCTTAACAAACCATGCAGCCTCCTTTTGTTTTTTTATAAAATTTATGCCTTCTTTTTCGGAATTAAAAATTTGGAATTTGGGTTTTGGAATTTGATATTTTTCCATAAATTCCCTGGCCCAGGCTTTATCCCATTCAATTTGTCCAGCAAGTTTTGTTGGTCCAAAAACTTTAACTCCCTTTTTCATTAACTCATCTGCGAGTCCCACAGCTACCGCATTATCTTGCGCCACGTCCACCAAATCCACTTTTTCTTTTTTACAAATTTCTAAAATTTCCTCAACAGAGGTAGTTTTTAAATGAGGAAAAATTTTAGCTTTCATTAGATCGTTACCGGGAACAGCCAAAATCTTTTTTACTTTTTTAGACTGGGCATATTTGTCAACCAGTGTTGCACCCCTGCCACCCCCATCAACTACCAGCACTGTCAGATCTTCATCTTTGCAAAGTTTTGCCAAAATATCCGCATATAATTTATTTTCTTTTTTCTTTAATCTTGTATAAAGAGAGTCGACAGTATCTCCCTTTTTAATTTTTTCAAAACATCTCCCCAACACCGGGCCAAAATCAAACTCTTTTGTTAAAAAATGAATTGATGAACCGGCATATGGTGTTTTACTATCGATAAAATTTTTGATGGCTTTATCTGTCAACTGTCCTCTGTTCCATAATCCCAGAGTTCCATCAAGATTGTTATCATCGGGAATTAACCCCGGGTGAAGATTTAAAATTCTATTGCTAAAATGATCTATCACCTCATCCAAAATTATTTGTTTCCATCCAGCCAGACAAATATAATCGGGATTTAATTTTTGTAAAACAGCAAGAAGTTCTTCTTTTCTGGGAACTATTTTAATTGCAAGTCTATATTTCTTTGCTCTTTGTAAACCTAATGCTTCTTTGGTATCGCTGACAACTGCTACAATTTTGGCCTTGATTTTACCCGAGCTCACCCCATCAATAATTGCCTGTAAGTTAGTACCCGTGCCTTTGTTAGAAATTAATATTGCCAGTTTTTTCATATGTTACTTCTTTCCTTCGCTCTCCTATATCCAACGGATAATTACCTGTAAAACAGGACGTGCAAAAAAGATCCTCTGGTAAACCCGTGGCCGCAATTAAACCCTTGTATGATAAATAGTGCAAAGAGTCAACCCCCAACTGTTTGGCAATTTCCTTGACAGTTTTAGTGGCGGCAATAAGTTCTGCTTGTTTAGGGGTGTCAATTCCATAAAAATCAGGGAAACGATAAGGCGGACAGGAAACAAGCAAATGAACCTCCTTTGCTCCGCCGTCTCGGATCATTTTGATAATTTGTTTTGAAGTAGTACCCCGAACAATTGAATCGTCAATCACCGCTACTTTTTTACCGGCCAGTACATGTGGCATCGGATTAAGTTTTAGCTGGACCACTCTTTGGCGGGAATGTTCTTCAGGAGAAATAAAGGTCCTGTGAATGTAGCGGTTTTTGATAAGTCCCATCTCAAAAGGAATGCCGGAGGCTTTGGCAAATCCGATCGCCGCGGGAATAGCAGAATCAGGCACGGGAATTACAATGTCCGCTTTGATGTGATTCTCTCTGGCCAGTTGTTTTCCTAAATTCTGCCTGACCGCATCTACGCTTTTCCCCAAAAGATAAGAATCCGGCCGGGCAAAATAAATAAATTCAAAAATATCCAGTTTCTGGTTGCCTTTTTCAATCTGAAAACTTTTTAAACCATGACTGTCTGCAACTACCATTTCACCCGGTTTAACTTCTCTTAAAAACTTGGCGCCAATTATGTCCAAAGCGCAAGTTTCCGAGGCAAAAACAAATCCTCCATTTAATTTACCCAGACAAAGGGGTCTTATTCCAAAACTGTCCCTGACAGCAACAATTTTTTCCTCATTCATCACCAGCAAACAAAACACTCCGGTAAATAAAGGGTAAGCTTTCAAAATGGCATTTTCTAGAGACTCTCCTTCTTTAACAAAAACTGCCAGTGCTTTGGCAATCATTTCCGAATCATTCAAACCTTTGATGGAGATCTTTTTCTCATTTAAAAATTCTTCCAGTTTTTTGGTTGAAGGAAGGTTGCCGTTGTGAACCAAGGCAATTGATTTATTGCCAAAAGTTTCCAGGATTGGCTGGGCATGGGAAACTATTGAATCACCAGAAGTAGAATAACGGTTATGACCAATAGCCAAGAAACCTTTTAATTTTTGCAAATCCTCTTCCCCGAAAACATGAGCCACCAAGCCCATACCTTTGTGAAGATAGATTTTTTTACCATCTGATGAAGCAATTCCTGAAGATTCCTGACCCCGATGTTGGAGGGCCCAAAGACCCGGGTGAACTAAACGGGCTGCCTGAAAATCCTTACCGTAAACTCCAAATATCCCACATTTTTCTCTTATTTGTATTCCCATACCATAATATAACCATTTTTGATCCTAAAGTCAAGTGCGAAGCATCCTGAGCGCAGTCGAAGGATCTCATGGTATACTTAAATTATGGAGCCGGAAAAATTATCCAAACAACGGGTAGTTTCTTTTAGACATGCTTTTGCGGGGGTGGTTTCTGCCCTAAAGCAAGAGCCCAATTTAAAGTTTCATTTTTTGGCAGGAATCCTAGTTTTGATTTTATCTTTCGTTTTAAAAATTTCCAAGGAGGACTGGATTGTAATTATTTTCCTGATAGGATTTGTCATTTCTGTTGAACTAACAAACACGGCCATAGAATCCGTGGTAGACCATTTTACCAGCCAAACTCACCCCGGGGCCAAACTGTCCAAAGACATCTCTGCCGGAGCAGTTTTGGTGGCTGCCATTACCGCGGCCATTGTGGGAGCTATCATTTTACTACCTTATATTCTTCTATGGATAACATCATGATTTTTGGCGCGGAATACATCATTTACCTGACCATTATTTTGATGTTTGCTTTGGCTTTTAAATCCGGCCTTAAAGAAAAAAAGGCTTTGATTTTAGCAGTATTTTCTATTCCCCTGGTGGTAATTTTAATAAAATTTATACATTTATTTATTGTGACCCCAAGGCCGTTTGAAGCTTATGAAGCAGGCGCATCTTTTCCTTCCAGGCATGCATCTTTAATGGCAGCTTTTGCTTTTGCCTATGTTATTTTCCGCTCAAAATGGGCCCTACTTTTCTTGAGTTTAACGGCTTGGGTGGGAGTAGCCAGAGTTTATACAGGAGTTCATTTTCCAGTTGATATTTTGGGAGGGATTGGGGTAGGTCTTCTATCCTGCCTTTTTGCAAGAGGGATTATCCGATTGTTAAAAGCCAGGTTATTTTAGCGCTTTTTCAAATAAAGCTTTATCTTCAAAAGGCCCTATTACTTGCAAATTAAATTTTTCCACTCTTATTAGCTCCTCTGCCACTTCCTTTATATCTTGCACAGAAACTGCATCAATCTTTTTTAAATACTCATCAAAGGTCTCTATTTTTCTATCCAACACAAAATTAGTGCCAAAATACTCTGCCAAAAAGTTTGTAGACTCACTCCTTATTGCCAACCTGCCTCTAATCATCTCCTTGGCTTTTTTTAATTCATCATCTGTTATCTTTTCACCGACGACGCGTTTTAACTCTGCCAAAATAACCTCCAAACCATCTGTTACTTTTTCCAATTTTAGACCTGCCGACACCGTAAAAACTCCCGTATCTTTATATACTCCATGATCGCAACTGATATGGTAAGCCAAGCCCCTTCTTTCCCGAACCTGAATAAAAAGTCTGGATGACATTCCTTCCCCTAAAATGGCAGAAAGAACTCTTGTCGCATACCTTTTTTTATCATACCTTGAGTATCCTTCCACCCCCAAAACAATATTGGCCTGATCTGTTTTTTTAAAGAAAATATTAATTTTGGGTCTTACTTGTTTTGACTTCTGGTATGGTTTAAATGGATGCATCTTTTTTCCTGGCAAAGTGGAAAAATACTTTTTTGCCATACTGTCAATATTCTTGGGTAATTTCCCTGCAAAAACCAAAACCATATTTTTAGGCGAATATAAGGAGTCCAGATAGTTTATAAAATCTTCTCGTTTAAAAGAATTGATAGTTTCCTCGCTTCCTCCAAGATCCCAACCCAAAGGTTGGTCACCAAACTGTAACCTCTCATATAAATCCCAAATAAAACGGGATGGATCGTCTCTAACCATCCGGAGTTCTTCTACTATTACTCCTTTTTCCCGTTCAATTTCTTCCGGAGAAAGAAGTGACTCTTTTACCATTGAAGATATGATGTCGGAGGCCAGCTCAATATGTTTACTTGAGGATTTAATCCAATATCCGGTAAACTCTTTATGGGTAAAAGCGTTATTAATGGCACCAATCCCGTCAATCAACGTGGAGATTTGCTCTGCGCTGGGATATTTTAAAGAACCCTTAAAAAACATGTGTTCTAGAAAATGTGAAATGCCGTTTATATTTTTTGTCTCATACCGGGAACCTGCGCCTACATCAATAAGAGTAGTTACGGAATCAAGATGCGGTAAATTTATTGTTATTAATGCTAGTCCATTTGGTAAAGTAGAAATGTTATGCATTTTGGATTTGTTTTAACATCTGATCAACAGTTTCCTCAACTGTTAGATTTGAATTGTCAATTATCGCTGCCCCCTCGGGCACTCTCATGGGCGAAGCTTCTCTTTCGGAATCTCTCTTGTCCCTTTCCATCATGCTTGATAAAACTTGCTTATATTTGATATTTGGATCTTGTCTTTTAAGTTGTTCAAATCTTCTTTTTGCTCGAGTTTCTACAGATGCCGTTAGGAAAAATTTATGTTTTGCATTTGGAAAAATTTCCGAACCAATATCCCTTCCACCCATCACTATCCCTCCATTTGCTAGTTTTCTCTGCATATCTTTCATAATATCTCTTACCTCCTGTATTGCAGAAACTTGGGAGGTCACTTCGGAAATTTCCGGAGTATGCAAACTGTCTGTCACATCCTGCCCGTCCAAAAACATTTTCCATCCTCCATCCATTTCAAATCTGACATCTAAATTTTTGTAGATATCCAATATTTTTTCTCTGTCATCAAGATTTGTTTTATTTTGCAAAATTTTAAAAGCCCCGGCCCGATAGATCATGCCGGTATCAATATAAATGTAGCCCATTTTTTGAGCCAATAAAAATCCTACTGAATTTTTGCCGCTTGATGTCGGCCCGTCAATAGTAATTATTTCTTCCATAACTTATTAGTTTATCACAAAAATTGGGTGATACTTAACTTTGAGGATCTACCGGAAGTTTTAATGCGTCTCTTAAAGCTCGTCTCAATCGTCCTTTTCGACTATGATCAGCATCATGCATCCGATGCCGTTCAAGATGTAAGTCCACCAGATTAATTGGGCCCCTAGGATTCAAAATATCTCTTCTTACAGCTACTTTAGAAAGTATATCTACAACAGGTCTATGTACCCTGGCGGTGGGTAACGGTTCACCTTCTGTTCCATGCATACGCATACTGATTAGTTATAACATATTTATACTATCAGGCGCAAGCCTACTCATATTTTCCACAATCGTTGAAGTATTGGTTATTTAAGTTTAGGACCTTCGGGGGTATCTTCGATTGTATACCCCAATTTTTTAACTTGTTTTCTCAATTTATCGGCTTCTTTGAAATCTCCTGTATTTCTTGCCTGTTCGCGTTTTCTAACTAAATGCATGACTTCTTCCGGCGCTTCCACTCTCTTTCCCAAATATTTTTCCAGATCCAGTCCCAAAATTTTATCCATTTCCAGAATTGTTTTGGCTTTGGCATTTGTCGGATAATCGCTTTTTACCATGTCCCACATTACAGCCAAAGCTTGAGGGATATTTAAATCATTGTTTACCGCCTCCGTAAAATCCTGTTCATATTGGGCGCAGCCAATTTTTGGTTCATCCCAATCCCGAATAATTTCTCTTAAATTATTTAAAGCATTCTGGGCTGCTTCCAGGCTTTTCCAGGTAAAATTTAATTTATCCCGATAATGAGCTGTTAAAAATAAATAGCGAAGAGCCAGTGGGTCAAAGTTCTTAGCTTTAATATCATCAATGGTATAGAAATTTTTCTTGGACTTTGACATCTTCTCACCGTCAACCAACAAAAATTCATGGTGGACCCAATGTTTAACAAATGACTTGCCTGTGGCTGCCTCGCTTTGAGCAATCTCATTTTCATGATGAACCGAAATATGATCCACCCCACCGGTATGAATATCGAAGCTATCTCCGAGATATTCCATGCTCATGGCAGAACATTCAATATGCCAGCCCGGGAAACCCTGTCCCCAGGGAGAAGGCCATCTCATGATATGATCAACAAATTTCCCTACCGTAAAAAACCACAAAGCAAAGTCCGCCGGATTTCTTTTTTGGGGGTCAGTAACCACTTTTTCTCTTACTCCTATCTTTTTTTCAGATAATTTTTGGCCGGATAATTTACCGTAACCGGGGAATTTCGTTACATCAAAATATATGGCCTCGTCCGTTTGATAAGTAAAACCTTTTTTGACCAACTTTTCTATTAATTTAATTTGCTCACCGATATGTTCTGTAGCGCGACAAACTACATTTGGCCGAAGAACATTAACTTTCTCTAAAGATTTATAGTGGTAATCTTCAAAAAAACGCGCCACTTCCCAGACGGTTTCTCCCCGGTCTTTGGCCCCTTTTTCCAGTTTATCGTCACCTTCATCGGCGTCGGAAGTGAGATGTCCTACATCAGTAACATTTTGGACATGTTTAACATTAAATCCATTGGTCACCAAAACCCTTCGTAAAATATCATCGCCAATATATTTTCTTAAATGCCCGATATGAGTATAGTCATAAACTGTTTGCCCACAGGTGTACATGCCAACTTTTGGGGGATGGAGTGGCACAAAATCCTCAATCTGACGGCTTAATGTATTAAAGATTTTAAATTTTACCATCATCCTCCCACCCCTCTACCTACCTTTGTTTCTGCCATGGCCCGGGCTCTAACTTCCTCCGGAATTCGTTGCTTTTTTTGCTCTTTTTTAATTTCCTGGACTTGTTGCTTTTGTCCTTCCTCCTGCTTTTTTTGCATCTCCTCTTGCTTTTTTTGCTGTCTAACTAACTTTTGTTCCTGATCTATCCTTCTGTAGTGTTCAATGACTCTTCTGGCATTTGCCATTTTTTTTTGCTCTTCCACCTGTTTTTGTTGAATTTGTTGGGGAGTTAAATTAGTCCCTACCACAGATTGTATTCCCTGTTCTATAGCTTCTCCCACCGAATCTTTAACCTCTTTTGCCACTTCACCTGTTGTTTCTTCTATTTCATCTCTAAATTGTCCAATCACATTTCCACTATCAGCCATGGATACAGTATACTAATATTCCTTGCGTCCTTCTAGTGCCCGGGATAGAGTGGTCTCATCTGCATACTCCAAATCTGACCCGACGGGCAAACCCCGGGCTATTCTGGTAATTTTTACTCCCAAAGGGGAAATTAATCTTTGAATATACATGGCAGTGGCCTCCCCCTCCATAGTCGGATTGGTAGCCAATATTAGCTCTTTCACTTTGCCATTTTTGAGGCGACCCAAAATTTCCCGAATATGAATTTCATCGGGCCCGATATTTTCCAAAGGGGAAATCACTCCATGCAAAACATGATATAAACCTTTAAATCCGGATTTTTCCAATGCCAGAACATCCAGGGGATCCTCCACAATGGCTATGATAGATGAATCACGGGATGTATCCGAACAAATCTGGCAGGGGTCCTCTTCTCCTATGTTAAAACAAATGGAACAAATTTTCGTTTTCTCTTTCATCCCCACAGCCGCATCAGCCAAGGCTTGCGCTTCTTCTTTAGGAGCATGAAGTAAATGGTAAGTAAGCCTCTGTGCAGTTTTGGGGCCAATGCCGGGGAGTCTCTCAAATGCCTCAATTAAATTTTGGACGCTCTTTGGGACCTGCATGGGCCAATTGTATCATACGTCTTACGCTCCGGGGAGGCCCATGCCGCCCATCAGGCCTTTCATTTCATCAGCTGCCACTTTTTGAGATTGTTTAAGTGCCTCATTGACTGCTTCTGTAATTTTTCCAAAATCTTGATCCCCGGAAATACTCTGCACTTTCTGGTCGCCGGTCATCACCACTGTCACCCCCTTATGCTCTATGGTAATCTTAATTAGGGCCAATCTTTTTTGCACTTCCATGGCCTGATCCCGCATTTTCTTAAGATCACCTAATTGTTTTAAATTATCAAACAGTCCCATTTTTCACTCCTTTTGCTGATTCTACCACATTTTCCATCAAAGATATAACTGTCATTGGTCCAACCCCTCCGGGAACAGGAGTAATCTTTGAGGCTCGCCGCTTTGCCTTTAAAAAATCCACATCCCCTACAATTTTTCCGCCTTCCTCATTTTGAGAAGTACCCACATCTATCACTACCGCCCCCTTTCTTATCCAATCGCCTTTGACTAAATAGGCTTTCCCTACTGCACTAATAACAATTTCTCCTTCTAATGTGATCTCCTTTGGGTTGGGAGTTTGGCTGTGTACAATGCTAACTCTTGCCCCTTTCTTAATTAACTCATCTGCAACAGGTTTACCAACTAGATTACTTCTACCCAAAACTGTCACCTTTTTATTCCTTACTTCAATTTTCTCATCATCCAAAATTGATAAAACTGCTCTGGCCGTTGCAGGTAAAAACTTGGACTGGGGATATCTTAACCCATCAATATCTTTTTCTATTTTAATTTCCGCTAGAACCTCTCTCCAATCTTTACCTTTTAAAAAAAGCTCCGGAATGGGAAGCTGAATCATCACCCCAACAATCGAAGGATCTTCATTTAATTTTCTTATAAAATTTACTACTTCACTAATTTGAGTGTCCGTGGAAAAATACTTTGGCTCAAAGTCTATCCCAACATCTGCTGCTTTTTTCTGCTTCATTTTAGTATATAAAAGGGAGGGGGCATCTTCCCCTATGACAATTGAGGTAACTTTGGGGGTAAACCCCAACTTTTCAACCTCTGCCTTTAGTTTTTCCTCGCGAACTTTAGACAAAACTTTCCCATCTATTAACAAAGCCATGAAGATCATTGTATACCGGGAACGGGGAATTTTCCAGCAAAGGCTTCTACTTCTGATCTTATTCTTTTTAAGTTTTTATTTTCATGTAGTTTCTTTTTAACCTCTTTTAAAAAATCTCTTCTCTTTTCTTGATCCTTTGGTAAACCGTAACCTCTAATTTCTTCAAGAACTCTTTTAATCCATCCAGCAATTTTAACCATATCTTTTTCTCTCATACCTCTAGTGGTTAGCGCCGGTGTTCCCAACCTTATCCCTGAAGGATAAAAAGCAGAGGCAGGCTCTCCCGGTATGGTATTTTTATTGACTGTAATTGCTGCTTCCTCCAAAGCATATTGCGCCTGGTATCCCGTTCCATATCCGTAATTAGTCAAACTCAAAAGTAGTAAATGTGTTTCGGAAACAGTTCCTAATCCCTTCGACAGCACCTTCGCATTTTTTACTACTTGTCCTATGTATTTTTTATATGACGGTTTAAGTGCCTCTTCCAATGCAACTGCTATTGCCGCTGTTTGATGATCATGCGGTCCCCCTTGGAGACCCGGCATAACTGATTTTTCCAGCCGTTTAGCCAGTTCTGGATCTTTCCCCAAACCTTTTTTAGTAATCATAATTATTGCCCCTCTGGGCCCCCTTAAGGTTTTGTGAGTTGTAGTCATTATCAGATCTACATATGGAACAGGCGATGGATGATATCCTGTCACAATTAAACCTGATATATGAGAAGTATCAGCAACTAAAAAACAGCCAACTTCTTCTGCAATTTCTGCGAAACCCTTGTAATCTATTGTATAAGGATAAGCAGTTGTCCCCACCCAAATCAATTTAGGTTTATGTTTTTTGGCTAAAATTCTTACCTCCTCTAAATCTATACGCCAAGTTTTTGGGTCTACTCCATAGTGTATTGCATTAAAAAGACGTCCTGTCCAACTGGCGGAAGCACCAAAAGTTAAATGACCGCCTGCAGTTAAGCTTTGACCCAGTGTTGTTCCACCTGGCCCAGCCAATTCTAATGCTATTGCCAAATTAGCCGGAGAGCCGCTGTGAGGTTGAACTATGGCATGCTCTGTGCCAAATAATTCATTGGCCAGTTTGCATGCATACCTTTCTATTTTGTCTATTGTCTCATTTCCGCCATAATAGCGGGCACCAGGAAATCCTTCAGAATATTTATTGGTAAGTATTGACCCTAAAGCTTTTAGAACATCAAGGGAAACATAATTTTCCGAAGGTATCATTTCCAAACCGTACTTTTGACGATGAGCCTCTTCACCAATTAATTTAAAAACTTTTGATGCCATGGAATGCAGGTATTGTTAACCAGGAAAGAATAATTGTCAATACTTCAACTTAATTAACCGGTTCTCCTTCAAAGATTTCTGCTGCTACTCTGATGATTTCATCATCTGCTGCCACTTCGATATTGGCTACATCTTCTCTTTTGGGAGGCCTGTTTCCCAAAACAGTGGTGACTCTTATTTGCCTACCCAACACATCGGAAAA
The DNA here is from genome assembly GCA_964625535.1 of uncultured Gammaproteobacteria bacterium. Lineage (GTDB taxonomy): Bacteria > Patescibacteriota > Microgenomatia > Daviesbacterales > UBA10151 > UBA9644. The sequence goes on from CAZVEX010000003.1 coordinate 29,680, forward strand.
AACCGATTCCAAAAGATCGCGGTTTTTGGGGGCTTCCAAAATCCGCTGATGAAAAGAATAAGGCACTTCCATTACCACCTCGGAATCGCTGCAGGAAGAAATACTGGTAGAGCGAAGCAGCGCCTCCAGAGAAAAATTGTAAGGTCTGATTGTTTCCAAAACAAAAGTCCATTTTTCTTGAAGTTTGGCAATATCCGGAGAATTACTTAAAGTCTCAAATTTTTGCGTCTTAACTTTTGGCACATTTGATATCTTTGATACCTTTTCCTCTTTTGATGCTTCTGATGTTTCCTGTGACCCACACATCTCAACCACTGCCAATTCCAAAGGTAAGGACGGAATTGAGGCAAACTTTAGTTTTTCCAAAGCTCGTTGCAAAATATCCAAATTTCTGACTAAATCATGACTTTTGAAACTCTCTGCTATTTTAGCCAAATCTTCATATCTTCCTTCTGTCAAATTGGGTTTTATTAACTCTGCCCCTAACCCATTTTTGATAAAAACCAAATCCCTCAAAGCATCCATTAAAGAAAGGGTTAATTCTTTCGCATCCGCTCCACTGCCTATTTGTTTTGAAATAATTAATAAACTTTCCCTGGCGCTCTGCTGTGCCAAGCTTTTTATCAAATCCAACAGATCGTCAAATTGGGTTGCTTTCAAAGTTTCCCGTAATGATTGTGTTGTAATTTTTCCCTTCATACTGCTTAACTGATCCAACAGTTTCACGCCGTCTCTAAACGAACCTTCGGCTTTTTTGGCCACAATCTGCAAAACCTCTTTATCAATATCAATTTTTTCTTTTTGGGTGATTTTTTCAAGGACTTGTAGAAGTTCTTCTGTGGTAGCCATTTTAAAATCCAGCTTTTGTACCCGGGATAAAATGGTGGCAGGTATTTTGCCAGGCTCGGTGGTGGCCAAAATAAACAAGGCGTGACCAGGTGGTTCTTCCAAAGTTTTAAGCAAAGCGTTAAACGCCTCCTGGGTTAACATATGGGCCTCGTCAATGATGTACACTTTCTTTTTGGATGCGGTCGGTACCAGTTTGATGCGCTCCCGCAAAGCCCTGATATCCTCAATGCCCCTGTTTGATGCGGCATCAATTTCAATTAAATCAAGATTAGACCCATCGGCAATGGATAAACAAATATCACATTTATTGCAAGGAGGAGACTTACTTTCGCAATTCACCATCTTGGCTAAAATTCGAGCTGTTGAGGTTTTACCTAACCCTCTCGGGCCGGCAAAAAGATAAGCATGGGAAAGTTTGTTATCTTTAAAAGAAGATAGTAAAGTTTTTTTTACCGCATCTTGGCCAATTAACTCGGCCAAACTTTGCGGTCTGTACTTTAAATAAAAAGCCATAATCATTTAATAATTATTAATGGTGCACTCCCAACAGATGACTAACGCCATGCTCAACCAGAGCCCTGATCTCTTCTTCAACCGAAATACCTTCCAGAGAGGCATCTTCCACTGCCTGGGGGTATGAAATCACAATGTCTCCCAAACGCAAAATCCGATCCGGTGAGGCCACAAAACCAATCCTGGGGACATGTTGTAAGCTATTTGGGCTTGGATCTTCCAGGGCAAACGATAAAATGTCCGTAGTTGAATCAATGCCTCTGAATTTCCGGTTCAATTCGTGCATTTTCCGATCGCCAATGACGCTTACTCCCAGCTCCACTCTGCCGGAAATCCTGTGCTTTCGCAAGGCCTCTGCCACAGCCAGTCTGATGGCATCTTTATTAACAAAATATCTCGGATCCGAAGAAACAATAATATTAATCATGAAAGCTTTTGTTTTACCAAACTGCTGACTGTGCCACCGTCAGCCCGGCCGGCCACCTTCCCCATCACTACCCCCATCACTTTTCCCATATCCTGCATAGACTTAACCCCTACCTCATTTATGAGACCTTTGGCCTCTAACTCCGTTATAGTATCTTCAATTATACTTGTCAATTCCTCATTTGACAGCGCTTCGGGCAAATAACCTTGCAAAACTGCCTCTTCCGCCTCTTCTTTTTTAGCGGAATCTTCCCTGTTGCCGGATCTAAAACCCGCTGCCGCCTCTTTCCTTTTTTTTACTTCCCGCTGGATGATAGAAACTATATCGGGATCGGTCAGCTGCCCCCCCTTAGATATCTCGCCGTTATGAATCTCTGCCAAAAGCAATCTCAAAACAGCAACCTTGATCTCATCACGAGCAAGCTGGGCATTTTTAAGATCCTGCTTCATTTCTTCTATTTTATCCATTGTACCTTCTGGACCGCATAATTTTGCGCCGTCTTTCCGCCAAGTATTCCTGCCGAAGTTGTGAGGGCTTTCTATAAACAGATCTCTCTCTGATCTCCTGAACTATTCCCTCTGCCACAACTTTTTTTTGAAATTTTCTAATAACCGAATCCGTTGAGTCCCCGGGACCGGCTTTTACAATAATTGACATGAGTCAAAATACACCTCCTTTAAACCATCTTTTTCCATTGTCCGCCTAAAAGATGAAAATGTAAATGGGGTACATGTTGAGCTCTTCCTCCATTGACCACCACCCGGTAAGAATCGCTGCTCAAATTGTTTTCTTGAACCAGTCGGTTCACCACCCCAAAAATTTGGACCAGTAAACTGGCATGATTTTTATTTAAATCCGGCATCTTCTCAAGATGAATTTTGGGCACTATTAAAATATGTATATCCGCAGAAGGGTTAATGTCGTCAAAAGCCACCAAGTTATCATCTTTAAACCTGAATTCTTTTGGTATTTCCTTATTAATTATTTTACAAAAAATACAATCTGCCATTAGTTTCCTACCAGTTTTTTTAAAAGATCAAGCGTTCTTACCTGTCGCAAAGAATGTCTTAGCTGCAGTCTTGGTTCTTGAGCGCTAAACTGTTGCTTGATCCTGCTATCTTGAATTTTATCAATTTCCGCCTGCAGTTCGGCATCCGTAATTTGCACACCTTCTTGCCTGGCAATCTCGGCCAGCCCCAGTTCCATCCGGACATTTTTTTCGGCCTGGGGTGTCCACTCTCTTTTTAGTTGTTCCAAACTCTTACCTTGAGATTTTAGATAGTCCTCAAGCAATAACCCCATATCGGCCACCCTCCGCTGCAAGCTAACCAGCATTCTGTTTAACTCATCGGAAATTAAAATATCCGGCATTTCAACTTGAGTAATTTTTTCCACTTCCTGCAAAATCGCCTCCTCATAATCCAGTTCATTGTTATATTTAACATTGGATTCCAGATCCCCGCGAACTTTCCCTCGCAAGTCTGACAAGGAAGCTACTCCCATGGCCTTGGCAAAAGTATCATCGGGTCCTTGTGCTTGCCCATTGCCCTGAAAACTGATTGATCCTGTTTGTCCCCCAGTAGAGTTTTGGGGCTGCCTCGCCTTCCATCTTTTATACAAATCATCAGTTACTTTTTGAACCTCCTCGTCAGTCACCAATTTTGGAGTGGGCCTTGTCACTCGGATAACTTTATAACTTCCCACAGTGACAGCCGGCCTGTTGGTAATGGTGGCCCTAAACTGTAGCTCTGTCCCCTTAACAAAAGAGATTAAATCGTATTTAGGGTAATCAATGGGGATAATGTCCGTATCCTTCAGGGCTTCTATTAAAAAATTGGGAAAGGCAGCTTTAAAAACTTCATCCTGAAGTTTTTGCCCTAAGTTTTGCTCAACCATCGGCAGAGGTGCAGATCCTTTTCTAAATCCGGGTAGTTCCACGTCACTACCTAGTTTTTGCAAAGTCTCACTCCATTTTGGTTCCAGATCTGCCCAAGGAACTGTCATAGTTACTTCCACTATAGACTTTGGTAATTTATTAATATTTTTGGATATCATATCTTGTGTAATTTAACAGAAAATCCCCTTAAAATCAATTTATACTGAATCTTAGCAATTCTTGCCTTATTGAGATGAGCTCTGAACCTTCTGGAACTGGACAATCACCGACGTCGAGATTCGCCTCAAGACAAGCGCCAAAATGTCGAAGCATCCACACTTCTTTCCTAACAATCTCTCTCTTGATAGCTTTACTAAACCTAGATCCATCACCTTCCCTTTCTCTATGATTCATAATTTATCTTCCTTTGTTAACAATTCTATCAATTTCTCCCAACTCAAAAACCTGGTTTCTTTTTTACCCCTTTTTTTAACTTCTAATTTATCCTTAGTTTTTTTAGAAACTACCACCCGATATGGAATTCCTATTAGATCGGCATCTGCAAATTTTTCCCCGGCCGATACATTTTCCCTGTCATCAAATAAAACTTCCACTCCTTCTGCCTGTAATAATTTATATTCTTTTTCTCCCAACCCATCAAGTCCAACCAAATGCACTTGATACGGGGCCACCGCTTCAGGCCAAATAATGCCATTATCATCATGATGCACTTCCACAACCGCCCCCATCAACCTACTTATACCAATGCCATAACAACCCATCACAACCAGTTGATCTTTTCCATTTTCATCTTTGTAAGTCAGGTCAAAAACCTCTGAAAAACGAGTTTTCAGCGGAAAAATATTACCAACCTCAATGGTTTTTTCTCGCTTTAGTGGACCATGACCCAGATCACATTGTTTCCCCTCCTTGACAGGGCTGATTTCAATATTTGAGCTAAAATCCCCGCCCGGACAGTAAATAATTTCATCTTCTCCTGCATCGGTAATTACTTGATACTCATGGGAAAATTTACTAAACGTTCCTCCACCCGCCTCGGTTTCAATTGCTACCAATCCACATCTTAAAAACACCTTTTTATATGCCTGTTTCATCACTTCATAATACTTATTAAAATCCTCCTCATCTGTGTGAAACGAATAGAGATCTTTCATTAAAAATTCCCGACCGCGAAGGATTCCGGATTTTGCTCGCGGCTCATCCCGGAATTTTGTCTGAATTTGATAAAGGGCCAGCGGCAAATCCTTATATGAACTGACCAGCTGTTTAACGATTGGAACCAGTACCTCTTCATGTGTTGGCCCAAGAGCATACTCCATCTCATACCTGCTTTTTACCTTAAACAGGGCGTCGAAAGTATTCCATCGTCCGGTTGCCTGCCAGTTAGCTTTATTTTGCAGTGCCGAAAGCAAAATTTCCTGTCCGCCAGCAGCATTCATTTCCTCGCGAATAATGTTTGTGATCTTATTTAGCGCCCGAAGTCCAAGTGGCAAAAAGTTATAAACTCCTGCCATCTCCTTACGGATAAAGCCAGCGCGAATTAAAAGCTTGGCATTGGTCGAAACTTCATCTTTCGGATCTTGTCTAATGGTTTTTCCAAAAAGTTTTGAATATTTCATTTAACCTCTCTTCCTAATGGTACATCCTTTAAAGTAGTCAGGGCAACCCAATTACTAAAATCTTCTGTCCCATCATCGGGTCCCAAAGTTAAAACTTCAGAGGTAAATGGGCCGATTTGTTTTGGCGGAAAGTTAACCACACCAATAACCTGTTTTCCCAGTAGTTCTTCCTTCGTCTGATTTTTGACAAATTGACCGCTTGATTTCTTAATGCCTATTTCCGGCCCAAAATCTATAGTCAACTTATAGGCAGGCTTCCTGGCCTCCGGAAAATCTTCTACTTTGATAATCCGACCCACCCGAATATCCACCTTGTCAAAATCTTCATATGTAATTTGTGGTTTTATCATCAAAAAAGCACCTCCTTAAAATCTTAAGGACGGTGCTAGCCCGTTTACGGTGAGCTTGTCGAACCGTGGTACCACCTTAATTACTTCTCAATTAGATTATGACGTCATCAACGGGAATACTCATCGCATCCAGCTTGTTTGGCGGGAAACCAAACTAATAGCGCTTTTATGTAATAATTATATCTTATTCTCGCAACTTTTGCAAATTTGCGCTTTCATAATCTGCTCCTGACAACTTTATACATCAATACATCGTCCGCATATCCATTTTCTAATTTTATTCCATTAAGCAATAGTCCATATTCCACAAATCCAAATTTTTTATACATACTTTTTGCCAAATCATTGTTTGCAAATACGTCTAAGACAAGTATTTCCAGCTGAGGAAGATTTCTTCTGGCTTCATCAATGATCATTTCCATCAGTCTGGTCCCTATGCCCTGCCCCCGGGTATTTTTGGCAATGGTGATGCCAAAAATACCCAGATGTTTTTCTGTTTTATCTTTCATTACCACATCCGATATCCCGACTATTTCTCCACCGCAAACTGCCAGCAGTTGCACTGCCTGTTTCTTGGCAATTTTTTCAAGCAGCGAATTTAAGTATTTTTCTTCCTCCTCCAATGATATATTCTCTCCCTGAAACCTGATAAAAGTTCTCTCCTGGGAAAGTGTATTTATGTATTCCCACATAGCTCGCAAGTCCTTTTTTGTGGGATATCTAAAAACTATTTTTCCTTCCATAATGTACCCTTATGTAAAGAATTTTTTAATATCGGAATAGGTAATTAAAAGGGCTAGGGTAATCAAAATGGCAAAGCCTATTTGATGAATCAGATTTTCTATTTCGGATCTTACTTTTCTGCCTGTTAAGGCCTCTATCAAAAGAAAAAGCAGCCTTCCTCCATCTAGGGCCGGAATGGGAAAAACATTAAATATGGCCAGAGTCAGCGATATTATCCCCACAAACCACATATAAGGCACAGCTGCCTGCCAGCCACCGCTTAAAATTTCACCGGACATGGCGGCAATACCCACCGGCCCGCTCACCTGTTGTGAAACTTTGCCAAATTCCCCGACAATCAGTTGGTTGACTGTTTTCCCTAAACCTGCAAAGGTCAGTACAGTTAAATCAAAAGAATAGGTGATGCCGGAAAATATTCTCTCTGTCGGAGTGTTGAATTCTTTGGTCAAAAACGGAGTAAACACCACCCCGATTAATCTTTCCCCCTCAACTTCTTTGGCAACAAGAGCGACCTCTTTTTCGCTACCCCGGCTATCCTGCAGTTTTAGATAAATGGCTGATGCACCCTTTTCCTTGATTAAATTTTTAGCCTCGGCAAAATCGGAAACTGTTTTGCCGTCAATAGATAAAAGCCGGTCCCCTGTTTTTATCCCTGCCTCTTTGGCAGGGAAGTTTTCCTCAACTCTGGCAATGTAAACCCTGGGCTCTATACTTGGTGAAATAACCCTAAAGTTCTGTACTGTTATAACAATGTAAAAAAGGACCCAGGCCAAAATTAAGTTCATCGCGACTCCCGAGGCGACAACCGCAATTCGCTGCCAAACGCTCTTGCGGGCGAAGTTGCGATCCGGGGAACCTTCCGTGCTATCTTCCTCCCCCAAAAGTTTGACAAAACCTCCAAAAGGTAGCCAGTTGATGGAATAAATGGTCTCACCGATTTTTTTGCCCCAAGCCCGGGGCGGAATCCCAAACCCAAATTCTTTGACTTTAATGCCAAACTTTTTGGCCATCAGGAAATGCCCGAACTCGTGAATTAAAACTAGAACTAAAAGTGTGAATACAAAGATTATGATTGGAAATATCATATCTGCACCAGATCTTCTTCTTTTGCCTTTCCTAACTGCTCAACCTCCATGATCTTTTTATCCACCAATTCCTGCAACAGTTTCTCTCTTCTGAAAAACTCATCTTCCCCAAATTCTCCGCTTTCCTGCGACTGTTTCCAGGAAGCCCTAAAATCATGTCTTATTTGCCTGATCTCAACCCTTGCCTGTTCCATCTTCTGATGCAAAAGCTTAATAAACTCTTCCCGCCGCTCCTCGGTTAAAGGCGGGATTGGCAAACGGATTAGAGTTCCTTCGTTTGATGGATTCAAGCCTAAATTTGCTTCCTGAATTGCCTTTATAACTGCCTCTAGAATTGAGGCGTCCCAAACTTGGACTGTTAAAAGAGTGGGTTGAGGAGCGGAAATGTTACCCACTTCATTAAGTTTCATTTTCCCTCCATAAGCCTCAACTAAAATGTTTTCAATCAAAGCCGGATTGGCCCGGCCGGCCCTCACTCCGGCAATCTCCATCTTAAAATGATGAAGGGCAGCTTCAATTTTCTCCCCTGGCTGGGTCAGTACTGGATCCATCTATTCTCCCAAAGAATATCTTTCAAACCTGCCTATTTGAATATTTTCTCCTAATTTACCAGCCACAGATTTAATAAGCTGATCAACAATCATCGAATTATCCCTAATATACTCTTGAGAAAGCAATTCTTCAACTGAGGATGGATTCATGGAAGCGACTTGTAAAGCCAGCTCATGAGCCAAAGCCTTAAAATCTTCTGTTTTTGCCACAAAATCAGTCTCACAAAGAAGTTCCACCAAAACTCCCACTTTGCCACTGTGGGAATAGACTTCCACCAAACCCGCTTTAACCTCTCTTCCGGATTTTTTTGATGCTTTATCAAAACCTTTTTGCCTTAACCATTTTTTGGCCTTTTCCATGTCACCCTTTGCTCCTTCCAAAGCCTCCTGGCAGTCGGCAATACCTGCCCCTGTCTGTTCCCGCAGTGATTTAATATCATCTATTTTTATCATTCTACTATCCTTCCCGCTTCTTTAACCGCTTTCTTCTCTACCATCTCTTCTGCCTCTGCCACTTCCTCTTTAAGCTCCTCCGGCAATACTTCTTCGCTACCTTTAGCTTTCTCCGCCGCTTCTTTATCCCGCGAAGCTTTAGCAGAGTAGGATTTCTTGCCCTCGCCATAAGCTCCTGCCACAGCTTCTACCAATATTTTAATGGATTTGATGGCATCATCGTTACCGGGGATGGAATAATCAATTTGAGTGGGGTCGGAGTTGGAATCGGCAATGGCCACCACTTTAATCCCTAATCTATTAGCTTCCCTTACAGCAATATTATCCGTGACCGCATCAACCACAAAAATAGCATCGGGCAAGATATCAAGATCCATCACTCCGGCAAAATCTTTTTTGAGTTTGGCCATTTTTCTATCCAACAGGAGTTGTTCTTTTTTGGTATATTTGCTAAGTTCTCCTTTTTCTTTTTGCTCCAAATATTCTTTAAGTTTTTTGATATTTTTCTTAATTTCTTCAAAATTAGTTAAAAATCCTCCCATCCATCTTTCCGAGAGATACGGTGCTTGAAGTTCCTTGGCCAGCTCTTCGACAATAGGCTTCGCCTGTTTTTTTGTTCCCACAAAAAGTAATACTTTTCCCTCTTTACCCAAATTATAAACAAACTCACAGGCCTCTTGAAGCAGCTTATCGGATTGGGTCAGATCAATTATATGCACCCCTTCTTTGGCCCCGTAAATATATGGCCGCATTCGCGGATGGCCACGGCGAACCTGGTGCCCAAAATGAACACCAGCCTCCAGTAACTCCTCCAATGTAGGTAATTTGTACATGTTTTCCTTGATCCTCTCTATCACCAATATAGTTTCAGGAAAACTTAAAGCGATAGATGCGTAATGTGTGTAAGTTTACAATCTTGCAGGGAGAAAGTCAACCTCACGAATTTGGCTACATCATATACCAAAATGCCTTGAAGAATGAATTTGTCTTGGAATATGCTGTCCAAGTCCACGAGATACTGGTACTCTCGAAGCAGCAAGCAAATATTGTCTTAAACGCATACTGGAGTTATCCTCTAGCCATCTCGAACGACCTCTTCCAGTAGACACCTCTACAGGAACTGCAAAACCTCTTAGTATTTCTACTGTAGCAGGTGTTCTGTTTTTTAATACCTCTAACATAATCGTTTTTTAAAAAAATACCTAAACAGGGCTCGGTATCTATTAATATTTAAATATATGCTTACACAATAGTCAATAGGGGAAATTTTATCTTTCAAGCTCTAAAAATTTATACTTAAATTCTTCATGTTCCTGCCAGTCTGATTCATAAACCACTTTCTTAAATTCAGAGTAATCCGGAAAAAAGACATCTCCTTCTATTTCTTTATCTATATATGTTAAATATAATTTAGTAGCCAAAGGCAAGGCCTGTTTATAAATTTCTCCGCCGCCAATAACGAAGATTTCATCATCTTGAGCTTCTTTTAGTGCCTCATCTAAAGAATGAACAACAATACACCCCAATGCTTTGTAATCCGGCTCATGAGTGATCACAATATTTGTTCGTCCTGGTAAAGGTTTTCCAATAGATTCATGAGTTTTCCTGCCCATGATAATAGAATGTCCCATGGTCACTTCCTTAAACCTTTTTAACTCCTGTGGAATATACCAAGGTAAAGACCCTTTTTTCCCAATCACTCTTTTTTTACCCGCAATAGCAACAATGATGCTGATCATTAAAATCCTCCAACAACCGTCACTGATCCTTTTATAGAAGGATGCGGATTGTAGTTTTCCAGAGTAAAATCTTCAAACTTAAAATCATCAATATTTTTAACTTTGGGGTTTATTTTCATTTTCGGAAAAGGTCTGGGAACCCTCTTGAGTTGCTCTTTTACCTGGGCCATGTGGTTACTATAAATATGCACATCGCCAAAAGTATGGATAAATTCTCCTGGTTTTAGTCCGGCCACTTGGGCAATTATCATGGTCAAAAGTGCGTATGAGGCAATATTAAAAGGCACTCCTAAAAAAGAATCTGCAGATCGCTGATAAAGATGAAGTGATAACCTCTTTTTATCGTCAACGTTTAACTGGAAAAGGGTATGACAGGGAGGAAGAGCCATTGATTTGCCGGGTAAGGCCATTTCGTAAATAAATTCCGGGTTCCAGGCCGACACTACAATTGATTTTCTAAATGGGGTAGTTTTAAGTTCTTTTATGACCCAGCCTAACTGGTCAATCAACCGCCCGTCCGAGGTTTTCCATTTTCTCCACTGCACCCCATACACATTTCCCAAATCCCCCCATTTTTTAACAAACGGATGATCTTTAGGTAGAGATTTAATTTTTGCAATAAACTCCTCTTGGGTTAATAATTTTTTATATGGCTTGTATGCCCATTCATCCCAAATATGCACATCCTGATCAATTAAATATTTAATATTTGAATCACCTTTTAAAAACCAAAGCAACTCGTGAATTATTGCTCTTAAAAATACTTTTTTAGTAGTTAAAAGCGGAAAACTTTTTGACAAATCAAACCTAATTTGTCTGCCAAAAACAGATCTAATGGTTACTCCTGGATTATTAAAAACTTTTTTTTCTACCCCATTTTTAAGGATATCTTTCAAGAGATCCAGATACTGATATTCGGGATGTCTAGACCTGTTGTTCTTCTTCATGCGGACTAATTCTACCACCTTGATGCTGTCCTCTGTAGTTAGTAGTTTTGCCCTCAATTTTATAAAAAACCACATCACAAATTCTAGCCCCCATTTGTAAGTTCACCTCGTATGGGCTCAGATTGATTAGACCCATGGTTAGGGTGCCTTGATATCCCGGTTGAACCTTGGAGTTTAAAAGCTGCAAACCCGATCTGAAAAGAGAGGTTCTGGTAAAAACAACCGGTAGGAGATCCTTGGGCGTATTGATCCATTCCATTGTGGAAACCAGATAATATTCTCCTGGCTGAATCACCGCCCATTCTTGTTTCCTGTTATTTTTCTTAAATTTGGCAATTTCTTTGATCTTGACACCTTTTCTTTTCCCTAATCCTTTGGTGCTGTCCACCTCAATGAATGCTCCACCTCCTGCAATTTGATAGATAGCTCCCAGCCTTAAATCAAGGCTTGCCCCTTCGGGATTTTCTAACTCTCTTTTCCCAAGATTTTCGATTAGTTTTTCTTTTTTTACTCTGCGGAGTACTTCATCGAGACCTAGAACGGACATTTTTTTTACCCCTTATATTTGATACTTCCGGCAATTTGCTTCCTCCATACCTATTGTGGGGACTATTTTTATATGATCTTTTAACAGGTGCAGACAGCTTTTCAAAAGAAAAGGCGCAAATGGGAGAACCTTCATATATCACCACTCTTTTACCCTTTAGGAAAGTGCCGAATTCTAAAACCGGATGTCCGTCCCAACCGGGATCAAAGCGGGCGGCTGTTGAGTGAACGGCAATCCCCAAACGGGCCAAGGAGCTTTTGCCATGCAGATGGCCCACAATATCATTGGGTAAAGTGAGCTTTTCCTTGGTGGTGGCAATTACAAAATCTTTGTCGGATAAAACAAATGGTTGACCGGGTTTTAAAGTAACCAGCTTCATCATGGATTCCATTTCTTGCTTATTGGTGAATTTGGTGTCAATAATATCCCAACCGTCTCCGGTAAAAACCCGCAAACTGGAACCTAAATGAAAATCAATAGTCACTTCATCCACTGCCTCTTCCCAGTTTTTTGGCAAAGGATCAATTTTGATGATTCCTTCCTTTATATATTGTTTAAGTATCCAGTCTGGTAAGGTCCCTACTATATTTTGAACCGGAGTTTTCTTTCTTGCCATAACTTTAGATACTTTATGCCGGAAGAGCTTTTTTTTCAAGAGGGAAATTTTTTAAGATAGAATTCTACGATTTCCTTATGGATTTCTTCAGGAGACTTCATTTGGCCATTTTCCATACAATTAACAATCACCCAATTTTGTTCATGTTTGGCCAGATCCAGAAAAATCTCGTGGGTTTTTTGAAGATGAGATAAATTATCTTCATGAATATCAGGGTGGTTTTTGGCCTGGGAATTTTTTTGGCCAATTTTGGGATCAACCTGCAGCAAAATTGTCAGATCTTCTTTTGGCATTTGATTGGTTTTATATTCCAGATCATCAATCCATTTAATAAAATTTTTGCGTTTACTCTCCTCCATATTAGCTCCCAAGTGAGCTTTGGAAGACGAAACATATCTATTGGCCATGACTAATTTGCCATTGGTAAGCCAATTTTCAATTTTCTCTTTGGCAGTTTTTCTGTCTGATGCATAAAGTTTGGCAATCTCATATGGATCAATCTCACTCAAGTTTCCAAATTTTCCGGAAAGATAATCAAAGATCTCTTTAGCAAATTTATTTTTGCCATATTGAGGAAAACTGACAACTTCAAAAGGTATTTTTTTTACTTTTAACTTTTGACTTAATAATTGAATCTGGGTGGTTTTCCCGGATCCATCAATCCCTTCAAAAACAATTAAATTACCATTGTTCATTCCTGTTATTTGCTTGCTGCTTCTATAAATGCCAAAAAGATGGGATGGGGTTTGAGGGGGCGGGATTTGTATTCGGGATGGCCCTGGGTGCCCAGATAAAATGGATGTTGACTCTTTGGCAGTTCAATAATTTCCGCCAGATTTTCCACCACTGACCTGGCCGAGATCACCATACCGGCTTTTTCAAAATCCTCCGTATACTGATTATTAAACTCATATCTGTGCCTGTGCCGCTCGCTGGTATCCTGTGTTTGATAAATCTCAAAAGCCAAAGTGTCTTTTTTCACTTTGGCCTCCCAGCTGCCCAGCCTCATGGTACCCCCGTAAGCTCTTCTTTTCATAAACTGTTTTTGTTTAGGCATCAGATGAATCACGGGGTGACGAGTTTTAGGATCATTTTCCGTAGTATTAGCATCAGCCCATCCCAACACATCCCTGGCAAAAGCAATTACCGAGAGCTGCATACCATAACATAACCCCAAATAGGGAATTTTTCGCTCCCTTGCAAAAGATGCAGCCTTGATCATCCCTTCTGCTCCCCGCTCTCCCCAACCAATAGGTACAATCAAACCATCAGGTCTGCCAATAATTTCCGGGCCTTCCCTCTCCACTTTTTCCGCATCTATCCATTTAGTTTTGACCCCTACCCCGATTGAGAAACAGGCATGATCAATGGCATCAAACAAAGCAGCATAAGAATCCTTCAACTGGTAATCTCCCGTGCCAAAATATTTGCCGACTATGGCAATTTCTAATTCTTTTTCTTTTTTGCCCTTTATTTTTTCTACCAATTTTTCCCATGACGAAATATCCGGTTTTCTTAACTTTAGTCCCAGTTTTTTAAGGATTTTTTCATCCAGACCCTGTTTGTGCAGTACCAGCGGAATCTCGCAAACTGATGCTAGATCCGGATTGGAAATAATATCCTCCGGCTTCATGTTGCAAAAAAGGGCAAATCTCTCTCTTCTTCGCTGATCCAGATACTTTTCCGAGCGGGTAATCACAAAGTCCGGCTGAATCCCCATTGAATTTAGCGTCCGAACAGAAAGTTGGGTAGGTTTGGTTTTGGGTTCCCCTAGATGAGGCGGAGTTGGCACATATGAAACATGGATATGCAAAACGTCCCCGGGATTTTGCAAAGTCATAATTCTGGAAGCTTCATAGTAAAAAACGTTTTGATATTCGCCGGCAGTTCCACCCAGCTCAATAATGACAATGTCCGCTTTTTTTAACCTACCTGCATTATTGATCCGTTTGATAATCTCATCGGTAATATAGGGGATAGCCTCTACATCTTCGCCGTTATATTCAAACCTTCGTTCCCTGTCTATCACTTCCTGGTAAATTTGGCCCATGGTGACAAAATTACTCTTTCCCATGTCTTCATCCAAAAATTTTTCATACGAGCCAATGTCCATGTCCGCCTCTGTACCGTCCTCACAAAGAAATGGATCGCCGTGTTCTATCGGATTAATGGTTCCAGCATCTAAATTCAGGTAGTTTTCAAATTTAATGGGAGCAATTTTATAGCCTGCAGATTTTAAGAGGAAGGCAATGGAGGCAGCTGTTGTGCCCTTACCAATTCCACTAATAACACCACCGCTCACAAATATATATTTCATAAACTTGGGGGTTCCGTCTAAATATGGAGTATTTTTGAGGCCCTTATAATAATACTAAATATAGGCTAGATTGTCAACGACCAAATTAGTTTACAGGCGGCAGGCTGTCGCCTGTTGCCTGTCCACTATCACCTCCCTTAGGTTTTGTCCAAGAGGCAAATTTACAAACCGGCCAGTTTTTGCAGCCGTAAAAGATTTTACCTTTTTTGGTGCGCCTGACCACCACATTCCCTCCATCCTCAGGACATTTTACATCAATTATCTCCTCCAGATTTTCCGTATGTTTACAGTCGGGAAAGCCGGAACAGGCCAGGAATTTACCAAACCTACCTATTCTAACAATCAAATCTTTGCCGCACTTTGGACATTTTTTACCTACATATTCCACCGCCACCTTTACCCTTTCTGACTTTTCCCCGGTTTCTACCAGTTTCTTCTCAAATGGTTCATAAAACTCACGGATAGTTGGCCTCCATTGCCGCTCCCCTCTAGCTATCTCATCCAGCTCATCTTCCATTCGAGCGGTAAACTGATAATCAAACACGTCCGGAAAATATTTGATTAAAAAATCACAAACGGCAAACCCCAAAGGAGTAGCAGTGAATTTCTTCTCTGTCTTCTCCACATAAAAACGCTCCTGGATGGTGGATAAAATAGGCGCATAAGTTGAAGGCCGGCCAATCCCCAGTTCTTCCAATTTCTTGATTAAAGATGCTTCATTATATCTTGAGGGGGGCTGGGTAAAGTGTTGTGTGGGCAAAAGTTGAATTAAATTAAGCGAATCGTTTTCCGAAAGAGACGGCAGCACTTGTTTATTTTCGTCTCCGTCCTCTTCTGCTTCTTTGCCATATAATTTAAGCCAACCCTCAAATTTAATTACAGAACCCGTGGCTCTTAACAAATACACCTCGGCTTGCACATCAACTGTAGTCTGATCTACCAAGACCTCGCTCATCTGGCAGGCCACAAATCTTTTCCAAATCAACTCATAAAGCCTGGCATGATCCCTGGTTAATCCTGCCTCGTTACCTGCCAAGGAAAGGGTGCGTCCGGCATCGGTGGGGCGGATGGCCTCATGGGCTTCCTGGGCATTTTTGGATCTTGATTTATAAATTCTTGGGGCGGGGGGGATATATCTTTTACCAAAATTTTGCCCAATATAATTTCTGACAGCCTCAATTGCTCCACTGGATAAATTAACCGAATCCGTTCTCATGTAAGTAATCAGCCCATGCTCATACAAAGCTTGAGCGAGCATCATGGTTTTTTTGGCGGAAAAGCCCAAAAGATTGGATGAAGCTTGCTGCATGGTGGAAGTGGTAAAAGGAGGATAGGGATAACGTCTAATCTCTTTTTTAATAACCCTAGATACTGCATAATTTGATTTTTCAAGAATTGCCGCATGTTCTTTAGCTTCTTTTTCATTTTTAATAGCCAGTTTTCTACCATTTTTCTTGATTAATGTAGCAAGGAACGAATCCGAATTCTTTAGTTCAGCTTCTATAATCCAGTATTCCTCGCTCTTGAAAGCAGTTATTCCCCGCTCCCTCTCCACAATGAGCCGCAAAGCCACAGATTGGACTCTTCCTGCAGAAAGCCCTCTTTTAACTTTTTGCCAAAGTAAGGGGGAGAGTTTATAACCTACCAACCTGTCCAAAACTCTTCTTGCCTGTTGCGCGTCAACCAGTTTTAAGTCCAGATTTCTGGGATTTTTAAAAGCCTCTTTGATGGCTTCTTCCGTAATCTCATGGAAAACAACTCTTTTTATCTTCTCTCCCTTATCGCTTATCACTTTTCCCAAATGCCAAGCTATTGCTTCACCCTCGCGATCAGGATCTGTGGCCAGCCAAAGGATGTTAGCTTTTTCTGCTACTTTTTTTAATTCATTAACTCTTTTTCTTTTGTCACGGGGAATTAGATATTGAGGTTCAAAATCATGCTCTATATCCACACCCAGTTCTGATTTAGGCAAATCCCGCACATGCCCCATGGAGGCTTCTATTTGAAACTCCTGCCCCAAAAATCTCTGCAGTGTCCGGGCTTTGGTAGGTGACTCAACAACAACTAAATTATTCATCAAAATCAGAGTCTAGCACCTTTGGGGCAATAGACTCAAGCTCTTTTTCTAAGTCTGTAGCAGAGTTGAATTGGAAGGTTTTGGGGGTGGGGCTTGGGGTGGGAGTAGACTCAACGTTTTGTAGCTTCGGATTTACCAAATCATTTACTGCTTTTTCTTGTTTAGAAATTATAATAATTATAAAAGTTATAAATATTATAATAATTATAATTATTTTTTTATTCATTTTAGCGCCTTCCCAACCTCTGTTTTGGCTCTTAAAATTTTACCTGCCAGAGTTTGCAGGGAGTAACGTACATCGCTCTTTGATGTATATTTTTGGGCTCGCTGAAAAGCCAAAGCTTCATGGGCAAAAGTAATCCAGTAATCGGCATTTTCTATCGGGTTTTGAGGTGTCCCAAAAGCCACTAAAGTTTTCTCCCCCTCCAGACCTTTTCTTCTTTTTACCTCTTCCATAATGGCAGAAAGTTTATTGATGTCCTCTTCAAAACGCCAGGTTACTTTTTGATTAATTTTTTCCAAGATTTGGTCTTGGGCCAAAACCGCAGATGGTAAAATGAAGGCGATCAAAATTAGGGCAAGAAATTTGCTCACAAAAGTTCAACTCCGGCTTTGAAGGTTTGACCTTTGACCAGTTTATTTTCCAAAATCAAGCGGGAAAGTTTAGCTTCAAGAGTGTCTTGAATAAGTCGGCGTAAAGGGCGGGCTCCCAAAACAGGATCAAAACCGCGTTTGGAGAGATCGGAGAGAAGTTGCCCGTCAAATTCCACCAGAAATCCTTTATCTTTAAGCTGTTTTTGTAAGGACGCGAGCTTTAACTCGACTATTTTTTGCAAATCCTCCGGGGAAAGCGGCTTAAAAATTACCACCTCGTCAAAACGGTTCACCAACTCCGGCTTAAAAACTTTTAAAAGCTCTTCGTTAACCTCTTTATCTATTTGCGTCAGGCTCTTACCGTTTGATAAACCTTGGGCAATGACCAGCGAGCCTGCATTGGAAGTGGCAATAATAATGGTATTGGTAAAATCAACAGTCCTGCCTGCTCCGTCTGTTAAACGACCGTCTTCCAAAACCTGCAAAAATAAAGTTAAAATTTTAGGATCGGCTTTTTCAAATTCATCCAGAAGAAGTAGTGCATAGGGTCTGTTTCTTACCGATTCTGTCAACTGCCCCCCCTCGCCGGATACCCCAATTAACCTTGCTACCGATTCCGGATTTTGATACTCGGACATGTCAAAGCGAAGAAATGCTCCTGCAGTTTTAAAATAAACTTGAGATAGTATTTTGGCCAGCTCGGTTTTGCCAACCCCTGTCGGGCCGACAAACAGGAAAGACCCAATGGGCCGGTTTTCCTCCCGCAGTCCGGTAACAGACCGCCGCAGCGCATCCGAAACTGCCTTGACCGCCTGTTCCTGATCAATTAACCTCCCGTGTATTTCGGTTTCCAGATTCAACAATCTGCCTTTGTCGGCAGTGCCTATATCAATGAGGGGAACCTGGACAAATTGAGATACCACCCCCCTGACAATATCCTTGGTTACCCAGCCGTTAACAGCTTTGGTTTGAGCCTCTTTTAAAACGCTTATGGCCGAATCCGGTAGCACTCTGTCGTGGATCAGTTTCTGGGCCAGTTTTAAAACCTCTTTTAAGGCCACAAAGCTGATCCTGATTTTGTTTTTTCGCTCAGCAGCAATGGCCCGATCCTGTAAAATCTCTATTGTTTCCTCTGCTGTGGCCGGGGGAAGCTCAATTTTTCTAAAAAGCCTGGCAAAACTACCGTTTTTCTCCAAAATCCGGGAATAATTCTCCGACTCAGTAGTGGCAATAAACTGGAAAGTATCGGATTCAAGATAGGGTAGCATCAGCGAATATAAGTTAAAACTTGACCCGGCTTCTCCCAGACCCAGATCGTGAATTTCTTCAATCACAATGATGACATTTTGAGCAAATGATGCCTCTTCAAAGATATTTTTCACTCTCTCGGCCAGATCTCCCTGGGTCTTGATGCCGGATAAAAGCTTGGTCAAATCCAGCATGACCAGTCTTTTGGTGGACATGGCGGAAGGAGCGTCTCCTGCCACAATTTTCTGGGCCAGATATTTAATTAAAGCTGATTTGCCACTTCCCGGCGGCCCAACCACCACCACATTTCTGCCGCTTTGTTGAGATAAAATCGAAATGACTTCCTCAACTACCCCGTTTTTTCTTTTCAGATCGGGAAAGCCGTATTGAGCCGCTTCTTTGGTTAAATCATGACCAACCAGATCCAAACCGGGAGTGGGCGTTCCCAGCCATCCTCTGTTTACTCCTTTTAAGTGATGTATGGCAAAGTCGCCGTCCCAGATAAACACTTTGCGCCAATTTTGCCTTTTTTTCTCCAGATAAAAGAGAGCCTGACTAAAATCTTCTAAATTAAGATCCATTTTAAGCAAAAATTGATCCATATTGGGAATTTCCTGTATTTGCGCCACAAAATAATAATAAGGGGTGATGTACTGCGCGCCGGAAGCTTTTGCCAGCTCAAAAGCCTTTTTTGCAAGTTGCTCTACATCGGCAATCTGCAAATCAGGCAGGCGGCTGACCTCAATTTCCAGGTTTGACAAAAGACTAACCACCTCCCGATCAAGCAGCAATCTTTTAAAACTTAAATCTTCTTTTTTTACGGTTGAAGCCTGCCAGAAATCCGCCGGCTGGCGGATGGACCATACTCTTTTGTGAGGGTGGGTAAAGACATGGATAACAAATATACCCAGTCCTGACAAAAATAAAACTCTGCTTAAAAGTTGCGGCATATCCATGACGGCAAGCATTGGAAGCAACAACCAATAAATAGCTACGGCGATCATTAAAACCGTGGCCATGGCAAAAGCAAAAAGTCCGATGAGGATCCTGCCCATTCTGAAAATAATGCTCAAACCCCGGCCAATATAACTTGAATCATGAAAAAGGGGGGCAAACAAAAGCTTAATCATCAACCCCACGGCCAAATCTTCTTCCAGATAAAGGATCAAATTTTTCCAGGTGCGGATAAAAACCTCGATACTCTCCAGGTACCAAAATTTAATTGCATGGATAGGTAAAGTTAAATATTTCATCGCGCTTTAATTAAATTTCCCTCAAGATCCAGTTCCACAAAATGATGGGCTCTACCCTCTAAATAAGCCGGACACTGGTTTTGGGGTAAATCATCTTTCGCTTCCCGGGGATTGTGGGCAATATCAGCCACCCAATCGGGCATCAAAGCGTTGGAAAGACAGGGGCCGGAAGATAAATCGCTACCTTGCTGTTTTTTCATCTCGTGGAGATATTTAGCCTGGTTGACGGCGGTGTCAATGTCGCTTTTCGTCACTCCGGGGGAGTTTAAACCATAAGTGACCAAAGCTGTCAGGATTACTGCCGTTAAGATAGCCGCAACAAGTAACGGTTTGGGCAAGTGCTTCATCAAATCTATTATACTCTATTCCCCTAAAGTTTTACCGGATTCTGTTGCCTGGAAATAAACATCCTGGATTAATTTATTTTTATCAGGGGAAAAATACCAGCGGAAAGTTTCTTTAACCACAGGCGCTGCCACCGATGAACCCTCCCCCCCTGCTTCTATCAAAACCGTCATGGCAATTTTTGGATCGTCGTTTGGAGCGTATGCAGTATACCAGGCATGAGTTCTACCCTTGGTATCCCCATATTCAGCAGTTCCTGTTTTGCCTGCCGTAGCAATGGGGAAGGAAAAAAACGGCCAAGCAGTCCCTCCTGCCTTGGGCACCTCTGATAGTCCCTCTTTGACAGGTTTTAGTTGATCCGGGGTAATAATATTGGAGAGCAGTAACTGCTTACCCGCGTTAAGCAGTAATCTTGGCCTGTATAAATTACCGTTATTGGCTACAAATGAGGTAATATTTAAAATTTGCAAGGGGGTTGTCAAAATAAAACCCTGCCCGATGGACAGATGCAATGTATCTCCCGGGTACCAAACCTCTCCTATGCTTTTTAACTTCCAGGTTCCATCCGGCACCAAACCAGTACCTTCTCCCGGAATATCTATGCCTACTGCATCACCCAAACGCATCTTCCTGGCCCAGGCAATTAAAGGATCTAAGCCCAAAATTTGAGCCACC
This sequence comes from uncultured Gammaproteobacteria bacterium, assembly GCA_964625535.1. Lineage (GTDB taxonomy): Bacteria > Patescibacteriota > Microgenomatia > Daviesbacterales > UBA10151 > UBA9644. The sequence continues at coordinate 50,526 of CAZVEX010000003.1, forward strand.
TGATAAAAATAGGTATCGGTAGAGCGCTTGAGGGCCTTGACCAGATTAACAGACCCCTCGGTCTTACCGTATTGATTAAAATACCAGTTGGAAAATCTAAAAGCACCCAGATAAATTTCACCTGTATCAAAAAATTCGGTTTGGGGGGTAATTTTGCCGCTGGTGACGACGGCAATACTGGAGATGATTTTAAAAGTTGAGCCGGGAGGGTAGATGCCGGCGATGGCCCGGTTTAAAATGGGCGAATCTGCGCGAGTTAGAATTTCATTAATTTGCTCCTCATCATGGTACTTGGTAAACATATTCGGGTCAAACGAGGGCCAAGACAAAAGAGCAAGTATTTGACCTGAACTCGGATCCTGGACCACAGCTGCCCCGCAACAACTGCCCGATTGGATGAGTGCTTTTTGGGTTTGCTCAAAAACCCGCTTCTGCAGCTCGACATCAATTGTTAAATAGATGTTTTGTCCGGGCACCGGAGCTTGCCGGCGAAGCGTCCTTAACTTATTATTTTTGGAATCCACCTCAATAATTTCCCCGCCGTCTTTTCCCCTCAAGATACTCTCATACTGTGCCTCAATGCCGGAGAGACCGATTCTGTCTCCAATTCTATAATCGGCAAATTTTGGACTTTTAAGAGACTGCTCGGAGATCTCTCCCGCATACCCTAAAACATGAGCCAATTTTTCGCCATAAGGGTAAGTCCGGACATTATCCACCTCCAAATCCCGCTCCGCGGGGTCATTTTTTACCTCCAACTTCAATGCCTCTTCACGGGTAATCAGTCTCGCTTTTTTGGTGTCGGGGTCAAATAAGCGGAAGGCCGGAGCGTTGGCTGCTAGAATTTTGCCGTTTCGATCATAAATTACTCCGCGGGGGGCATGAATAATCTTAATTTGTACCCTGTTTCCGTCTGCCAGCTCCCTGTTAACGCTGCCTTTGACTATTTGCAAAGAAGTTAGCCGCAGAAAGACGGCGAAAAAGGAAACTAAAGTTAGTACCAAAAAAGAAGTTGTTATCCAGGGGTTTTTGTCAAATTCTTTAAGATTGGGATCAAAATTAGGCAGCAAGCGATCTTTCCACTCGCTTGATTCTACCTCAAAACCTGAAATGCGTTTTTTCCTCATATGCGCAGTTTAATTTCTTTAGCGGGAATGAATCTTTCCTCCCATATCTTCAGAAGATAAAAAACGGGCAAGGATGCAAAAGCCGCCCAAATAGCAGCAGACAAACCGCTGTAAACTAAAATTAATACAAAAGTTAAGGGCACTATTAAAAGAGGATGTCCTGCCAGAGGCGACTTTGATAAGGCTTGGGTTATCTGCACAAACACTAAATAAACCATGCTTTTTGCGCCCAAAGGGCCAAGGGTTAAATGGGAGATTAAAAGCCCGAGGAAAAAGGCCAGATACAAGTTGGATTTTTGCGCCTTAAGATAAGCTCTGCAAATTAAAATTACCAAACTTAAGTTTAAAGGCAAAACAGTAGCTTCCAGAAAAGACGCTATGACAAATATGATAATTAAAGTCTTCATAAATCTCCCATCGCAAATACCAGCTCCAAATCCCTTAAATCAAAAACCGGCTCCACTTTGGCCTGTTTGAAAAGTTCATTCTCCCGCTCCATAACCTCTTTTACCCTGCCCAGGATTAGGCCTCTCGGCAAATAACCCTCGGTTCCCTCGCTGTAAACTAAATCTCCGACCTTAATCAGTTCCTCATGCAGGATTTTGTCAAACAGAAAGTCCGTGCCAAATTGGCCCGCTAAAACTCCTCTGGCTTTTCCCTCTTTACCCTGAGAGTAAGCCGCCACTTTGGAATCAGGATCGGATAAAAGTCGTATTTCGGCAGATTTTTTTGCGACCGTAGCCACTTTGCCAATAAAGTTATCCTTAAATACCACAGCCTGGCCTACTTTAATACCGTCATCTCCACCTTTATCAATCCTTAAATACCGGGAAAGACCAATCGGCCGGGCAGATATTAAATTGTAGATTTTTGGATCAAGAAACTCCTGCTGGGAAACCTGTGCCATAACCTCTGCCAGGTTTTTTCGCAAAACGGCATTTTCGGACAGGAGATTTCCCATTTGCTCTTTTAAGGCCCTGTTTTCCTGTGCTGCCAGGCGGGCTGCAAAAATAAAATTAAATTGCCTGAAGATTTGTTGTTTGGTTGAATAAAGTCCAAAGGTCAGGGGGTTTGTCAAATAAAAGGCTGTTTTTTTTAAAAAGTCCAAAAAATGTATAGTATCTGCAAAAAAGATTATTAGACTTAAAAAGATCAGGGCAAGAAAAAGTCTCAAATTGGGAATGACTTTTATCATGGCCCTCAATATACCATAGCCCTGGTAACTTGCAAAGTTTTGGCTAAGAGGCTATAGTAAAATGAATTTATGACTAAAGCAATGAGCTTTTTGGATAAATTAAAGGCAAAATGGGATGAGGGGAAATTTGTCTGTGTGGGTTTGGATCAGGGGGATTTTGATTTTGACAAGAAAATTATTGATCAAACTTACAATGTTGTCTGTGCTTATAAACCCAATGCAGCTTTTTATAAAGAAGCAGAGTTGCAAAAAACTGTCGGCTACATAAAAGACACTCACCCTGATATTCCTGTAATTTTAGATGCCAAGCGCGGAGATGTGGAAAACACTAACAAGGCTTATGTAAAAGCTATTTTTGATGAGCTAGGAGCAGACGCAGTCACGGTCAATCCATATCTGGGCGGAGAAGCACTGCAGCCTTTTTTTGAAAGAAAAGATAAAGGTATTTTTGTGTTGGTTAAAACTTCCAATCCGGGAGCCGGAGAATTTCAGGATCTTATTTTTAAGATTATTGCGGAACATGTTGTTACCTGGAATACAAATGGTAATTTGGCAGTTATAGTAGGCGCAACCTACCCAAAAGAGTTAGCAGAGGTCAGAAAAATTGTGGGTGATATTCCAATTTTGATCCCAGGAGTCCAGACACAAGGCGGAGATTTGGAGGAAACAGTCAAAGCAGGCGTAAATAGCCAGGGACAGGGAATGATTATCAATTCCTCCCGCGGCATTATTTTTGCTCCAAGCCCGAGAGAAGCTACGCTGACCTTACATACACAAATTCAGGAAATTTTAAAAAATGTCTAATCTGACAAAATCTCAACAGGAACTGGCTGATTCTCTTTTAAAGACCAATATTTATGCCAAAGTCAGAAGAAGGAAGCAAAATGCCAATGGTGGCTTCGAATTTTACTATGTAATGAGAAACACCGCTCCGGTTGATTTTAGGATAGATCCGGGTGAGTTTGCTTTCGTTCACCACGAAAAAGATCCTACCGCTCCGCTTTCACCCATAATTATCAATCTTAGAAACTTACCTCCAAGTTTAATTAGTAAAATAGCCTTGATTTTAGCTGAAGTCCGGCTCAAAAAAAGACCCGATTGTTGTACAGGCATTCCCAATGCCGCTACTCCCTTTGCCAAAGAATACGCTAAAGTTTCCCGTATTCCTTATGTGAATATTTTCGCAAAAGATGATGTTCCCGGCAGGCCAAGAATACTGCCGGCAAAAAATGCTCTCCCGGGCAAGGGTAAAAGTTTACTGATTATAGATGATGTGATCACCAAAGGCGCATCCAAATTTAGGGCTTTTGAGGTGGCAAGGGATCTGGGATACAATGTACTTGGGCTGATTGTCCTGGTGGACCGGGAAGAAGGAGGAAAAGAAACCATTGAGAAAGCAGGATTTAAGTTCTATGCACCCTTTAAGTTGTCAGAACTGTTAAAATACTATCTAGATAAAGAAGTTATTGATCAAAAGCAATATAACGAAGCCATGGAATATATAGCAATTTCCAAAACTTTTAATGATTAAACTACCGGGCTTAATTGATACTCATGTGCACTTGCGGGAGCCCGGTGCTACGCACAAAGAGGATTTTGCCACAGGCACAAAAGCCGCCATTGCCGGAGGATATACCACTGTCTTGGACATGCCCAATAATCCCGAACCCACCATTACTCCGGCAGCTTTAGAGAAAAAAATATCACTTGCTCAAAAAAGAATATTTTGCGATGTTGGCTTTCATTTTGGGGCAACCATAAATTCCAGCCAATATTTTCAGCAGATTAAAAATAAAGTTTTTGGATTAAAAGTTTATATGAACCATACCACAGGCACTTTGCTTCAGGAAGATTCAAAAGTTTTGCAAACTATTTTTGAAACCTGGCCAAAGAAAAAAGTTTTAATGGTACATGCAGAGGGCCCGACACTAAAAGTGGCAATAGATCTGGCAAAGAAAAATGGCAATAAATTGCATGTTTGCCATATCTCCCAAGCAAGTGAGATTAGCTTAATAAGACAAGCTAAAAGTAATGGATTGAGTATAACTTGTGAGGTAACTACTCATCATCTTTTTTTAACGGAAAAAGATGCAAAAAGACTGGGTCCATTTGGCATGATGAGACCCCCACTTGAAGATCCTAATGCCTTATGGAAAGCAGTTAAAGATCAAACAGTTGATATGATTGCTTCTGATCATGCTCCCCATACCAGAGCTGAAAAAGAGGGAAATAATCCCCCATTTGGCGTACCTGGTTTAGAAACAACCCTCCCTTTGCTTTTAACAGCAGTCAGTGAGGGCAGATTAACCATTAAAAGATTAATAGAATTAACCCATACCAATCCTAAAAAGATTTTTAATATTCCAGGACAAAAAGATACTTTTATTGAAATTGACCCTACTGTAACCTATAACCTGTCCCCTGTAACCTTGTTTACCAAATGCTCCTGGACTCCTTTTGAAGGTATGAAAGTGACGGGAAAAATAAAAAAAGTGGTTTTGAGAGGAAAAGTAGTGTATGATAATGGACAAATTTTAGATAAACCACAGGGCATGGTGATTTATCCAAAAGTATGAAATTACCTGATCCAAAAAGTTTTGTTGCTAAAAACCAGCCTGTTTTTGTTTATGATATCCATAAATCCTGGGAACAGGTGGTAAAAGAGGGTCCAATCTGGAAATCAGGCAAATTTCCTCCCCTGCCCAAAGAGAAAAAATACAAATTTCTAGGCCAAAAACTTATCTCCCCCATTGCCATTTCAGCCGGCCCTGCCTCTACCAAAATCTGGACTGATTTTTATTTCAAAATGGGCTATGGTTTGGTTTTTGAAAAAACCAGAAGATCTGTTCCTAGAAAATCCAATCAAGTCCCCAATATTGCCATTGTTCATACAGACAAACCTCTCAGTCGCAATAATCTGGACCAAACACTCGTAGCCTCTATGGATGAGGTAGACTGGCAAAAATATAACAGCATGACTAACTCCTTTGGTAATCCCTCTCCTGCCATGGAAGTTTGGACTAAAGAACTTATGGAGCAGCGAAAAGGAGTTGGAGACGGACAGCTTTTGGGCTGTTCTGTCACCGCCACTTTGCATCAGGGAGCCACCATATCTGATGCTGCACTGGATTTGCTGATGGCAGCTACTGCAGCAGTCCTGTCCGGAGCCCAGGTTCTAGAGTTTAATCTGGCCTGTCCAAATGTGATTGAAAATAGCATTGAAGGTGAGATGTTTCAGGATGAAAAGCTGGTTGCTTATGTCATGGCAGAGTTTAAGCGAAGATTTCCCCATGTTCCCTGCGGATTTAAATTTGGAATTTACAAATCAAAGCAGCAGATGAAAAAAGTTTTTATTGCAGGAGAAGATAATCTAGATTATGTTTCCGGCATCAATGCCATTGCCATGACGGTTTTAGGCAAAGACGGCAGTGAAATTTTACCGGGCCGCAAGATTTCGGGAGTTTGCGGCATAGCCGATCAGACATTAGCCCTGGAACATATCAAATGGGCCTTTGAAATTAGAAAAGAAGAAGGGCTAAAATATGAAATTTTGGGAGGAGGAGGCATTATTGAACCTGCTGACGTAGACAGATACTTATCTGCCGGGGCAGACATGGTCCAAATTGCCGCCGCAGCCCTGACAGACCCCCTGCTGGCCTACAAATACAGACTATCTTAACGAAGACCCCCAGTTACTTTAACCTTAGACAAAAGATCCAGGTTTTCCAAAACTTCCCCGCAGCCTCTAACTACCGTGGTCAGCGGATCATCTGCCACATACACGGGTAACTTTGTTTCCTCGGCTATTTTTTTATCCAGACCCCGCAGCAGCGCGCCTCCTCCTGCCAAATATATTCCCCGCTCCACTATATCTGTTAACAGTTCCGGCGGTGTTTCTTCCAACACTTCCTGGATGATGGAAACTATTTGATTAACAGTGGGGGTGAGGGCTTCCCTTATTTCCGAAGCGGTGATTTTAAGAGATTTAGGCAACCCTGTGGAAAGATCGCGCCCGCGGATAACTGTGGCGATATTATCATCTCCCCTCTCCAGCTCATAAGCAGACCCGATCTCAATTTTGGCTTCTTCAGCGCTTTTTTCTCCAATCAGCATGCCGTAACGGGTCCTCATATAATTTATGATATCTTCATCCAGCTCATCTCCTGCCACCCGAAGGGAGCGATTGATGACCATTCCCCCCAGGGAGATTATGGCAATCTCCGTGGTGCCTCCGCCAATATCCACCATCATCACCCCTTCCGGTTGCTCAACAGGAAGCTTGGCGCCAATGGCAGCGGCCATCGGCTCCTCAATCAAAAAAGCTTGTCTGGCCCCAGCAGATAAACAGGCATCCTGCACAGCTCTTCTCTCAACTTCTGTCACACCGGATGGAATCCCCACCACCACCCGAGGCCGGGGAATTTTGGGCAGGCTCCGCCAGCCGCTTTGGGGGTTGTGATGAACTTTGTGGATAAAATAACGCAGCATGGCTTCGGTGGTATCAAAGTCGGAAATGACCCCGTCACGCAGGGGTCTGACTGCTTCAATGGCCGCAGGAGTTCTTCCCAGCATTCTTTTAGCCTCACCTCCAATTGCTAAAATTTGTCTGCTTTTTTTATGCAGGGCCACCACGGTTGGCTCCCTGATAACAATCCCTTTACCCTTTACTAAAACCAGAGTATTAACTGTACCCAAATCAATCCCTATATCATGAGCAAAGTAGCCCCAAATCTTATCAAACATGCCGTGAGTTTAACATAAAGCCAGGGGTATAGGGAATAGGGGTTAGTGTATACTATACCCTATGATTGATAAAATTATTGCCTACTCTTTTTATCTTCTTTTTTTCCTGACCCCTCTTTTTTGGACCTCTTTAAATCATGAGTTGTTTGAGTTTAATAAGATGTTTTTAACTTATGGGTTTACAGTGGTGATTGTGGGAGCCTGGCTACTTAGAATGGTTAATCGTAAATCTTTAATCTTTAATCGTACTCCCCTTGATCTTCCCTTACTGCTATTTCTGGGAGCCAATATTTTATCTACCATATTTTCCATTGATACCCACACCTCCGTCTGGGGATATTACTCGAGATTAAATGGGGGGCTTTTATCTATTATCTCTTATACTCTTTTATACTGGGCCTTTGTATCCAATATGGATAAAGAAAAAGTATTTACCGGTTTAAAATTTGCCCTGGCTTCGGGAGTGATTGTTGCTTTATGGGGGATTTTGGAACATTTTGGGGTATCTCCTTCTTGCCTGATCTTGCGGGGGGAATTTAGTGCTTCCTGTTGGATCCAAGATGTCCAAGCGCGTGTTTTTGCTACACTCGGCCAGCCAAACTGGATGGCCGGCTATTTGGCCATGCTAATTTTCCCTGCTCTGTATTTTTATTTGACAGCTAAAACTTTCGCTTTCCGTACTACTTACTACTTACTACTTACTACTCTTTATCTCGCTTTTACTTTTACCTATTCCAGAGGCCCAACACTAGGACTAATTGGAGGATTCATAATATTTGTGGCTATATTTTTAACAAATTTCAAAAAAATTGCTTTTGTATTATTAGCATTTCTATTTATTAATATCCTTTTTGGTTCAGCCTTAACCAGTTTTAGGTTGGTTTCACAATTTGCTCCACCGCCCAGACCGGGCATAGCCCTGCCTTCATCCGGCACCCAGCTGGAAACAGGCGGCACAGAATCAGGACAAATCAGATTTATTGTTTGGCGTGGGGCTTGGGATATTTTCAAAAATTACCCGATTTTCGGATCGGGTTTGGAAACTTTTGCCTATTCCTATTATCAATTCAGGCCGGCCGAACACAACTTAACCAGTGAGTGGGATTTTCTCTATAACAAAGCTCATAATGAATATCTTAACTACTTGGCAACAACCGGAATAGTAGGCTTTGGAACTTACCTGTTAGTCGTCGGCACATTTCTAATATGGACTTTTAAGAAGCTTAATTCATCATTCTTAATTCTTATAGCTTTACTTGCATCCTATATAAGTTACCTCATCTACAACTTCTTCCTGTTTTCTGTGGTTATCCTGGCCCTCTTTTTCTACCTTTTCCCCGCCCTGGCTTTTGTGGCTGCTGATGCCACCAAAGTTTTCAAATGGCCCAAAAAACTTTACGCTTTACGCTTTATGCTTTACGCTATCCTCTACCGCCGTCCTCTTTATACCAATATCACCAAAGGTCTGGTCATTTTTTCCACCTTCTATCTTCTGTTCTCTATCTTCCAGCTCTGGTATGCCGATACTCTTTTTGCCAAAGCGGAAAAATATTCCGATCTTGGCAATGCCGGAAAGGCATATAATTTGCTTGCCAGTGCTGCCGAATTAAACAAATTTGAACCACTTTACCACTCCGAACTGGGCTTTGTGGCAGCCCAAGCTGCCGAGGCTCTTATGGAAACTGATGCCACTTTGTCTGCGGACCTTAAGAATCAGGCCGTCAACCAAACAAGGCAGGTGCTGCAACAAAGTCCCAATAATGTCTCTTACCTTCGAACAGCCGTCCGGACTTATGCCCAGTTGGCCGATCTGGATAGTAAATTCCTTGAGGATGCCGTTTTGGTCTTGGATAAGGCCACTGCCCTGGCTCCAACAGACCCCAAGCTTTATTACAATAAGGGCTTAATCTGGCTGCAAATTGGCAAGGAAGAGGAAGCTAGCGTGTCCTTTAAAAAAGCCCTGGAGCTAAAACCCAATTACCTTGAGGCTATAGAAGAGTTGAATGAACTAAAGAAATGAAATCTATTTCCAAGATCATTGCTGAAACTAAATTCAAGGATAGACCCAAAAATATAGCTTATGAATTCCAGGAATATGGAGTATATTTAGCTGAAAGCTTACAGGATACCAAACATTATTCTTTATATATAAAACTGGCAAAAGAGATGGATAGAAAAATTTTGGAAAATGCCTTAAATTTTACCAAAGGATATTTAGGAGCCAAATCCAAAGCCCGGGTATTTATGTGGAGATTGCAACAGCTGCGTAGAGCTTGAATTTCTGGTACAATTCCCTCATGCAAATTATTAAAGCACCTGATCCAAGATTAAGAATTAAAACTAGTCCAGTCAAGAAAATCACATCGGCTCTTTTACAAACCTTAAAAGAGATGATTAAACTGACCCAAACTTTTGAGGATCCCGAAGGTGTAGGTTTGGCAGCTACCCAAGTTGGACTCGGGGAGAGGTTTTTTGTGGCCCGTTTGCATGATTCAAAAAAAACTCCTCCTTCCAATCCTTCGCAACGCTCCCAAAGATGGAAAAATTACGGGCAGGAATTTATGGCCACTATCAATCCCCGGATTCTTTCATACTCCACAGCTACAAAAACTTATTTTGAAGGCTGTTTATCTGTGCCTGATATCTGGGGTAAGGTCAAAAGACATACCTCAATTAAGGTTTCTTATCAGGATACAGCCGGCCAAAGTATTACTAAAACTCTAAAGGGGATTCCTGCCTGGATATTCCAACATGAAGTGGATCATTTGGATGGAATTTTATTTTCCGAGCGGGTGCTGCAACAGCGGGGTAAATTTTATAAATTTACAGGCAAAGACAAAACAGGCACGGATACTTTTGAAGAAATTACAATATGAAAATAGTTTTTCTTGGATCTCCACAATTTGTTCAACCTATCAAAGATGAATTAGCTAAACATTTTACCCTTGTGGATTCATTAAATGAAGCTGATTTGGGAGTGGTATCAGCTTATGGCAGGATTTTAACCAAACAGGAACTAAATACTCCAAAATATGGATTTATCAATGTCCACCCGTCGCTTTTACCAAAATACAGAGGCCCCTCGCCTATCCAGCAAGCCATATTAAATGGAGACAAAATTTCCGGTATTACCATTATCAAAATGGATGAGGAAGTAGACCACGGGCCTATTTTATATCAAGAAGAATTAGAGCTTTTAGATAGTGATAATTTTGATACTTTGAGTAAAAAAATGTTTCTTCGTTCAAGTAAGATTTTACCCAAAATTATTAAAGATTTTATAAACGGAAAGATAAAACTTATTGAGCAAGATCATTCTTATGCAACTTATTGCCCTCTTCTTACCAGAAAGTCCGGTTTTTTTGATATAGACAATCCCCCGGAAAAACTGGACAGAATGATTAGAGCATATTATCCCTGGCCGGGAGTATGGACCCGCTGGTCCTTCGACTCCGCTCAGGATAAAAATAATAACATTGTTAAATTCTATCCCAACGGAAAAATCCAGATGGAAGGGAAAAAAGTTATGCCATGGAAAGACTTCCTAAACGGTTATCCAGACTTTCCCATTAAATCTTTCTCGCCTTGAAGAAAATCAATCACTGGTTTACGATAATCTTCCCTTCTTAATTTTCTTTTTGCTTTAGCAAAGTTTTGAGAAATGGTTTGCCTTTTGACACCGAATCGTTCTCCTATTTCTTCCAGTACTACAGGCTCTGCTGTTGGGTCAAGCCCAAAACTCATCTCAACCACTCTTCTTTCGCGTTTAGTAAGCTCACTGCTATCCAACCATGTATTTACAATGGGAACCAGGTCTTTTGCACGATCCGGCTGACCAGTAAGTCTATCCAAGGATTCCCTTAAAGGTCTTTTCTCTGCAAATACCCTATCAATAATTTCTTGAGATGGCACTTCCACAGGGACAAAACCCGAACTTAATCTGCTGTGAACTACATTAAAACCTCGCGTTCCTCTTTCCACTCTCCTCCTAAATTCCTCATCTGGAAACAGCTCAAAAACTCCACGCACCAAGCCGATGCATCGTTCAATAATAACCGGATTTGGTAAAGTTTCTGTCATTTTAAGAAGCAGGGGAAACCCAGGCTTTTTTAACTATTCTTAAACACTTGGTGCAGTATTTTTTGCCCATATAAACATGAAGGTTGGGTTTTTGGGTCCTTTTGTGAATAGGGGCGCGCAGGGCCCACACACCCCCTGCCCCGGATGAACCTTTTTTGTGCCTGGAAAAAGACTGGATATTTTTACCTTTACCACACCTTACACAAACTGTCATATGTGGTAATATAACATGAGTAAGAAGAATTTTCAATTTTTAATTTTCAATTTTTAATGAAAATAATAAATGTTTAAAATATTAAAAATTAAATCATTTAGATTTGAATAAAAATTTCAAATTTAGATTTTAAAATTAATCTATGAATCCAGAATTCTTAGCCCTATCTATAATCATATTGCTTTTTTCCGTCATAGTTCATGAAGTCATGCATGGATATGTAGCTTTAAGATTTGGGGATCATACCGCCCAAAAGATGGGCAGGCTGACCTTAAACCCCATTCCTCACATTGATCCTTTTGGTACCATTCTTTTACCAGCCTTAATTCTGATACCGGCATTTTTGACCGGGACTCCTGCCGGACCACTCCTGGCCTGGGCCAAACCGGTGCCTGTTAATCCTTTGAATTTTTCCTCCTTGCGACGCGGTGAGCTTTTCGTATCGGCTGCAGGAGTTACGGCCAATTTCGCGCTGGCAGCGATTTGCGCCCTGCTTTTCCATATTCTCAACGGCCTGCCGTACGTTTTCCCAGAACTCCTGGGCAGACTGCTACTTTTTGGCGTACGCATAAATTTGTTTTTGGGGGTGTTTAATTTATTGCCTATACCGCCTCTCGACGGATCAAAAGTACTGTTGTCCCAACTTCCCCTGCATCTTGCAAAAGAATATCAAAAACTGGAGCGATACGGCTTTCTTTTACTGTTATTCTTAATATTTATCTTTCCGGCTCCTCTTTTTTTGCTCCTGAATTTTTTGGTGGGGCTGTCTACAAAACTGCTGGGATTTTAAAGCCGAAAAAAGCCTCGGATTTGTACCACAAAAAGTAAAGTTATAAGGATTAATGCTGCGGAGGCGGTAAACGGTGAATGGAAGCCAAAGGTGGAAAATAGCCATCCGCCCAAAAGCGGTCCAAAAACCCGCCCCATTGATTCAAATGATGAGAAAATGCCCATGGTGGTCCCCTGCCCTTCTTTGGTCTGTTTGGAAACAAGAGTAGCCAAAGTTGGTCTGGTCATGGAAGAACCCAAAGTCATCACAATCATAAAGATTAAAAGAAATACCGGCGATTTGGCAAAAGGAATTAAAAATAAACCTATGGCAATCATAGTTGTCCCAAACACTACGGTTTTGTGTTCACCCAAAAAAAGGGTAATTTTATAAATAAGAACAGACTGCATAAAGGCTGATAAAAGCCCCTGGACAGAGAAAAAATATCCGATGGTTGAGGCGGACAGATTCAGTTTCTCTTGAGAAAATAAAGGCACTGCCACCTCATTATTGGTCAGGGCAAAAGACCAGAGAAAAATCAGGATGAAAAATGAGCCCAGCTCCCCTTTTAGGCCATAGTACATATGTTTAATGTTAAAAAAGCCTTCTTTGATCATTAACTTCTCCTCTTTCCTGGATAAAGACTCGGGCAAAAATAGCAGTACAAAGAGTAAATTTAAGGCAGCCAAGATGGAGGCTACAAAAAACGGGAAGGAAAAACTGACTGCCGACAGGACTCCGCCGAGCCCCGGCCCAAAAATAAAGCCGGCAGCCAAAGATGCCCCCAGATTACCCATGCCTTTGATACGGCTTTCCTTATCAGTCACATCGGAAACATAGGCTTGAGCAACAGGAATGGAGGCAGCGGAAAAAGATCCCTGTAAAATCCTCCCGATAAAAAGCCAAAATAAGCTGTTAGACAAGCCAAAAAGTAAATAGGATAAGGCTAAACCTATAAGGGCTATGACCATAATCGGTTTTCTGCCAAATCTGTCTGACAATCTGCCCCATATAGGAGAAAGGATAAATTGGGCTATGGCAAAACTGGCTGCCAAAAGCCCGATCGTGGCCTCACTGGCATTAAAGTGTTTGGCATAAAAAGGCAAAAGCGGAAAAACCATGCCAAAACCGATAATGTTGACAAAAACTGTTAAGTAAATAAAAAACAAGGGCGGCTTCCTCATATTTTAGCGGCGAGGTTTAAAAAGTCTGTTAAAGGGTGTCTGCTTTTGCGGTTCAGCTTCTTTTTGACCATCCAAATATTCTCCAACAGCTCTTCTAATAAACTCTCCAGCGGAAATGTTTTTAGATTTGGCAAAGTTAACTACTTTCTTCCACAAATCTTTGTCAAAAAGGATATCAACCCTTCTATTTAGCATACACATACACATTAACATACACATATTATTTTGTCAAGTATTTACCCTCTTGACAAGAATCTACAGGGGTGATAATGTTAATTTAGTCTAAAAGGACATTTGTAGATGGCCTTAAAGACCTGCCCTACTTAGCACGTTTAAAGCCAACATATTTTTCTTCACTGATTTGATACTTTACGGGAGTTCAAAGTAGATATACCGTTATGGTATGTTTCAGAACACCCACCTTAGGTTTCCTGAGGAGAAAATTTGGCTGACGACTATAGTAGGGAGAAATTATTTTTTTCGAAATACCTCTAACAACAGATCATAGATCTGCAAATTCCATTTGTGCTAAAATGTGTTTACCATAAATTTTGCCTCCTTAGCTTAGTGGCAAAGCAGCGGTTTTGTAAACCGTCGACAACAGTTCGATTCTGTTAGGGGGCTCCAAGGTTTACACTGAGGAATGAAGTGCCGAAGTGGCTCAGTGGTAGAGCACGTTCTTGGTAAGAACGGGGTCACGGGTCCGATTCCCGTCTTCGGCTCCCATGTGTTATACTATCCCCTATGGCTAAAAAAGGTAACCGCATTTTAATAAGACTGGTTTGTTCTGTTTGTAAAAACAGAAATTATACCAGCTCAAAAAACACGGTAAATACAAAAGAAAAAATAACTTTGAGTAAGTTTTGTAAACACTGTAGAAAACAAACTGAACACACTGAAACCTCTAAATTGGATTAAATTTAATTGCAACTCTTGTCGTTTTCCAGTACAATTTATTTGTTTAGGGGCGTCGGTTAACGGTAAACCACGGGACTCCAAATCCCGGACTGGAGGTTCGATTCCTCCCGCCCCTGCTTGAGTTGTCTCCGACATCCTTTACAGATCATCTTAAAATATTCTACTATTAGTTTATGCCTCAACAACCTAAGGAAAAACATGACCATGGCCCCCTTAAATTTCCTGATGGATTTTTGTGGGGGGCAGGAACAAGTGCACATCAGGTTGAAGGACAAAACTATTTCAATGACTGGTGGGATTGGGAGATAAAAAAGCAGCCCGTTCGGCTTCGCTCAGGGCATGCTGCCAACCAGTATCATTTGTACGAACAGGATTTTGATCTGGCCAAGTCTTTAAACCACAACGCCCACCGGTTAAGCATTGAATGGTCGCGGATTGAACCCCGCGAGGGAGAATTTGACCAAAAAGAAATAGACCATTACCGTAATGTACTTAAGTATCTTAAGAAACTTAATTTCACGGTCATGCTGACACTTTGGCACGTTACCCTGCCCCAATGGATAGCAGAAAAAGGAGGCTGGGAAAACGGCCAAACAGTTAAATTTTTTGAAAGATTTGTCAAAAAAATTATTCCCGAGATTGGCCAATATGTGGATTTATGGATCACTGTCAATGAACCGGGAGTCTATATTTATGAAACCTATATAGCACGGGTCTGGCCCCATGCCAAAAAAAGTTTGCCAGGACAGATCAAAACCCTGCTTAATCTTGCTTCCGCTCACAAAAAAGCCTACAAAGTCCTACATCAAGCTTTTCCCGCAGGCAAACCCGTGGGCATAGCTAATAACATTATGTCTTTTGAGGCCTTTCATAAACATTCGCTGACGGAACAAGTGGCAGTTTCCCTAAACGACATCTTTATCAACCACCTGTTTTATTTTCTAACCAAAGGCGCGCACGATTTTCTGGGGATCAATTACTATTTTCATGTCCGTTTCAAACACCAGGGCCTGATACCCGAGGCTGTTAACAAACTCCA
Source organism: uncultured Gammaproteobacteria bacterium (assembly GCA_964625535.1). Classification (GTDB taxonomy): domain Bacteria; phylum Patescibacteriota; class Microgenomatia; order Daviesbacterales; family UBA10151; genus UBA9644. The sequence continues at coordinate 65,795 of CAZVEX010000003.1, forward strand.
GCAAATTCACGAGATTTCCGATTTAGGCTGGGAAGTTTACCCGGAGGGCATCTTTGACGTGTTAACGGATTTATCCGACGACATACCCATTTATATTACCGAATGCGGCATTGCCTCAACCAACGATGACCGGCGCAACCGTTTTCTAATTATGTATCTGCAGGAGGTGTCCAGAGCCATCAGGAGTGGAGTCAATGTCCGGGGCTTTTTTTACTGGTCTTTAATTGATAATTTTGAATGGCATTTGGGTTTTGAGCCAAGATTTGGGCTGGTGGAAGTAGATTATGCCACCTTCAAGCGAACTCCCCGCACTTCAGCCCTAGTTTATGCGGAAATAATCAAGCACAATGGTATAGAACACAAGCTTTTAAAGCTTTTGGGCCATGGAATAAATGTGGAACAGGAAATAGAACAAATTATTAAAAAAGAACACTAATATGAGTTTCCTACCTATTGCAATTTTGGGCTATGCCTTAAATGGCGGGGCTGTGGTCATAGACAAAATTCTCCTTAATACCTTCCTTCCCAAACCTGCTATTTACACCTTCTATATCAGCATTTTGGGGCTTATTAGCCTTTTGCTTTTACCTTTTGGCTTCCAATGGGAAAACGGCATAATCCTCCCTGCTTTTTTATCAGGAGTAGCTTCTACTTTGGCCCTGTTAACCTTTTTCCAGAGCTTAAAAATAAGCGAAGCTTCCGTAGCCGGACCGGTGGTGGGAGCATTAAATCCCCTGTTTGCTCTAATTCTGGGCACTTTATTTTTTAATCAGTTGATCACCATACCACAATTTATGGCCATGCTGGTTTTAATTTTGGGTGCAGCAATTTTAACCTTTAACGTCTGGTTTTCCAGGGTTAAAACCAACCGCCAACTTTTAATGATGATTCTTGCCGGGTTTTTGTTTGCCTTATCATATGTTTTTTTAAAAGAAGTTTTTTTGCAGAGCAACTTTATTACCGGTTTGGTTTTAACGCGCCTTTTCGGTGCTATTACAGTTTTAACTTTTTTTCTTATGTCCGATTTCAGAAGCCAGATTTTTGCTTCAAAAGTAAAAAAACATAGCTTTTTTAACAAAACTTCCCTGCTTCTTTTGACAGGGCAAAGCATGGGAGCTACCCAGGGATTTTTACTGGCTTACGCCACCACGCTCACTTCCCCGGCCCTAGTTAATTCTTTATTTGGAGTGCAGTACCTCATCATCTTGGCTGCAGCTTTAATTTTAGCTAAAAAACACCCCTTTCTTTTGGGTGAAAATTTGTCTAAAAAAGTGATTTGGCAAAAAATTCTGGGAGCAGCAGTTTTAAGCTACGGAGTTTATTTGCTAAGCAAATGATGAAAAACCATAAGCTTCATATTTTAATACTTGTTCTGATAATTTTAGTTGTCATTTTTGTGGTTTTTAACATCCAAACCGACAACTTAAACTTAAAAAAAACCGTTACTTTTGGGGTTTCTTTCTCCCCGCGTTATGCCCAAGAATTGGAGCTGGATCCCAGACCAACCTATCAATCTATTTTAACTGATTTGGGTACAAAAAGTGTTCGTTTGTCCGCTTATTGGGATGAAATAGAACTTGAGCAGGATAAATTTAACTTCCAAGATCTTGATTGGTATGTTGGTGAAGCCAGCAAAAACCAAGCTAAAGTTATTCTGGCCATAGGTCATAAACTCCCCCGCTGGCCGGAATGCCGCGCCCCAAAATGGTTAAATGATCGTAAAGAACAACAATTAATTATGCTTGAGAAAGTTATTGAGCATTTCGAGAATAATCCGTCTGTTTCAGCCTGGCAGGTGGAAAATGAACCACTGCTAAATTTTGGACTTTGTCCTAAACCCGACAGGCAGTTTTTACAAAAAGAGGTAGCATTTGTCCGCTCAAAAACAAAAAAACCGATTATTATTACCGATTCCGGGGAACTTCGGCCCTGGATTACCCCGGCCAAACTGTCGGATTCTTTGGGTATTACTCTTTACAGAACAGTTGAAACCCCGTTTTTTGGCACTTTCCAATATCCCTTTCCCCCCTGGTTTTATCGCCTTAAATCAAACCTGGTCAGTAAAAAAACCATTATCGTAGAGCTGCAGGCTGAACCATGGGCCAGGGAATCACTTCCAAAGACTTCCCTTGAAGAACAAATCAAAAGATTTTCTCCCGAGCAGTTTAGAAAAAATGTCGAATTTGCCAGGAAAACCGGTTTTGAGGAAATTTATCTTTGGGGAGTAGAATGGTGGTATTACATGGCTCTAAATGGTTATCCCCAATATCTGGAATTTGCCAAGAGGCTATGATGAATCTGCTGTTTGGCTGGCCATAAAAGGAAATTGCCCCTTGCCCATGGGATGCTCTCCCAGAAAACAATTAAAGGCTGCCACTTGTTGATTGACAAACACCATCATCCCTGGCACTCCTTTGATCCACACCTGGCACTCGCCGCAATGAAAAGCTGTTTCTCCGTCCGTTTGAACATAATCATAACCCCTGTCATTTCTCACTCGGCCGCCAAAAGGACGGCCTTTTTTACTGATTAAGGCTTCCGGGGAAAGGGCTGCCAATCCCTCTCGCATTAATACCTGTTTTCGCACTGCCGTTCTGTCTTGATATTTTCCGGCAATTTGCCGGTCTAAACCGGCAATTTCCTCATCCAAACACTCTATCTGACCCCTTTCCTCGTCTGTAAAAGCATCCATATTAATCCCAAAACTTGCACAAAAGTTGGTTATACTTCTTGCAGAAATTTTTCCCTCTGTTTCCATATCGTATATTATAGCAGCTAAGGATCAAATTTCCACTAGATGCTATACTTAAATCAGCATGAAAGAATCCCCTAATGAACCAAGACGCCTTACCAGAAGCCAATTCTTAAGAGAGCTTGGTGTTTATCTGTCTTCCGGTCTGGCTGGTGTAGGATTATCGAGGCTCTTAGGGCTATTACCCCACCCAATGACTGAAGGAAGCCAAACACCTGCCGGCACACCAGAAACAGAAACCGGGGAAACTCTCACCTCATTAGCCGGCCTCTATTTGGAATCTGCCCGCAGAAATATCAAAACCACTTCTTCCGGCCAAAAAGTTATTGTTCCCAGCCAAATGTACAGAGAAGTCTATCTAAGAGATACTTTCTTCACTCTGGTTGGTTTGGAAGATCCGCAGCTTAATCAGGACAGTTTTAGATTATTTAGCTCTCGCCAGCAGGGCAACGGCCAAATGCCAACCGCCATCTCCCTTGATCAAAAAGCAGAAAACATACAGCCTCAAGATGATGAATCAACCCTGCTGTTTCTCATTTGGGCAGGATTAAGAACCCGGGCAGGAGAAAAAGTCGACCCGGAAAAAATAAAACAAGCCTATTCTTTTGTATCAGCGCGTGTTCAAGAAGGCTGGTATTTTTCTTCTGCGGGAGATTTTCGCCATTGGGCCGATACTTACATCAACCGACAAAGAGCAGTCATTTCTTATAATCAGGGTCTTTTCGCCCTGGCTGTAAAAATACTCAAAGAGTATCAACCGGATCTTGTTTCCGACCAGCTAATGCATCAAGCACAGGAAAATTACAGAAACTTGTTCAGGCGTAATTTTGGTTTTATACCCTTGAGCAACCAAACCAATTATCAGGACGCCTCTGCCCTCCTGCCGGAACTACTCTCCCGTTTGTATTCGGGGCAAGGCATGCTCGAGGAGGACAAAATTATCACTGCTGTTGATCACTTAATCAGCACAGCCACTGTCCGCGATGACAAACGCCAAATCCGAGGTATCAAAGCGATCTCCCAACCGGGACGGCTCTTTTTTACCGCTTGAACTTTTCACTCCTCATCTTCGCGGCAAGGGAGAATATCAAAACGGCGCTTACTGGCCGATGTTTATCTTATCTTCGCTTTGTCTGGCCTACTCCATTAACCGTGATCCAAAATATCAAACTTTGGCCGAAGAGTTGATAAAAAAGGAGCTGGGAGGAGATGGCAAAAGCAAAGAATTCATCTCTCTTTCACCAGAGAATCCCGGTATTTTTGATCCACTGCGGTCTGATTATTCCTGGAACGCGCTAATTTACACTGCTTTACGCTTTGCCAAAATGATTTAGCGGCCTTCTTTTCTTGCCAAGTTACGATCCAGCTTGGGCGAACCCAAGGCAGTATAGGGGCCCACATTATCCGAATTTTTGCCCGGTTCTCTTTTATCAGGATCCGGCCTGGCTCCCCGGTCAAACACATCGTAGCCTGCCTCTTTTAAAGCTTTGACAATTTCCTGCTGCAGTGACCTGGCCAGCGCCTCGCTGGAAGCTCTCCTCTTGCCATCCGGCATGGCATATTCATTGGGAAAGGAGGTTTCGGCACCGACTGCATTGCCATCTGTTAAACCGTTAAAATGCAAAGAAACATAAGCCACTTTCCTATCTTCTCCTTCATCCGGGGTGCGCAGCGCTTCAGCCATGGCCAAAAGCAGAGCTTTTCTTTTTTGAATTCGCTCAATATTGGACACTAAACCATCTCCGTCTACATCTTCATCTTGAGGAATTTCCGGGCGCAAAATGACAAGGTCGTAACTACCCTCGCTTGCCCGAAGCAGCTCCCGGGCAGTTAGATTGGCCAGCTCCCAGGTCATATCTTTTTCCGCCAGCTTCTCACCTTCCACAGTAGTAGCAGCGACTCCAATATCGCTGGCGCCGTGTCCCGGGTCAAGGCCGATGACGGCATGACCTTGACCGTAATGTTCCACAATGGCTTTGGCATGAGCTTTGGCCAGACCAGCCAAAATCTTCTCTCGTTTTTCTTTAGGAAATTGGGCCAGCTCTTTTAAAAACAAGCTTTCTGTTAACACTGCATCATGACTGTTGCGAAGCATCCCAATCCATCGGGCCACTTCACCGTAACTTAACTCCTGGGGATAATAAATCTTAGACTCGGGCAAGGTAGGCACTTCTTCTCCTTGCTTCCCCTGGGTCAAAAGTAAAAGCTGTTTGCGGACTTCCTGTCTGATCGGTTTCCAATAGGCTTCTCTGGGATTGGAGGAAGTAGGATTTCCTCCGCGGACCATGGTGATGGCTACCCCTTCAATGCCGGCCCCAGTCACAAAATTGCGATTGCTGATTACCAAACCTTTCATTTCCGGAGCGCCCAGCTCCCAACCGCCAGAAAACTGCTGCAGGATTCCCTCTCCTGTCATTTTGACAATTTCCAAAAGTGCAGGGGAAAACAAACCCTCAAGATCAAAATCCGGCTTTAAGCGACCCTGGTTGATTTTTTCCAGCAACACATTTCTTAGGTTCAGCGCCAGATGCCCTTTATTGAAAGGAGATTTTTGCACCTCTTCTACCAGTCTTTGGAAAAATGCCGCCAAAACTTCCTGCTGGCGGCCAGCCCTGACATAATCACTGCCTCCTTGGTGCAGACGACTACGCACATATTTTAAAGCTGTAGGACCGTTCAGTTGTTGTCTCCCCTGCTTCAAATAAAAAGGATCAAATCCTGCTCCTTCTTTGGTAGGATATCTGGGATCGCTGATCGCCTCTTTAACATCAACTTCCACATACCTCACTGTTTTATCAATTACATCCTCCAACACATCAAAACGCGACACAGTGGCCAGATCCATGGACAGCCCGGTGGCATTTTCCAACACTTCTTTGACCAGATCAATGCCACCCAGCTGATAGGCAAAATTAATGCGCGACCAGGCGGAGTTTTTACCAACCCGTAAGACTTCAGGGGACTCCAGGTCTCTCGGCACTGACAACAAAAAAGCGGTGTTGGTGGGAAGGTGATAGGAAAAAATCAAAATGGAATCGGTCATGGTGCCTTCTTTGCCGATCCCCAAAAGCACTCCATTGATTCTACCTTCATTTAGCTCCCGGTCAATTCTTTTTAAATAATCCATATCTTCCTTGACTCTTTGCTCTCTAATTTGTCTAACTTCCTTGACAATCCTTGGCAAAAACATCTCCCGTAAAATATCTTTTCTGGTTGGCTCAACCATGGCAGCTTCTGTGATTACCCCTTCTACAAAACCCACTTCGGCTTCAGAGTGTTTGACGATTTTGGGAATATCTGGTGTTGGCAAAACTTCTGCAGCCTCACCGCCAGCGGGAACTCCCACCAAAGATCGGGGTGAGGCTTGGGCCGGGCTGGCAAAAACAGGCCCCAAAGCTTGAAATGCTCTTTCTGCCGCGGCGCCGACGACCATGGTCGCACCTATTCCCAACAATCTCCTTCTTGAAACTCCTCTCCCAGTCCTGCCGCTTTGAGAAGTTTGAGTTGGCACTTTTCTTGGCTCTAAAACTCCTGTTCGCTGCAGATACAGCTCTATCAGCACCCGGAAGTCAATATCTCTACTTCTGAACTCATTCTCCAATGCCTGCTTGCGAACCCTGTCAAAACCCCTGGCCAGACCTCTCATTTCTTCCGTGGGGATGACTTTTTGATCGCGTTCCAGCCTCATCCTGACCAGTTCAAAAAAGGGGTCTTGAGTCGGGGGAAGCTGACCAGCTATTTCAGACCAGACATTTTCCCGACGGACAGACGGATCTTGAGCAACCTGTCTGAATTCATTGACATCTATATTTGGTGGAATTTCCGGCATAATTTAAATTTCACTGCTCTATAATATCCGGCGGCCCTTCCCTGTCCCAATCGGGAGATTGTTCAGCTGATCCGGCAACCTCTCTTTCCCAAGCCTCCAAAAATGCCTGATCTTTCGGATCAAGCGCATCTCTTTTTTCCGCCAGTTCACGGACTTTAGCGGCAATCTGAATTTTTAGTGCTTCTTTATCTTCCTGGTTGGTAAGTTTTTCATTAACCTTGCGAATTAATTCGTCGCCAGGCAAAACTCTGCCTGTGAAAATATTATTTGCCATTGTCCGGGACCCAAGACCGGCTTGTTCTAATAACTGATCTACAGCTTCCTCACTTATTTCCACCTTTGGGCCTATTTTAGGCTGCAAAATCCACTCCGCATACTGCCTTAAAGACAAATTAGGGTTACCTAGCCGTGTTCTCACCTGATCAAAATTAACCCCGGAGAGCCGCAGTGCCTGCTCTATACTATCTCTTGCGTTTTCTCTCGCTCTTTCTTTTGCTCCTTCTCGCCAATCATCCACTCCTGTTTGTCCTACAGCTCGTTCTTGTAAGACTGGGCCTTGCGGGGCTGGAACGGCAGTCCACAAATATCCCCTCCAGGCTTTGGCCCGGGCTTCATCACCGGCCTGATCCAATTTTTGAATAATTAAATCTTTTAGGACCCTAACTTCATCCGGATGATAAAATTGGCGAAGTTTTTGCATTAACTCCTCATCCGGCCCGAATTTGCCTTTGACAATTGAATCCGCATCGCTTTCAAAAAGCTCATTTGCCATAGCTTCAATCTCCTCCTGGGTTTTGTCTTTAAATAAAGGAGAAGCTAAGACAATTTCTCTATTTGAGGGTCTTTCTTTTTTAAGACGTTTTGCCCATTGCTGACGCCTGTCAAGACTGCCTTGCAGTTCCTCTCTGGCCTGCCGGACTGGGGTTTGCTCCCGTCCGAAACTGATGACAAAATCCTTTCCATCCTCGCTGATGGAAAACCCGGCTGTTTTCCAGGCTTTATCAGCCAGTTGTCCGTTTAATTGATCTTTCAGGGTGGAAATTATATTTCCCAGTGCCTGATTGATTATTTCCTGAGAACCTCTGTGTAACATGGCCACCTTGTTTAACTGGCTGGATTGCACTCGAAGCTCTGTCCCGTCGCCGTCTGCTGCCAGCATAATGGTAAAGCTGGTTGAACCGCCTTTGGAAATTTCCCCCTGGGCCTGGGCGGAGCGACCGTCTAGTATCTTAATATTTAGATTTTGCAAGCTGGCACCTTGAGGAAGAGGCAGGCTTTGCAGATATCCTGCCAGTCTTCGGGGTGAGGCAAAAACTTTTCCTTCCGGCCCACTCTCCCCGGCCAAAATATCATCAATTTCCTCCACAAATCCCTTTCTGGGTTTAGACATTCGCTCTTGCGGTTCCAGCAGAACTTTGGCTTTTGCTTCTGCCAGCAATCCGCCCCTTTCATTTTCCTCTTCTGTAGGAACCCCGGGCCCCACAGGCGCGGGAGCAAGTTCGGCAGGCTCTGCTGCAACCAGACCTGCCGGGACGGGGCTTTCTATTCTCCTGCCCAGAAACTGTTCTGCCAAAGCAGAAAAAGGCAAATCCGGATCATCAGGATTGATGCCGCAACTTTCCAGAAAGGTCACGAAATCTCCATACATCTGGCCTCTGACTTCCGAGGGTAAATCATATCCCTGGTTTTGCAAACGAGCATCCAACACCGCATCCGTAGGGTAATAATCGGGGTCGCCTGTTATTCTCTGCTGTAAATTTTCCGGTAAACCGGCAAATGTGCTCTGCCAGCTTCCCTGCTGCTCACTGACAATTTGACCCACATCTGCTTTCTCAACTGCCGTAGGTTCTGTTGGAATATACTTTACCTCTACCGGCGGTCTTACTTCATGTTCCATACAACTAAATTTTAACATTTTACTCAAAAATAATGTATAATTAGTATATGAATCCTACCGAAGGCGGATCAGCAGAAGCCCCTACCTTTAGAGCCAGACCAAGAAGTGGATCAACAGGTGCTTCTGAACAACCAGGCCCAGCCGGACCTGGACCAACAACCCCGGAAAGACGGGAAATTGATTTCGGAGTAATAGGTAATATATTCCGTGGGGCAGCTTCAAGTTTAAGGGAAACTTTAGGTAAAGGATTAGGAGAAAGAATAAGACAGGATTTGCCTTCTGATGAAGCGGCCGGAAAATTGGGCGAACAACTTCAACAAAAACTTTCTCGAGCAGTGGTATTTGGACATTCACTGGTGGATTTTCTTGTTTTAAAACCGGTAGGTGCTGCCTGGCAATCAAAAACAGAGATAGGTGCCGGTATGGCAGCCGGGTTTGTTACAAAAGAAGCAGCCAAGTTTGCAGCCAGTTTTTTCCTGCCCGGGGGTATTTTGGTAAGAGCAGGCGTGGGAGCTGCGGCAGGTGCGGCCACAGCTACAGCTAAAGAAATTGTTTCTTCCCACAGAAAATATGCAACCTTTGCCAAGGATTTAAGACAGAGAGTGCCGGACCAAACAGGTATGGCTGAAGTAGCTTTGGCCAAAGAATTTAAGAATTTGGTAGAAAAGTTTAACTCGACTGCAGACGCCAAACAAAGAGAGCCTCTGTCGGATGAGATCAGAAATCTATCGATATTTATCAAGAATCAGGAATGGGCCACTAAAGGCATGGATAGAGCATCAAGCAAAAAGATGGCTATTGACGCATTTCTAAGCGCCGGTTCTGGAGAATTGTCCCAACTTCCCTCTGAAGCACAGATACAAACCCGAAACTATTTGGAAAGCGCTAAAAAGGTGGAGCGGGGAAGATTGGCCAAAAGAGCTTTGCGGGGAGCGGTTTTTGGGGCGGCCGGAGGTATTGCCGGAGGGATCCTGGTTGACTGGATTTCTTCTCATCTGGAAGCTACACCGGCTCCCGGTGTTGCCCCTGCTGCTGCCACCGAAACTGCCACACCTGAACCAGCCACAGCCACACCGGAGCCGACTACCACACCCAGACCCGCACCTACTGCTACTGTAGAACCACAAAGACCACCCTTGGCAGCCGCTCCTGACACTCAACCCGCAGCTCCGCCGGCCCCGGCCGAGGCGGGAGCGCCTATCCAACCACCCGAGGCTCCGGCCGCTCCGGGGGCCCAACCGGCAGCAGCCCCCGCACCGGCTGAAACTGCCGCTACCGAACCCCTCCCACCCACTAAAGCTCCCACCGGCGCCATGGTCGAAGGCTCTACCGCAGACAACACCCTCACTTATGACGGCAAACCATGGGTAATTGTGGATAACGGAGTAAAAAACATCGGCAATTTGTTCAAAGCCGTGGGAGAGTCCGGCTATGAAGTTGACCAACAAGCCCTGGCATCCAAATTGCAAGAAGCCACTGACATGTGGGCTCATGGACAACTGCAGTACTCCAGCGACCCTGATCTTTTTAGAATTTTCCATTTGAGCAACGGCACAGCCAGTGTTTATAATGATCTTCTTAATGATGATACACTGGAATCATTGAAAAAATTAGGGGTAGTGAAAAAATAACATGGACCAAAAATTAGATGCTTATATTGAATCGCTGGTTTTAGGGATCATGGCCGATCCGGGTCTTAACGTCCTGCCCCAAGAAGAAAAAGATCAGTATACCCAAAAATTGCGGGATCACTTTCATAAGTTAATTTTGGATACCCTGTTAAACAGGCTTTCTCCAGAGCAACAGGCGGAAATAGGAAAGCTAAAGGAGAATCAGGAAGAGATGGAAAATAAAATTGAAGAATTTGCCATTTCCATACCCAATCTGGCCCAGGATATTGAAGAAAGATTAAACAGGGAAGTTGAGGCCATGAAACAGGCATTGATACCCTAAGATCTTTTTTGATAGAATGCGGCCAGTGGCCAGGAGCAGACAAAAAAACAATTTCAAACCTACCCCTCCCCAGATTATCTTCCTTTTGGTCAAATTTTTGCTCATTAAAATTGGCCAAATACCAATTTTGGTTATCCGGCTACCCAAATTAAAACTTCCCTCTTTTGAGTTTCCCCGTCTACCGTCTCATCGCGGCCGACCTAAAAAACATAGAATCCCCCGCAAATATAAAATAGCTTTTTTGGCCATACTTTTTACTTTTTCCTTTTTCCTTTATACTTATTTTACCATCCAGGCCGCTCGAACCCTTCCTTCCCCCACCAAACTGACTGCCACCGACACTCCCTTGACCACCGAGTTTTTCGACAGAAACAACACTCTTTTATACCGGCTTTATGAAGGCAGAAACCGCACTTTAGTCAATTTAAATGATCTGCCAAAACACCTAATTCAAGCTACCATTGCCATTGAGGATAAAAATTTCTATTCCCACCCAGGTTTTGATCTTCAAGCTATTTCGCGGGCTACTATTCATAATCTACGCACCGGCGAAAAACAAGGAGCTTCCACCATTACCCAGCAGTTGATTAAAAACACCCTGCTCACCCCGGAAAAAACTATCTCACGCAAAGCTAAAGAAATTTTCTTGGCTTTTTGGGCAGAGAGAATTTATTCCAAAGATGAAATTTTGCAGATGTACTTTAATGAAGCTCCATACGGCGGCCCGGCCTGGGGCATTGAGGCAGCCTCTGAAACCTATTTTGGCAAGGAGGCCCGCGATTTAAATTTGGCAGAAAGCTCTTTTTTGGCCGGTCTGCCTGCTTCCCCAACCGAATTTAGTCCTTACGGAACCAAGCCGGAACTGGCTAAAGAACGCCAAAAACAGGTGCTCGAGCGCATGGTGGAAGACCACTACATTTCCAAAGAACAGGCTGATGAGGCTTTTTCGGAGAAACTGGCCCTTTTACCCAGAAGCGACCAGATTAAAGCCCCTCATTTTGTGATGTATGTGCGAGATCTTCTTTCCCAAAAATACGGACCACGGGTAGTTTCCCAAGGCGGTTTAAAGATCCACACTACTTTAGACCTTGGCCTGCAGGAAAAAGTGGAGGAAATTGTTAAACAAGACATAAAAGACTTAAGTAACTTAAATGTAAATAATGGAGCTGCCATGGTGACAGATGCCGAAACCGCAGAGATTTTGGCCATGGCGGGCTCCAGAGATTACCATTATCCGGACTTTGGCAACTTTAATGTCACCACTGCCTTAAGACAGCCGGGTTCTTCCATTAAAGTAGTCACTTATGTAACGGCTTTCAAAAAAGGTTACTCCCCTGGCAATACCATGCTGGATATACCTGCCTCATTCAAAGACGGCACCAAAAATTATTCTCCGGTTAACTATGACGGAAAATACCACGGACCTGTTTCAATCAGGACAGCCTTGGGCTCATCTTATAATGTGTCGGCAGTCAAAATGCTGGCCACAGTCGGTATTGAAGATATGATCCAAACTGCCCGCGATCTGGGAATAACCACTTTTAATGACACCGGTCGATACGGGCTATCGCTCACTCTGGGTGGCGGAGAAGTCAAAATGATTGATATGATTTCTGTTTATGGAACTTTAGCGCAAAATGGGTATAAAAAGTATCCAACACCCATTTTAAAAATAACCGATTCCAACGGCAATATTCTGGAAGAATATGAAGATGTGGGTCAACAGGTACTTCAGCCGGAAATAGCCTATCTTATAACCGATATTTTAAAAGATAACAGGGCCAGGACTCCGGCTTTCGGTCCCAATTCCCTGCTCAATATCCCGGGCTTCGAGGTGGCTGCAAAAACCGGCACTTCGGATAATAAAAGGGATAACTGGACTTTTGGCTATACCCCCCAATATGTGGTGGGCGTGTGGGTGGGTAATAATGATAACTCCCCCATGAACCCTACTCTTTCGTCTGGTGTGACCGGAGCAGCCCCAATTTGGAATAAAATCATGCATGCTCTTTTGGATGGAACTGAAAGAGTGAGTTTTGAAAAACCCTCGGGGGTGATTGAAGTGGCAGTTGATGGAAGAAAGGATTTGGCAGTAGCCAGTATCTTGCCCAAATCTTTGGTCAGGGTCTTCAAACAGGAGGACAAACTTACTTTCCGCGACGCCTTTACAGCCTATGCCACCTCATCAGCCAGTTTAACTCCCTAACCCAATACCACCCAGCCGCGTAAGTCTTTTTTAGGGAATTTTAAAGGAGAAGTTATAAAAGGATCCACTTCCCCGATAAAAATTAAAGTGCCAAAACGGCTGTCTTTTTTACTTTCCCAGTAATCTTCCCCTGCTGTAATCTCTTTTCCGTAGTCTTTTTTCAAGTTATTTAAGTCATTTTGGGAGAGTCCGTCAAAAAAGAACACTTTTTGTACTCGGAATTGACCAATAGGATCTCCTCCGGAAGGTTTGATGTAAACTAAATCTCCCGGGGCGACTGCCCCAAAAGGCGGATTTTTCCTTCTGGAAAAGCGGGATTCCATGGTTTTTTCACCGGATAAAATTTTCTCCCCCACCCCCTTTGTAAAAATAGCCAGATGTTTTGTCATCATGCGAATTATACCATCTTGACAAACTGATAGCTTATGATAAGTTTGTTTCTATGACAGCAGAGGTAGTGACAAGTCGCTCGATAGAAGCATGTTCAAGGCATACAGCAGGATTGAGGTTTCGCGAGAGGGTGGCAGAAAGATTAAAGGCTGTGGTTTTAGGCACAGTCGTAGCCAGCATCGGAGTGGTAGCCTCTTTAGCTATTGGCCCGGCTTTTGTCCAAAGAGGCCTTGAGCTGGCAGATATAACTTTGCCGCTATTGGGCGTTACCTTTAATATCCTGCCCGGTGTGGGAATGATGGTCGGTGGCGCAGGCGTAGTCGCAGAAGGGGTCACAGGTAGAACAAATAGGATCGTGACCATAATGGCAGGCTTATTACAATCTTGACAAATCAGAACCTGTGGATCCCGGAATAACTAATCCTACCTTTGTTGCTTTAAGAAGAATCAAACCTGATGGTATAATTGAATGGTATGTGGAAATGGAAAATCCATCTGTTGCAGGAAATAGGCTATAATATACATATGTCTCCAGAAAGTGAAATTAAACGTAGGCAACCCAGACTTCAACCCGAAGCAATTGCACTGGTACAAAAGGCGCTCGGAGAGGGTTTATTGTCACAGCTGACAGAAAGACAACAATCCGTTCTTAGTGCAAGATATGACCATAATCCGCCTCCAACCTTAGAAGATGTAGCTAGACAACTTTATCCTGATCATCCAAATCCCAGAGTTGCAAAAGGCAATGTCAGCGAGGCAGAACGAGCCGGACTAAAACGGCTTAAAGGGTTGTTAGGTTTAAGATAAAGTGAACCCCTTGCCATCCCTTAAACTTTCTGTTACACTTGACAAAGTCCTCCTAAACTAAGGAGGATTTTTAATGCCCAATATATTTAATTTTTTAAAAGAAGTTAAGGAGGAGTTAAATAAGGTGGTTTGGCCAACCAGAGATCAAACCATCAGATACACCATTTTGGTGATTGTGGTGGCTGTGGTTGTGGGAGCTATTTTGGGAGGTTTGGATTATTTTTTGACCATCCTGACAGACTTTTTAATTAAAAACTATGGAAGATAAAGATAAAAACAAAGACAATCCCAATGCCAAATGGTATGTAGTCCATACCTACTCCGGCCATGAGAATAAAGTGGCGGCCACCCTGAAACAGCGGATTGAGTCCGAACATCTGGAAGAGCAAATCCTGGAAATTCTGGTTCCCATGCAGGATAAAATTGAGATCAAATCCGGCAAAAAAGCCGAGGTTAAAGAAAAACTCTTTCCCGGGTATATTTTGGTTAAAATGGTTTTAAATGATGTTTCATGGCTGGCTGTGCGCACCACCCCTGGAGTAACCGCCTTTGTCGGCATGGGCAACAAACCCACTCCCATTTCTGATCAAGAAGTTGCTACTATTGTCAAATTTACCAAGGAACAGACCCCCATGTATAAACAGGTCTTTGCCGCAGATGACACAGTCAAGATTGTTGACGGTCCATTTGCCGAATTCATCGGTAAGGTGGATTCTGTGGATCAGGAAAAGGGTAAAATCAAGGTTTTGGTGTCCATTTTTGGCCGGGAAACACCAGTGGAACTGGACTTTTTACAGGTGCAAAAAATATAAATGGCTAAAAAGATTAAGACATATATTAAACTAAATATTCCTGCAGGTGAGGCTACTCCTGCTCCTCCTGTGGGCCCTGCGCTGGGCCAGCATGGTTTACCCATCATGGAATTTGTCAAAGCCTTTAATGATAAAACCGCAGAGAAAAAAGGCAATATTTTACCTGTTGTCATCACGGTTTATGAAGACAGAACTTTTGCTTTTATTACCAAAGAGCCGCCCGTGGCGGAAATGATCAAAAAGACCCTAAATCTGGAAAAAGGCTCCGGCAAAGCTCTAAAAGAACCTGTGGGAAGTTTAACCCTGGATCAGGTAAGAAAAATTACCGAGGCCAAACTGCCGGATTTAAACACCAAAAATGTCGAGGCGGCCATGAAGATTGTCGAAGGCACAGCCAGAAGTATGGGAGTAAAGATTAATGGGTAAAACTAAAATAAAAACAATTGATGATTCTGTGGCTCCTAAAAAAGAGCGAGTTTACCCCGAGCGAAGTCGAGGGGATGAGTTAGTGGAAAAATTAAAAGCAGAACTGGGAATAGAAAAAACAGAAAAACCAACACAGCCTAAAGCAGTTGTTAAGACAGCAGTTAAGACAGATGTAAAGACAAAACCAAAAAAACAAGAAAAAGTAGAATCGTCCCAACAAAGATCCAAAAAATACCTGGAAAAAGCCAAAGACCTAGACAGGAACAAATTTTATCCCCTGCCAGAAGCTCTGGAATTGGTGAAAAAGCTATCTTATTCCAAATTTGACGGCACATTGGAAGCACATGTCAATACAATCCAGGCTAATCTGCGAGGGTTTGTTTCTTTACCCTTTTCATCCGGCAAGAAGCTTAAAATTCTTATTTTTGGTTCCTCGGCTGGGCTCGAGGGAGTTATCTCGGGTAATGATGAAACTATTGAAGAAATTACCAAAGGGAAAGTTGATTTTGATTTAATCATTACCACTCCGCAGTGGATGCCTAAACTTGCCAAAGTAGCCAGAATTTTGGGTCCTAAAGGTTTAATGCCAAACCCCAAAAACGGCACAATCGCGGACGATATAAAAAAAGCTGTGGAGAGTTTTCAGGCCGGAAAAACAGAGTATAAAACAGAACCCAAGGCTCCTATAATCCATCTGGCTCTAGGTAAATTAGGTCAACCTGATGAAGAACTGACGGCCAATGTTAAAACTCTTTTGCAGACCGTCGGCAAAACCAGAATTAAAAAGGTAACTTTATCCCCCACCATGGGGCCTGGCGTAAAGCTGGATCTAGCTTCTCTTTAGAGCCTTTTTCAAAATTATTCCCAAATTAATCTTTAAACTATAAATTGAGATTAAGCCAAAGATCAGCACAAACAAAGCTGATAAGATATGAAACAAAACTATCATGCTTGATGCCAAATTAGGGTCCATACCAAACACTCCGGAAAGAATCACCAGGCCGGAAGCTTCGGCTGAACCGATATAACCCGGCGCTGCAGGTATAAGATAGGTCAGAGCAGACAGCAACTGGCCCAGATACATTTTTACAAAAGGCTGAATTGTACCCAAAGATAAAAAGGTAAAATACCAAATAGCCCCGTCTGCGGCGTAAGCCAAAATTGTTATCCCCATCATAAAACCTAAATCTTTTGGGTGTCTTCTCAAGACAGAAAAAGAGTCTAAAAGAAATTGACTAAATCGCTCAAAATATATCTTAATATGCTTTTCTACCAATAGATGGCTCAATAATTTGAATAGTTTTTTGGCAGAACTTGTTCTGTAAATCATTAAATAGGTTAAGAAAAGGCCAATAAAAAATATAATCATTATAATAATTATAAAAGCTATACTTAAAGAGGTTGGAACTAGAAAAAAAAAGCCGGCGGCCAAAATAAGCACTACTAAAAAATCCACAAACCTGTCCAGGAAAATCCAAATTACAGATTTACCTAAGCTTAAATTAAATCTGGTATTTAAATATACTCCTTTAGCCACCTCCCCTGCCCTGATGGGAATAAAAAAATTCAACATCTGTGCCAAACCGTTTAAAAGAACAAGGTCTTTGAGGGGAATTTTTTTGATCTCCGAGAAAAAAATCTTCAGTCTGACGGCTCTTAAAAATGCCGACAAAAACATAAAAGCAAATACCGGTATTACGACAAACGGATTGATCTTGGAGAAAGCGGCGAAAATCTCCCGAATATTAACAAATCGAAGCCAGATTAAAACCAAAATAGCGCCAATGACGGTGTTTAGCAAAACCTTTAATAAATTACGAGTTGATAACATCCCATTTAACAATATACACTATTATTATCTTATGATGTTTTCCAGTTTAAAATCCAGAATTCTTTTGGGAGCATATATCCTATTGCTTATTGCCATTCCTGTTGGCTCTTATCTTATTTCCCAGCAGCAAACCTTAACTTCGAAGGCGGCTCAACTTAAAAAAACCAAGGTGGCCACAGAGTCTCCTACGCCTGCTCCATCTCCAAAATCCCGACTTGTTTTACCCAGTCCTCAACCATCAACTC
This sequence comes from uncultured Gammaproteobacteria bacterium, assembly GCA_964625535.1. Lineage (GTDB taxonomy): Bacteria > Patescibacteriota > Microgenomatia > Daviesbacterales > UBA10151 > UBA9644. The sequence continues at coordinate 82,943 of CAZVEX010000003.1, forward strand.
CCGCAACAACCACCACCACTACCACCTCCTTTGGGCCAACTTTGTCAGGTTCGGTCAGGTCTGAAGGAAGGCCGGAGGGCCAGCAGGCCGGTAAACTTTTTGTGGGAATTCTGGAAAATTTAGTTAATAACCCCACTTTTTTATTAAGTTTCACTGTAGATTTGCCAGCAACAGGCGAGTTTAAAGACCTATCTTTGGCAGGTTTAAGCTCCGGGAGAAATTACTTTGCCGTTTTAAAGGGTGCTGCTCAAATTGCCGCCTCCAGCGTTTTTACCATATCTCCTAATGTCACCAGATTGGAAAACGGTAATCCTATGAATTTGCTGTCAGGGGATTTGAATGAGGATAATGCGGTAACAGCCGCAGATTATGACCTTGCCAAGCTGGCTCTGGCCACAACCAAAGCCTCTCCCAAATGGAATGAGCTGGCTGATCTAAATAAGGATGGAGTGGTTAATCTTTTGGATTTGGGGTTGATTTCCAAAAATCTGGGTAAAGTGGGAGCAACCGGAGTTTGGGTATCTCCCCAACCCAAAACAGCCACCCCTTCGGCAAGCTCAGGGCAAGCCCCTTCAGCAGGCTCGGCAGGCCAACAAGGCTACTGGATCTTTGTCCCCAATCTTTAAACTTGACAAACTACTGATAAATTCATACAATACAAAGGCTTAAGACAGTGGGCATCATAAGACCCACCGAGGCGGGAAAGAGCGCCTCGCGGCGCTTTTTTATATGGCTAAAACAAGACAGCAAAAAGAAGAAACAGTCCAAAAGATAAGCGAGAAGTTCTCGCGGGCCAAGTCTGTGGTATTTGCCGATTACAAAGGCTTGACTATGAAACAACTATCGGATCTTCGCTCCAAGCTGGCCGATGTCCAGGGGGAATTTACTGTTACTAAAAATACATTATTGAAATTAGCATTTCCAGCCTCCGACCTTGAAGGTCCGACTGCAACTCTTTTTGCATATGACGATGAAGTTTCCCCCATCAAATTGTTAGTTAAGGCCTTGAAAGATGCCGGGTTGGGCAAAATTAAAGCCGGATTTTTGGGTCAGGACATGCTGGATGAAGGAAGAATCCTGCAACTGGCTACTTTGCCAACTAAAGATGAACTTCGGGCCCAAACAGTGGGCATTTTGGTTGCTCCTTTACAAGGCATGGTTTCTGTTTTACAGGGAAATTTAAGAAATTTTGTATATGCATTGAGTGAGATTCAAAAACAGAAGGGGGGTGTTTAATATATGGCAGATGAACCATCCTCCTCCGCTGAAGCTACGGAGGACAAGCAAGATCAAGTTGAAGAAATAAAAACTGAAGAAAAAGTTGAGGAGCCGAAAAAAGTTGTCAAGCCGGTCAGTGCCAATCTTGAAAAAATCATAGAACAGATTGAAAAATTATCTGTTTTGGAACTGGCAGATTTGGTACACGGCTTGGAAGAGAGGTTTGGTGTTTCAGCATCAGCTCCGGTTATGGCAGCAGGTCCGGCCGCCTCACCTTCGGCGGGCGAGCCAACTGAGGAAAAAACTACCTTTAATGTAATTTTGGCAAGCGCGGGGGCCAATAAAATTGGGGCAATCAAGGCAGTTCGGGAACTGGTACCAACATTAGGCTTAAAAGAAGCCAAAGATTTGGTAGAAGCAGCTCCCAAGCCGGTTTTGGAATCGGTTAATAAAGTTACAGCTGAAGAAGCCAAGAAAAAACTGGAAGCAGCAGGGGCCACAGTCGAGTTGCAATAAGGGGTATTGACATAGTCTTTTTGGTTGTGATATACATTGAAACAGAATGGCTGACAAGTTATCACTTGAGAATTTACCCGACCTTTTAACAGTAAGAGAAGTAGCTGAAGTTTTAAGAGTTTCCCCGTTAACTATTAAAAGATGGGGTAAACGAGGCAAGCTGCCGGCCATCAGGATTAATTCCCGGGGAGACAGAAGATACAAAAAAGAAGCCGTGCTTTGGTTATTAGGCATTACCCAAAAAGACCAGCCTATTAGCACTCCTTCTTTATAGTTTGCTAAATGAATAAGATTATGTCGACGCCAAGCTAAAAACTATTCTATAGAGATTTGAGGATGCACGGAATAGTTTGGATTTTGTTCAAAAGCTACTTCCCCCTTTTTTTCTACTACATAATAGACTAAACCATGTCTTTCTATAATTGCTTTGTTTTCCGATTTCTCACTTTCGATTAAAGACCTGTTCACTACTAAAAAATTTCTTCCAATATTGATAATACAGATTGTCAAACCCGCAGGTACTTCCACCTGCTTGCCTTGGGAAAGACTTACCATCTTAAACTCCTTAGCTTCCCCTATCTCATCATTCCTTTGCATTAAAATAATACCTTGTCCGTATAAACACTGGTAGACATTTACGCCCGCATTGTTGCTATAAAAACAGGCAGTTTTGTTGTACTCTACTCCATTTTTGCCATGGGAAATAACAAAAATAACCTGGCTCCCTTCTTTAATCAAATAGTATGGATACTTAACCCCCCCAGCATCAGGCTCCATCAACACACCCTCAATTTCTTTGTGGCTTATTTGGGAAATCATACAATCTTTAGTTTAACACATAACCAAAGATAGCGAAGTAAGCGAAGTTGTCTTTTTATTCTCCAGGGCTGGATCGCTAACCTGAAAAGCCACTCTAACCCTAACTTGCGAAGCCATTTTGGGGCCCGAGGAATATGACCTGCCATATAATCAAAAGCTCCCCCCACCCCCATGGCCACTTTAACTGGCAAATTGGGCAGATTTTGATAAATCCATTTTTCCTGCTTAGGATGGCCAAAAGCCACAAAAAGAATGTCACACTCACCCTCCACTTTTTCACTATCAACAGATATTATTTTAATCCCAGGATATTTTTTTTGTAAGCGCTCTGATGCTTTTTCTGCTACTCCGTTTCTGCCTCCCAAAAAGCCTATTGTAACGGCCCAATCTACGGATTTTCCCACCAGTTTTTCCATCAAATCTACTCCGGGAAAGGTATTTTTTACCTGGCCTGAAAGCTTAAGCCCTGTTCCATCCGGAATAGATAAATCTGCATCATTTAAAATCCGCTTAAACTCTAAGTCTTTTTGAGCTGTCATTAAAAATTCAGGATTAGGGGTGACAATATAATGTTTATCGGATTTTTGCAGCCATGTATGCACTATCTCAACTGCCTCATCCATAGTCACATCATCAATTTTAACTCCCAGAATATATTTTTTCATGATAGTAATACTTTCAGTGTTTCCCTGGCACATTTCTCCCAGGAGAATCTCTTAATATTCTCAAATCCTGCTTTAACTAACTTGACTCTTTGACTCTTTGACTCTTGCATTCCCTTAACTATATCATCAACATCATAGGGATTAACATATATTGCTCCTTTGCCTGCTACTTCCGGCATACTGGAAACATTAGAGGTAATCACCGGACAACCACAGGCTTGAGCCTCCAAAATAGGCAGACCAAATCCTTCAAAGAGCGAGGGGAAAACCAAGGCAATTGCCCCGCTATAAAGTGCCGCCAGTTTTTTATCAGGCACGAAACCTAAAAATTTCACTCTATCTTCAATTCCCAGCTTTTTGGATAATTTATAAATTTCATCCGAAAGCCAACCCTTGCCCCCTGCTATAACTAGTCTGACGACTGAAGACTGACAACTGAAAGCTGTAATTATTCTTTCCAGATTTTTCCTTGGTTGAACCGTCCCCACAAATAAAAAATAGTTTTTAGGTTGCAGGTTGTAGTATTTAAAAAGATTTTTATCATATCCTTCATAAATTACTTGTATTTTTTTAGGTTCAATGCCAATTTTTTTTACTAAATCCTCTTTGGTAGCTTTTGATACAGCTATTAATTTAGTTGCTCCTCTAAGTTGCATCCTTTGCATAAAAGATAAATACAGCCTTTGCTTTAACTGATGCATTTTAGGCAGATATTCCGAACCCAAATCATGTACGGTCACTACTGAATTTAGCCCTGGTTTTCTAATGATAGGCAGAGTATGCGCCGGCACAAACAAAACATCCAGTTTATCTTTAAAAGTTTGCCAAGCCAACCCCCCTTGCGTCCAAAGTCTTACCCACGATATAACTTTAATCTGAAAATTAGGCGGTAGTCGGAAGACGAAAGACGGAAGACTTCTTATATAGACAATATAGTTGTTTTTCTGATCTATTTTTGCCAAATGAGAAAGAAGCTGAAAAGAATAATTTTCCGTACCGGAGCGCTCCCCCACAAAGGCTCTTGATCCGTCAAAACCAATTGTCATGAAGTAATTATCTTTTACTGACCGATCTTTTGTAAAGGTCAAGGTTCTCAAGTGCCATGCCTGTCCCCAAGGCCACACACAAAAGTGGGTTTTCTGCCAAAGCAGCCGGCACACCCAGCGAATCTGTTAAAAGCTTATCCAGATTGCGGAGCAACGATGTTCCCCCACTCATGACAATCCCCTTGTCAATAATATCAGATGCCAGCTCCGGGGGAACTTGTTCCAGAACTCCTTTGGCAGCTCCCACTATTTTTCTGGTAATATCGGCTATTGCTTCTGTCACTTCCTCCGACATAATCTCAACAGTTCTGGGTAGACCTGAAAAGGCATCTCTTCCCCGAACTTCCATTGTCATCGCCTCGTTTGGCTTTAATGGAGTAGCTGAACCAATTTTAATTTTGACCTCTTCCGCCATCCTTTCTCCAATAATCAGATTGTGTTTTTTACGCACATAGTTTTGGATGGCCTCATCGATTTTATTGCCCCCCACTCTAACAGATGAATGAACCACCACCCCACCCAGACAGATGACTGCCGCTTCTGTTGTTCCCCCGCCAATATCAATAATCATGTTTCCGGAAGGATTGGCAATGGGAATCTTGGCGCCGATGGCAGCAGCCAGCGGTTCATCAATTAAAAAAGCGGCTTTAGCACCAGCTTGAAGTGTCGCATCCAAAATAGCTCTTTTTTCAACAGAAGTCACCCCTGCCGGAGCACAAACCATCACCTCCGGCTTAAAAATCCGGGATTGGCCGCAAACTTTATCCAGAAAATAGCGGATCATGGCTTCGGTAATAACATAATCGGCAATCACTCCGTCTCTCATGGGACGCGAGGCAATGATGTTACCCGGGGTTCGACCAAGCATTTCCCTGGCTTCATTACCTACAGCTAAAACCCGATTATCATCGGTAGTTACGGCTACTACAGTTGGCTCATTTAAAACTATGCCCTCTCCGGCGAGATACACTAAAGAGTTAGCAGTACCTAAATCAATACCGACACGCTTGGAAAAATTAAACATGGCGGGGACATTTTAACAACCGGAAAACCTGGTCACAAGATAGACTAAATGGGTCAAAAGCTATCAGCTACTTGAGGTTTATCCCATACAAATTGGGCTCCGAAGCGGTCGGAGTTGGAAACGAACTTATAATTACGAGTCTTGAAGAATCCGGCCAGGGAAAAACAAAATTATCCAGGAAACTGCCGGCATAAATAACTGCCTTATTGGTACCGTCAAAATCAACAATGGAGATAGCCCCTTCTTCCACCAAAATAATGTGTCTTGAATCAGGCAGCCACATATGAGTTCTGGCTGCCGGCAGCGAATACTCTTTTTTATCTTCCAAATCGTAGACCTTAAAATCTGCAAACAATGTGCCGCCTGACAGTTCCTTTTCGGAAACAGGGTTTTTTCTGACCATCATTTTAGTTTCGTCCGGGGACCAGCGGACCACAGCGGAGGATGAGGCAACCTGACGAATACTGGGATCAACAATACTGACAGTGGCTGATTCGTCTTTACTCTTTTGATCTTCTTCCCAGGATTTTATGGTAGCCGCTAAAACGGGTGTTATGTCCCGCGGTTCGGTATTTAGTCTGTCAAATTCCAAAAGATAGTTATTGTTGCCAACAGTTGCCAGCACTTGTTTTGAGTCGGAAGACCATCGGAGGGTTGCCTTCGAAAAATCCGCAGTGGCACTGGTGGTAATTTGATGAGGTTCGCTGGAGCGGGCAAAAGCAATTGGTTGATTTTTGGCCATTGTCCACACCCAAACTCCGGCTTTTTTACCTACCCGCACAATATACGCAAGCTTATCCCCGTCAGGACTTAAAACCGGATTCGCTACTCCAGTAAATGTTAAAGGATAGATGGTGGGGATGGCCGGGAAAAGAGTCACTTTGACCTCTGTCACCAATCCCTCCCGCACAGTAATTTGTTTTTCCCAGGGGATAAACCCTTCCTTGACAATTCTGACAGAGTATTGTTTGGGAGAAAGCGAGGAAATGGTAGCGTTGGTAGCAGTTGTCAAATGCCCGTCAACGTAAACCGAAGCGGAGTCGGGCTGGGACGAAACAGTAATGATGCCTGTACCCACAATTCTTTTTTCAACGGGAGAGAAAGTATAGCCTTTGGCCAAAAAAATGACTACCCCTGCAGCCACTACAATTGCCAGCAGCGTCAAAATGGTAATAACAAATCGTTTGCTCATTCTCCATATTTTACTACAATTCTCAACTTGAAACCAGTTTGGCTCTGACAATGAGTCTTTTGAGTAGAGTTCCAGGGGGGTCACAGGTTTGCAGAGTCAAAACAGGATCTTCGTAGCGGTTAGTCAAATATGAAATATCATTTGGTTCCACCACCCTTTTGTCAAAAACAACATAATCAAACCGTTTGTTTTGATAAAAAACTATCACTCTATCCCCTGCCTCCAGTTCTCTTAACAGATAAAAGATAGCATTCAATCGGACAATATTCCAGGGAGCATCGGTGGAGTGAGAAAAAAGATACAAGTTCCCCGGCTGACCGGGAGGAGTTGAACCCAAAGCTTCGGCCACCCCTTGAGAAAGAGCCTTAACATATTCTTTTTCACTGGCGGGATTGACCCCTGCCACAATCCTGGCATTGGCATTAATTTTTTCAATCACAATTCCGTATTCAGTGGAGACCGGAATAATCGAGGTTTCGGAAGGAGTAGCCAAGCTGCCAAAATTAACATCTCCGCTACCGCCAGTTGGTGCCGAAGAAGATGTCACAATATTGGGTACTGTTCTTTTGATTCCCTTAATTTTATCAATTTGGTATTTGGCTTCGGCCGAAATCAGGGGTCCAAACATGAAAATAAAACCGATGATGCCGGTGAAAAAAATCAGATTACCCAAAAAACGGACCAAAAGAACAAGTTTAAATCTTTTAGACATAAAGTTTACCCTGAAGGGCGACCCTGGAGGGAATTGCACCCCCGACCACTCCCTTAGGACGGGATTGCTCTATCTACTGAGCTACAGGGCCAGATATCTTTATTTTATCATTAAATGGGGTATAATTTCTTATGTTGCGGGGTGTAGGTCATCGGTAGACCGCTGCGTTCGGGTCGCAGAAGTAGAGAGTTCAATTCTCTCCACCCCGACCCTTCGACTTTCCAAACCACAGTTCAATTTCTTTTTTGGCTTCTTCTTCAGATCCCGAAGCATGGATTAAATTATAGACAGGCCTGCCTTCGCGATTAGCATCTAAAATATTATCCGTACCCAAATCTCCTCTGATGGTCCCTTTTTGGGCAGTGGCCGGATCTGTAAAACCTGTTACTTCCCGGGCCAGCGATACGGCATTTTCTCCTTGCAAAACGATAGCTACGATCGGCCCGGAAGTGATAAATTTTCGAAGCCAGGTCACTACTCTTCTCCCCTGACCCTGGGCGCTCTTGACCTTTTGGCCGGCGGCAATGGTTTTTTCTCCGATAGATTTAAGATACTCCGGATCCATGGGATAGTGCTTTTCGATGATGTCCATGGGAGCCATCATTTCTTTTCTTTTAACCACCTTAAGTCCGGCTGCTGCGTAACGACGAATGATCTCACCGGCTAAATCCCGATGCATGGCATCTGGTTTAATCAGGATTAATGTTCTTTGTATCATAATTTTGTTTAATTTCTAATTGTACATTATACATTGTCAACTGTCACTTAATTTCCACATCTTCTACTATAGTTTCACCGCTATCAAAAACTTTTACCCTGGCAAAACGAGGTGTTTGAGAATTCCTTTGGGTAGTCACCGCTCCAATCGTTACCATAGGAAGGATTGTTTCCGGCTCGCTGTACTGGCTGAAAAAGTGGATATCTCCGGCAAAAACTTTTTTCACTCCCTCCTCTTTTAGTATTTTAGCCACTTTTTTGGCCTGGTCTTTTAAGGAAGGCTCTACCCTGCCCATGATATGATCTGATGAAGGATGATATAGCGGTTCGTGCACGAAGGCCAGGATAAACTTCACATTATTTGATTTTTTAAATCTTTCCAGTTCCTCCTGTAATCTTTGCAGTTGAGTCTCTCCAAAACCCTGGTAATTATCGCTGTTATTCAAAAGTAAAAAAACTACTCCCTCAAATTCAAAACTCTGCCAGGGAGAACCAAACACCTGGGAAAAGTTAAAGGTAGGCTCTTTTTGTTTATCTCTGGCATCCCATAAGTCATGATCCCCGGGAATGACAAAATACCTGATCTTGCCCTCATCCAGGACCTTTTTGGCATTTTGCAACTCCTCAAAAGTACCTACATCCGTATAGTCACCCAGGCCGATGATAAAACTAATTTCCCCCACTTGGTGCAAAGCTTTTTTCAATAACTCATTGTCGTTGTGAGAATCTGCAAACAGTCCAAAAGTAAAAAGAAGCTGGCCGGGACTTGTTTGAGTGGACTTGACCTCCTTTACTTCGCTTGGCTGGGGCTTTGACTCACGAACAATTTGTTTAGGCGAGGGTAAAAACTTTAGTAAGCTGGCAACCAGAGCCTTGGGGTCGGCGGCAATAGGGTCAATGCCGGAAAAATGCTTGTAGGCAGTATAAACTCCTGTCAGCAAAATGCCAAACATCACCAGAGACAGCAACAATCTAAATATAACAAAAGCTAAATTACCGGATCGCTTTTTACGCCTTCCAAACATGTTACATCCTTTCCGGAGCTTCTATCCCTAAAAGATAAAGGCCCTGCTTTAAAACAGCAGCTACGGCGTTAGTTGCCGCCAGGCGAAATTTTTCTTTTTCTCCGGCTTTAAGAATACGATGCTTTTGATAAAACAAATTAAAAGCCTTGGCTAAATTTAATAAATATTCTGCCAGCGCATTAGGAGCAAAATTTTTGGCAGCTTCTTTTACAAAACTTTCAAAATATTCAATATTCTGCAAAAGCGCTCTTTCTTCAGGCTCCAAATCTGCCGGTGCCATAATTACTTTGTTATCAAAATTGGTAGCTTCCAGTACTGATCTGGCTCTGGCATAAGTATATTGGACATAAGGCCCGCTGTCACCTTGCAAAGACACTGATTTTTCCAAATCAAAAATAACATCCATATGAGGAGACGACTTTAAAAGAGCAAACTTAATCGCACCAATACTTACTATATCAACAATTTGTTGTTTCTCCTCTTTTTTAATATCCTTTGAAGTAGGACTTTTTTCCATCAAACCTACCACTTTTCTCCTGACTTGCTCAAACAGCCATTCAAAAGTTAAAACACTGCCCTTTCGGGAAGATAACTTACCTGAAGGAACCCTCACCATACCATGGCCGATATGTTTGGTGCTGGCAGCCAATTTTGGGTAAATTTGAGCCAAAGCAGTCATCAAAACCTTAAAATACTCGTTAATTTCGTTGCCGGTTACCACTATTGATTGATCGTAATCAAAATCCTGATGTTTTTTGACTGCCAAACCCAGCTCTTTAGCTTCATAAGTGGGCAGTCCCAAAGAGTTGATAAATACTCTTCTGTGCAATCCGTATTTTTCACCCGGGAATATGATCGCACCCTCACTTTGTTCAAATACCCCGTCATCCAGATGCTCTTTGACTATCTTCAAGCCATATTCCCCCATAATACTCTCGGGATAATAATAGTCGAATTTAGTACCCAGACGTTTATAAATTGTTTCAAAATAATCCAGGCTCCACGATCTACCTTTTTCAAACAACTCTTCTGTTTCCTCAAGCTGCAAGCTTGCTGCCTTAATATGAACATAGATTAGAGAATTTATTTTTTTAATCTCTTCCGCAGCCTCCTTATCTTCTTCATAAGCCTTTGCTCCCAAAGCATACGCTTCCCCTAAAAATCTAACTCTGTCTTTCGCAGATCTTTTTTCCAAATTTTTCATTTTTAATTTTTCATTTTTAATTTTCTGCTGCATTCCCCAGATAGATTTAGCCACATGCATGCCCACATCTCCAAAATAATCAGCTCTTTTAACCTTGGCCCCTTGTGCCTCAAGCAGCCTGCAAATGGATTCTCCGATAGTGTTTGAGAAAACATGCCCGATGTGAAACTCTTTAAAAGGGTTGGGGTCTGTAAATTCCACCAGAATTTTTTGTTTTTCTAAATTTTTAGCCTCAAACATTGGCTTTGATAGATTTTTCATCAAGGCTTCATTTTTAAGGAAAAAATTAATAAAACCATTAACTATTTTTATATCTTCTATATTTTTTTTACTGTCCCCTGTAGCCTGTAACCTGTTAGCTATTTCTTTAGCAATCTCATCCGGCGACTGCTTGTCATTAGCTGATGACTGTTTAGTCAGTTGCAACGGAATATTCGTACTATAGTCTCCAAAGGCCGAATTTTTGGGGATAGATAAAACTATATCAGTAGATTTATATCCTAAATCCTCTACTGCTTTTTGCAAATCTTCCAAAATCTTCTGCTTGACCATAATCTAATAATATCATATCAACCATAACAATAGTGCCTTTTGGATATGAAGTCTGTTTTCCGCTTCCTGGAAAACAACTGATTGAGGCCCATCAATCACATCAGCTGTCACCTCTTCTCCCCTGTGAGCCGGCAGACAATGCATAAAAATGGCCTCTTTTTTAGCCAGACTCATGAGTTTTTTATTAACCTGATAAGGCTTAAATATCTCCATTCGTTTTTCTCTATCAGTATCTCCCATGCTTACCCAAGTATCCGTAACAACAACATCCGCATCTGCTACTGCTTCCTTTGGATCCACAGTTTCCAAAACTGATCCATATTTTTGGGCTTTTGAAACAATCGCAGGGCTCATCCAATAGCCTTTTGGGGATCCGCAAGCAAACAATGCACCAAGCATGACTGCTCCCAAACAAAGCGAGTGGGTAACATTATTTTCCCCGTCTCCAACAAAGGCAATCTTAAACCCTTGAATCTTTGCTTTTATTTCCCAAATGGTAAATAAATCAGCCAAGGCCTGGCAGGGATGTTCCAAATCCGACAGGCCGTTAATAACAGGAACGCTTGCATATTCTGCCAATTTTTCCACAGTTTTGTGCTTAAATACCCTGGCCATAATCATATCTGCCATGCTTGATGTAACTCTGGCCACATCTCCCACTGATTCTCTTTTTTCCAGTCCAATATCAGAAGGCCCGAGATAGACTGCGTGGCCGCCAAGCTGGGTCATGGCTATTTCAAAAGAAAGCCTGGTTCTTAAGCTTGGCTTTTCAAAAATCATGGCCAGCGATTTGCCTTTTAGGACAGATTTGCTTTGCTTTTTTGCCAAGGCAAACACCTGCCAAATTTCTTTGGCTGAAAGATCGGCAATGGAAAGAAAATCACGCTTCTTAATCAAACCCACCTTGAATAATCCCTCCCTTTTTTATCTTTTCTTTTTTAATACCGTCTCTTTTGCTTTGATTGGCTAATTTCATCTGTAAGGAATAAAGCTCAATGAAGCCAGCCGAAGCATTAACATTTAGATTATACCCTTCTTTGTTGGTAAAGGAAACATGGTCAAGGCCAAATGGTGATTTTAATGCCACCACTGTGGTGTTCCCTTTGAAAAGTTCAATTATTACTTCTCCTGTTGCCTTTTCGTTAACTTTATCATTAAAGGCATTTATAGCTCCCATAACCGGATCAAACCATAAAGCACCATAACAAAAATATCCCCATTTTATATCCATCATTTCCTTGAGTTCATTGAGAGTTCTGGTTGAAACATACTCTTCAACTTTTCTGTGCGCTTCAATAATGACATGCGCACCAGGATGTTCATAAACTCCTCTATCTTTAAGTCCGATAATCCTATCTTCCAACAGATACACAGTGCCAACACCATGCTTTCCGGCAATTTTATTAAGCTTCATGATAAGTTTTGCCAAAGATAGCTTTTCTCCATTAAGCTTGACCGGAATTCCCTTTTCAAAGGTCAAACTCACAAGTTCTGCAGCATCCAGCGCATTTTTGGGCAATGTGTATGTAGTGAGAAACTTATCCGCTTGCGGAATTTCACTGGGAATTTCTATTTCTCCACCTTGCCAGGTAATACCCCACATATTGTCATCGTCGCTATAGGGAAAATCAACATCGGCAGGTACTAGAATACCATGTTTTTTAGCATAGGCGATTTCTTCATTTCTATCCATTCCCCATTCCCTAACAGGAGCTATAATTTTCATCTTAGGATCGTGTGTTAAGATATATCCCTCAATCCTAACCTGATCATTTCCTTTGCCTGTTGCTCCATGAGCAATTGCATCAGCGCCCTCTTTTTGAGCAATCTCAACTGCCTTTTTCCCCAAAATCGCCCGGCCCATCGGCGTTGACAGATGATATTCACCCTGATACGAGGCATTTGCCTTTATTCCCTTGGCCAGATATTCATCTGCAAACTCTTCTTTAACATCAAGGGTAATGGCTTTGACTGCGCCGAGTTTGAGCGCCTTTTTCTTAATCGCTTCCAAATCGTCGTGCTGCTGCCCCAAATCCAAAGTCAAGGCAACTACTTTCGCCTTGTATTGATCTTGAATCCACTTCAACATCACCGATGTATCAAGTCCTCCCGAATAAAGCAGCAAAACTTTTTTTACCTCTCCAATTTTGGCCTCGTATGAGCTAACTTTTGTATAACTTGTCTTTACTTTCATATATTTTTCACCTCCTGATATGCTTTTCTAAATGGCATGCCTTTTTGTACCAGTTCATATGCTTTTTGGGCTGCAAAAATCTCTTTAGTTAAAGCTCCCTCCAAAGTTTGCTTATTCGGAGTTAGATTATTGAGTAAAATACCTGCTGTCTTAATACTGTCCAAAGTAATCTCCAGACTTTCCAAGAGTGGTTTTTTAATATCCTGCAAATCTCTGTTATAACCTGAAATTAAGTTGCTTGAAATAGACACTATTTGAGTGTAATAACCTAAAACAAGATGCACTTTGCTTCGCAGTAGTTCGGCCACATCCAGATTTTTCTTTTGCGGCATCATGCTGCTACCCGTAGTTACCGCATCTGAAACTTGAAAGAAATTAAATTCGGATGTGGTAAATAACATTAGATCCGATGCGAATTTATTAATGGATAGAAGAATCTGTGTAAGCGTAGCCAAAATTACGGCTTCAATTTTGCCTTTGGAATTTTGACAGTATAAAAAGTTATTTTGCACTTTTGCAAAACCCAAAAGCTTGGCCATATATTCCCTGTCCAATTTAAGCGGAGTACCGTATCCTGCGGCTGAACCCAAAGGCGATTGATCATTTAATTCCAAGGCTGCATTAAGAAGAGTGGCATCATCCTTGAGTGAATCCATAAAACTGCCTGCCCAAATCTCTATTGAAGAAGGCATAGCCTTTTGCATATGGGTATACCCGGGCATCTTGATATGGCCATATTTTTTGGAAAAAATTTCAAAGCTTTTTATTAAACCGGTTAGTTCTTGCTTGATCTTCTTCATCATTTCCTTGCTGTAAAGCCTAATCGCGGTTAAAACCTGATCATTTCTAGATCTGCCGGTATGAATCTTTTGACCAACTTCACCATATTTTTGGGTTAAAAAGTTCTCAATTTTGGTATGCATATCCTCATCGCCAATTTTCAACAGAAATTTACCCTGTTTATCAAGAAAAAGAATTTCCAAAAGTCCCTTCTCTAACTTTGCAAGCTCGCTTTTTGAAAGAATGTTGATTTTATAAAGCATTTTGGCATGGGCCGCTGAAGCCAAGCAATCATATTTAACCAGCTTTTGATCCATTAAAAGATCATCCTTGGTCTCAAAGGCTTCAATAACAGGATCTAGTTTATATTCATTTTTCTGCCAAAGTTTTTTCATACTTTCTCCAATAAAAAATCCCGTCTCTGCATCCTAAAAACTTAGGACACAAGGACGGGATCTCCGTGGTGCCACCCTGGTTTCCTGACTGGTTACCCAATCAAGACACTTATTGCCGACTGACATCGGCTGCCAACTTTTACGGTTCAGCCTCCGTAGAGCATTTTGGCTCTCAGCTCCTGGATCGCGACTCCAGTACAAACGCTTAATATATTATTATATCATACTTGTCAATACCTTGTGCGCAGGGCCAGTAACGCTCCTGCCAGGACAAAATAATACCCCACCCAGACAATCCACAAAAACTCCCCCACATATTCCCAGGCAAAAGGCAAAGAGCTAAAAAACTGGACTATATAAATAAAATAGGTCAGCATGATATTTAAAACAAAGCTCAAAAGTTGGCCAAGCAAAGAAACTGCGCTTCCTAAAAGCAGAAACAAAAATCCCACTCCCATAATATAAGGAACTATCCAAAGCACCAGGACATTGGCAAACAGCGATACAAAAGAAAATTGATGAAAATTGGAGGCGATAACAGGGGTAACCATCAGTTGGGCCCCCAAAGTGACTGCCAGATTCTCTTTAACAATATTGGGTAAAAAATGCATTGATTTTTCCAAGATGGGAGCCACCACAATTACCCCAAACGAAGCTAAAAAACTCAACTGAAAAGACAAATCGCTGATCCAGCGAGGATTGACTAAAAGAAAAAAGCCCGCCACTAAAATTAAAACCCACAGGCCATCATTCTGACGGCCAAAAGTTTGGGCTAATGAGGCCAATCCAAACATCAAAGCAGCCCGCAAAATGGGAATTTGAGCTCCAGTCAATAAAGTGTAAGCTACAATAGCAAAAAGTGTTAGAAAAATGGCTGTTTTTCTTTTGATTAAACCCGAAAGATGCATAATAAAACCGGCCAAAATGGTCAGGTTCTGGCCCGAAGCCACTACAATATGTAAAGTTGAAGTATCCCGCAAAGCCAGACGCAAATCATAAGGCAAATCCAGCTTTACCCCCAAAACTATGCCCGAGAGAAGCTGCGCTTGAGGAGAAGGCAAAAACTCTTTCGATTTTTGGGTTAAAAAAATTCTCTGATCTTTGAAAATTTCTGTTTGAACTTCCCAAGTTGGCTGCTGCCACCTGACAAAATATAACAAAACATATAAAACTATTGCCAATATAAGTGGTAATTTCACAAAATAACTATTGAATCCTTGATTTTTTCAAAAACACTTTTGGAGACGATTTTTAAAGTCAGTAAATCCTCTATTTTTGAATAGGGCCGGCCGGAGATAATTTTGGAGGCTGTGACAGGACCAATACCAGGTAAAGCTTCCAGTTCGGCTTGAGTGGCAGTATTAACGTTGACTTTTGCCTGGACACCTGCCACAGTTCCCCCACCTACCCCTCCGGAATATTGTTCTCCTGCAAACGGCACATAAATTTTCATGCTGTCAGAGAGCTTCAAAGCCATATTTAAATACTTGGCAATGTATTCTCCGCTGGCATTTTCGGACAGCCCTCCGGCCGCTAAAATGGCATCCTCCACCCTTTGCCCCTCATCCAGCTGATAGACTCCAGGATTAACCACTGCCCCTGAAACATCAACACTAATCTTTTTTAAACCCGAAACAATACTTTCTTTAGGGTATTCTACTTTGGGCTTGGTTAATCCTGAAACAAAAACTCCGCCAATAATCAGCACTAATCCAACTAAAGATAGCCCCAGCGGGATTTTAAATTTATCAAGCTTTTTCTGCCAGCTTAATTCTTCATTCATAATGCTTAATTCTTCATTCATAATGCTTAATTCTTAACTCATTCCGGTACTGCCTGATCCAGTCGCGGTATGCTTTTGCCAAATGCTCCATGCCTCGCCGTATCATTTCCCTTTTGACTATCCCTCCTTCATGGGGATAATGATGCAGTCTGCGGTGAGGCGAGGAAAAACCATGAGCATAATGGCAAAGCTCATGAGCAATGGTATGGTCAATCACGGCCGCAGGAATCTGATTGTCCTTGAACATGCCGGTGATGGTGATAAAAGTTTGGCCTGATTTTTTATCGTACTTGATAGAGCCCAGGCGAAGCCTGGCAAACCTGCCAAACTTAATAAAAACTTTGTTGTTCTGTAATACATCAGAAAAATATTCTGACCAGACCCAGTCCAAACGGGATAGAAGCCAAATATTATCTCTTTGTGTTTTCATTGCTGTAACAATCTAAACTTAATACACTCTAAAATTATCACTCATGTAATATAGTCTGCTAGACTACAAAATTTATAATCCTACCCGGGACATACACGGTTTTTTTCACGGTTTTACCGTCGAGAAATTTCTTAATTCTGTCTGACTCAAGAGTCATTTTTTCTACTACTTCTCTATCTCCTTCTATATCTCTTGAGATCGTCCGGGTATCCCGAACCTTACCGTTTATCTGAACAACTATAGTAACTTCCTGCTCTTGCAGGTATTTATTATCACTCTTTGGCCAAGACTGCTGATGAATGGAGTATTTTTCGCCGATTACGGACCATAATTCCTCGGTTATGTGCGGAGCAAAAGAAGCCAGCAGCAACAGAAATGTCTTGTATTCCCCCTTTGTCAGGTTTTCCTTTTTACTTAAATAATTTAACCATTCCATTAAAGCAGCTACGGCGGTATTAAGCTTAATGTGTTTTATATCCTCTGTCACTTTTTTGATAGTCTTATGCATTATTCTTAGATCTTCGTCTGTAATCTGTACCCTGTTACCTGTCACCTTTTCCTGTAATCCCCAAACCCTTTGTAAAAATCGATATGCTCCTTGTATCCTTTCCGAAACCCATGGTCCTGTACCCTGATATGGCATGAAGAAAGCCACATGAATTCTCACCGCATCTGCCCCGTATTTTTTTACCTCTTTGTCCGGATTGACTACATTACCCCTTGATTTACTCATTTTCTCCCCATCCGGCCCCAGGACTATTCCATGATTGATCCTACGCATAGCGTACTCTTCAAAATTAAGCAACCCAATATCAAATAAAAACTTGGTGAAAAAGCGCGAATATAAGGTGTGGCCAAGTGTATGCTCTGCACCGCCAAAATAAATATCAACAGGCATCCACTTTTTTGCTACTTGTGGATCAAAAATTTTATCTTTATTTTGAGGATCCAAATAGCGCAAGAAATACCAGGAATTGTCAAAAAACCCGTCCAAAGTTTCTGAATCCCTTTTGGCTTTACCTCCGCATTTCGGACATTTGGTATTAATCCAATCCTCTGCAGTTTCCAGAGGGGCCTTACCTTTGGGGGTAAAATCCACCTCATATGGCAGTTCTATTGGTAAATCCCCCTCCGGCACAGGTACCAGACCACATTTTGGGCAATGAATAATCGGCACCGGCGTCCCCCAATACCTCTGCCTGGACACAGACCAGTCCCGCAGATGATAAACAACCTCTGCTTTACCATCCTGGTTTTTCTCCAACTGCGCTGTTATTTGTTGTCTTGCTTCAGCGGAACTCAAGCCGGAAAACTTGCCTGAATCAAAAAGTATTCCATCCCCTGTAAAAACCTCCTCTAGAGCTTTGATCCGCTCATCTCGTTTCTTATCACCTGTCATTAAAGTGGGTTTTAAGGGGATCTGGTATTTTTGGGCAAAGGCAACATCCCGCTCATCATGAGCATCACCAAAAAGAGCACCAGTCCCGTATTCCATTAGAGCATAATCTGCAATCCAAACAGGTATCTCCTCGCCGTTAGCAGGATTAATTGCCCATGCCCCGGAAAATACTCCTGTTTTATCTTTATTCTCTTTCCGTTCTACTTGTGATTTCTTTTGTGATCTTTTGATATATTCTTCAACTTCTTTTAATTTCGTCCCGGGCGAAGCTATAAACGGATGTTCCGGTGCCAAAACCAGAAAGGTAGCTCCGAAAAGAGTATCAACTCTGGTGGTAAAAACTTCTATGACATTTGATGATTCTTTTACTTTAAACTTTATCAGTACACCTTGACTTTTACCAATCCAGTTATTCTGCCCTTCTTTAACAGCTTGAGGCCAGTCAAGTGTGGAATCTTTATCCCAAAGCAGCCTGTCGGCATATTCTGTAATTTTCAAAAACCACTGGGGAATTTCTTTTGGAGCAACTTCACTATCGCAGCGCTCGCATTTTCCCTCTACCACCTGCTCGTCTGCCAGCACTGTCTGGCAACTTAGGCACCAGTTGGCCAGTTTTTTATCCCTGAAAGCAATACTCTTTTTAAACATCTTTAAAAAAATCCATTGATTCCATTTGTAATACTCCGGCAAACAGGTAATTACCTGATGGTCAAAAGAGAAACTACCCCCCATGGAAGCAAATTGCTGCCTCATAGCTTCAATATTGGACAGAGTCCAGGTTTTGGGATGAATGCCCTTTTTGATAGCGGCATTTTCGGCAGGCAAACCAAAAGCATCAAAGCCATTAGGAAAAAAGACATTTAATCCCTGCATCCGCTTCATCCTGGCAAAAATATCAGCCCCGCCAAAGGTAAACCAGTGGCCCATATGCAGATCCCCGGAAGGATAAGCAAATTCGGCCAGACAATAATATTTGTTTTCTTGCTCCAAACGGGAAGCATAAATTCCATCTTCCTCCCATTTTTTCTGCCATTTTGGTTCAATCTGGTTTGGAATATACTTTTTCATATATACAGTTTAACAAAAGCAACAAGCACAGTAAAGGTAACAAGATAAAAAAAATTAGAAAGCTTATTACTTGTTACTAGTCACCTGTTACACGGTTTTTTTCACAAGCACAATTTATCCTCTTGTTTGTTATCTTCGATATTCTTTGATTTATTTTGTATATTCTATACACTATACACTAGACACTAGACACTACATTTAGCTTTCTGCGGTAATTATCTTGATACTATTTGAAATATTTTGACCTCTTGACAAATTACTCAAATAATTTTATGGTAAGAAGGTATCTCGGACTGAAGCAGACGGCAGTCCGAGATTTTTTATCTTCTATTTGATTTTTACCACTTTCCTGTTGTACTTTTAAAGTATGTTCATAAAAAAGTCTTCAGTCTTTAGTCTTCAGTCTTCAGTTATTATTGTTTTTTCATTCTACATTCTGCATTCTACATCCTACATTGCCCCCGTCCGTGCCCAATCCCAAGACAGCGTTGATGTAGCATCTGTTTACGAGATAGTCGATAATCAGGCTGTGGAAGGTGATATTGTGGTAATTGGAGAGACAGGCTTAGTCCGGGCCGAAAAGAGCTTTGACAATAAAATGTTTGGAGTAATCCAAGAACATCCCCTATTTGTTTACAGAAATCAGGATGTAACAAACGGCAAGCCCGTTGTCAGATCAGGCACTGCTTTGGTTAACGTTACTACCTTGAATGGTCCTGTCAGATACGGAGATTATATTACCTCCTCTCCGATTGCCGGCAAGGGCCAGCGGGTATCAGAATCAGGATATGTCTTGGGGGTAGCCCTGGAGGCATTTGACGGTGGAGGCGAGACTGTTGCCGGACCAAATGGACAGGTAGCTGCAGGCAAAATTAGGTTGGCTGTCAGGATTGAGTATGCGGAGCTCACCAACCCCCGCTTTGCCGGCAGGCTTTTTAGTTTCATCGGATCCTCTTTTCTGGAAAATATTCAGGATCCCAGAAGACTGGGAGAAATAATCCGCTACCTGGCCGCAGGCATGGTAATACTACTCTCGTTTGCTTTTGGTTTTTTAACATTCTCCCGATCCATATTTAAGGGGGTGGAAGCACTTGGCCGCAACCCCCTAGCTAAAAACTCTATTCAGCTTTCCATGATTATCAACATTATCATGCTGGTTGTCACCGGTCTGATCGGCATCGTGGCCTCAATTCTCATTATCAGACTCTAGACTCTTGACTTATCTTGTCGTATTATCTACTTATGTCCAATCTGCCCGTTGATCCGGCTGTTTTAATAGCTTCGGCAATCGCCCTGGTGACCACCATTCTCTATCTCCGTGAATACAACTTGAGAAGAAAGGATCACTCTCAAGAGGAAAAAGGCTGGGAAACGCTGCACCAGTCCATCAAAAAATCCCAGGCCATTTTAGGTCAGGCCGAACTGGAAGGAATCAAGGTAGCCGCCGAAACCAAGTTTGAAACCTCTAAATTAGAAAAAGAATATTCAAGGCAACTCTCGGCAATTATCAATCAGTCTCAAAGCGCCATCACAGCTGCCCAGAATCAACTGCTACAATTCATGCAGGATTTACAAAAAAGGAGCGAGGAGTTTGAACAAGCCAGCAGAAGTAGCGGACAACAGAGGATTAATCAGCTTTTTGAAAGATTAGAAACAAAATTGTCTGATTTTTTGATACAAACAGAGCAAAAAACTACCTCCTCTATTGAGTTGGAGCTTAAAGCAACCAGACAACTCCTGGATACTTATAAAAGCGGGCAGCTAAAACTGATTGATGAAAATATTATTGCCATGATGGAGCAAACGCTAAACATTGTTTTAGGAAAGAAATTATCCCTAAAGGACCAGTTAGAACTCGTTTATGAGGCTCTGGAAAGAGCTAAAATAGATAAATTTATAATTTGAAATGGCTCTCTTATGGACCAATTACTAAACACTATTTTAAGGCAAACTTATACTCTAAACCAGCTTAAACATAGGCTTTCTATACTTAAACTCAAATTTTTACAATATTTTTTTGGAACAGAAAAGAAACAAAGCTTGTTATCCGAAAGCGATTTGATGTGGTTAAAATCACTGCCGCCTGATTTTTCAAAAAACATAAACCAGGATAATGTTTATTCAGTCTTTGAAGATTTAGAAAAGAAAATAAATTCTATGCCGGTTTTAACCATGTATCTTACCTTTGAACCGGATGAATTAAGTTTAACTCAAATTGGAGAAATGACTAGAAAAACTTTCAATAACTTAACGCTTATTTTGGATATAAAATATGATCCAAGACTGCTGGCCGGCGCAGCCTTAAGCTTCAAAGGAATGTACAGAGATTATTCTCTTCGGTCAAGGATTGGAGAAAGAAAACTGGCAATTTTACAGAGTTTCAAAAAGTTCCTAAGATGACTACTCCAAATCTAACGCAAGAAATAGGATATGTAGTCTCCATACGAGATTTTCTAATCCATTTAAGTGGGTTTCCATCTATTAGAGTAAACGATATTGTTGTTTCGGAATCCGGCAGCAGGGGTTGGATCAACTCCATTAGCCCAAACCTGGTAGAGGTTTTAATGCTGGATGAAGGAAAAATTACCCCAAAGCAGCAATTTCGACGGACAAGAGATCGCTTGGGACTTCGGGTTGGGGAGTTTTTGTTGGGACGGGCTATTAACCCTTTGGGCGTACCTATAGACGGAAAAGGGTTGTTGTCAAAAGTTCAGGTTTCGGAAATTCTAGAGCTAGAACAGGAAGCACCCGGAATTGAAAGCAGACAATTCATCAGTAAACAGTTTTTAACAGGGATCACTTTGATTGATAACCTAATTCCTTTAGGACGAGGTCAGAGAGAATTAATTTTAGGAGATGCGCACTCCGGCAAGACCGGATTTTTATTGGATCTAATTATAAATCAAAAAAATACCGGTGTAATTTGTATTTACGCCTCCATCGGTAAACCCTCCGTTGCAGTTAGAAATTTAATCGATGTTTTAAGAAACAATAAAGCATTAGATTACAGCGTGATTATTGCAGCCTCATCCTCCGAACCAGCCCCATTAATCTTTCTTACACCCAAAACAGCTTTTACGGTTGCCGAGTATTTTCAAAGAAAAGGCCGAGATGTACTTTTAATTTTAGATGATTTGGGAACTCATGCCAAAATTTATAGAGAAATTGCCCTTTTGGGTAACAAAGCTCCAGGAAGAGAGTCTTATCCCGGTGATATTTTTTATCAGCATGCGCATCTTTTAGAACGGGCCGGAAATTTTTTACCCGAGTTTGGGGGGGGCTCTATCACCGCCCTCCCGGTCATTGAACTTAGCTTAAATGATTTTACTACCTTAATACCCACTAATCTAATGTCTATGACAGACGGCCATCTGTTGTTTAAGGCCAGCTTGCACTCTCAAGGACAAACGCCGGCCATTGATATTTCCCTATCTGTTTCCAGAGTAGGCAGACAGACTCAAGATCGGGTCAGCAATTTACTGTCCATAAAAATAAGGCAAATACTCTCCGAGGCAGCGGATTTAGAGACAATCTCCCGTTTTTCTTCGGAATTACCTCCTGAAACACAGCTCATTCTACAAAGGCGGGATCAAATCATGGAACTCTTAAAACAAGAGCCTCTGACGCCAACGCCTAAACCAATCCAAAACATTTTTTTGGCACTCCCTTTTACCACCTTTATGAAAGGAAAAAATCACATCTTTTTAGAAAAAAACAAAAAAAGCCTGGGGCAGGCTTTTTTAACTAACCCCGCCCTTTTATCCATCAGTCGATCAATAAAAAATTTGAAAACAGATACGGAGTTGATAAAACTTTTGGAAGGAGTAGGACCAGTTTTGGCAAAATTGTGCCCAACATAAAATGACAATAAGAGAAATTGAAGAAATATTAGAAGAAGGAGAGTCTCTAAAAGCTATGGCTCAAGCTTTTTCCGAAATTGCCAATCTAAAAATTAAGCGGATCAGAAGCGCTGTGGAAAGAAACAGGATATTTTTTGATGAAATCTCCAAAATCTATGCTATAGTAAAAGCTTTTGCTCTTCAAAAAAAGGTTGTTGTTGTAAAACCGAAAAAGAGACTTTGCATAATCCTTACCTCAAATTACAGATTCTATGGAAATATCAATTCGTCTTTAATAAAATATTTTATCGGGTCAACCAGAGAACTACCTGATGTGGACAAAATTGTCCTGGGCAAAGGCGGCATTGATTTCTTCAAAGCTACAAAACTACTGCCAAACTATAAAGAAATAATGCTGAAAACCGACATGCCAACAGGTTTCGAGCTTACCAATCTAGCCAAGATCTGCTCTGAATATAACCAGGTATTGGTATTCCATTCCAGATTTAAGAGCCTACTAACCCAAAAAGCCACATTTACAGATATAACTACTACCTCTTTATATCTAAGAGAATTTCAGGTAAAACCCTTCAACCCCAAGAATAAGGAGGATTTTATGCGTTTCATTTTTGAACCGGAGTTACCAAAAATTCTGGCATTTTTTGATAACCAGATATTAACACTGCTTTTAGAGCAAACCTTTTTGGAATCGGAACTTTCCAGAACCGCTTCCCGCTTTATTTCTATGGATGAGGCGGAAACGCAGTCAAATAAATTTATTAAAGAATATCAAAAACTTAAAAGTTATGCCATAAGAAATCTGGAAAATAATAAAATTTTGGAAACCTATGCCAGGGTGCTGGCAGTCAGAAAGGAACTATGACAGCTCAAATGATTAAACCCGTCAAAGGAATAATTTCTTCTGTTAACGGACAAATTGCCCAAGTTGAAATTGAAGACAATATCTTCCCCATGCTTTCTGAAATCTTAATATCTACGGAGGATCCAAGCGTTGTATTGGAGGTTTTCTCGCAATCTCAAGACAAAGTTTTTTGTCAAATCTTATCAAATCCCGATAAACTGTTTAGAGGGATGCAAGTTTCAGGTACCGGCTCTGATTTGAAAATACCGGTGGGAAAGACTTGTTTGGGACGGGTAATGGATGTTTTTGGAAATCCCAGAGATAATCTGGGGCCAATAAATAAAAGTTCCCAGACTTCAATTTACTCCCAAGCGCCTTCCTTGAATATTGTCAAAGTAAGTTATCAAATCCTGGAAACAGGCATAAAGGCCATAGATTTTTTAACCCCAATACAAAAAGGCGGTAAAACCGGTTTTATAGGAGGGGCGGGTGTGGGAAAAACTATTATTTTGACAGAACTTTTACACAATATTACAGCCACCCAAAAGAATGTTTATTCCGTGTTTGCGGGAGTGGGTGAGAGAATCAGAGAAGGCCAAGAATTATATCAAAGACTTAAAGAATCGGGAGTCTTACCAAAAACTGTTATTGTTTTAGGCCAGATGAATGAGAATGCGGCAATCAGATTCAGGGTTGCCCTGGCAGCTGTTGCCCAGGCAGAATATTTCAGAGATATCTTAAAATCCGATGTCTTATTTTTTATTGATAATATGTTCAGATTTGTCCAGGCAGGAGCGGAGGTTGCAACACTTTTAGGCACAATTCCCTCCGAACAAGCTTATCAGGCAACATTGCAAACAGAAATATCTACTCTTGAAGACAGACTTATATCAACAGAAAATGGCTCCATCACTTCATTTCAAAATGTCTATGTACCTGCCGATGAGATTACCGATGCGGGCGTTGTGGCTGTTGCTTCTTTCCTGGATACTGCCATTGTCCTATCACGTTCTGTTGCCCAAAAAGGAATTTATCCTCCGATAGATCTTTTTCAATCATCTTCTTCTACGCTCTCAAAAGCTACCTTAGGTGAAGCTCATTTTAAGGCCTTCACCGAGTTTCAACAGTTATTGGATAACTATAACAGACTAGCGCATATTGTAGCAATTGTCGGCGAAGAAGAATTATCCGCAGAAAACAGAATTTTATACAACAGGACTAAAAAGATTATCCATTATCTGACACAACCATTTTTTATGACGGAAAAACAGACCGGAAAAAGAGGTGTAGCCGTGCCAAGAGAGACTACAATAAAGGATATAGAAATGATACTTTCTGGCTCTTTAGATAACATCCCGGCAGAGAGTTTTATGTATATAGGATCATTAAAAGAAGCAAAGATAATATGAATCAAACCTTACATGTCCGTATTCTTTCTCCCCAGCAAACCTTTTTTGAGGGTGAGGTTCTATCGGTTTCCTCCAAAAATACGCAAGGAGCTTTTGACATTCTACCGGAGCATGCCAACTTTATCACCGTAATTGAAAACTCCCCTATTGTCGTGAGGACCCAAGGCCAAAAACCTTTGACTTTCCTCTTCCCTATAGCCATCATTTTTACAACGGAGAATAAAGTTAACATTTATACCCACAATCAACTCCAAAATTCCCAGACTTTTTCAAAGTAATTCCACTCCTGATCCATTTTGTTCTAAATTTCTGATATAGTTTGTTATATCCCCTTACTATAATAATAACACTTGACAAACCTATGTAAATCTGTGTACGATGGATTAAGAATCTATGCATGATAAGCAGATTTGCATAGATTTTAGGCAGACGGAACCTAATTTGTATGAAAAATCCGTCTGTCAACTACCTCAAAATTGGTCAAGCCGCCAAGGCTTTAGGCGTTTCCATTGATACCCTCCGAAGATGGGAAAGGAGTGGAAAAATTGAAACCATCAGAACTCCGGGAGGAACAAGATTATACTCCCTGACCCATCTTAAAAAAATCAATCCTAAATCAGTTCAAGACTTTCAGGCTACAGGGCAGACTACAGAAGAACTGCTAAAAATCCAGGAAAATCCAGAAAGACTCTATGAGCCAGAGAATCAGAACATCGGATATTCTGATATATCAGATCTATCCGAAAAGAAAAAATCTTCCCTGGTCAATAAATTCCTGATTGGCACCGGAGTACTTTCAGTCATTACTCTGATCGTCACCTCCTGGATTACAGCTTCTTACCTGACTCGACCCAAAGAAACAGCACAGTTTTTCAAAAATAACATTGCCACTCCCCTTTTGAAACCGTTTCATATCCTTGCCGAAGAAACAATCGCTGTAATTAACCCCAAAAAGGCTAAAGAACTGGGGTTTATTCCTCATGAAAAACCCCCTCCGATACCCTATACCCTAAACCCTAAACCCTCTTTTAATGTCCTGGCTGTCACGGCCAGTCCTCAATTTTTAGAGGTCAATAGCGATACTCAAATTAACGGTTCGTTATTTGTGCGTGATAGCATCAATGATCTTATTTTGGAAGCCACACCATCTGCCTCAACTTTTGAAATGATTTCAGGAGATACCATATTAACTGTAACAAACAGTAGCACAATAGATCAAAACTTATCCACAGCCTCTTCTCCCAGCTTTGATACGCTTAATCTGACAGCTAACAATAACCAACTAATCTTTCAATCAGGCGGGCCAACCGGTACTTTAACCTGGACCCCAACTGCCGCAAGAATCATTACCCTTCCCGATGCCACAACAACCCTGGTGGGAACGGACACTACTCAAACATTAACTAATAAATCGCTATCCGGTTCGTCAAACACTTTTACCAGTATTCCCAACTCCGGCCTATCCAACTCCAAAGTAACAGTCACAGCCGGCACTAATCTTTCCGGGGGCGGAGATGTATCGCTTGGCGGATCCATCACTCTAAGCCTGGCATCATCTCCTTCAGTATCCGGAGTCATACAACTGGCAGATGGCACAGCTGCAGCTCCTTCTTTAACTTTCACTAATGACACTGACACAGGACTATATCGAATCGGCTCAAACAGCATCGGCTTAATCACCGGTGGCTCTGCCACCTCCGGCATTACCATTAACTCATCCGGTAATGTGGGGGTGGGAACTATCAGTCCCACCACTGCCTTGTATGTAGTTGGCGCCGGTACCATTACCGGCAACCTGACAGTTGATACAAATGTAGGCATTGGTACTTCTGTTACCCCTTCTGCCAAGCTGGGAGTGGTCGGAAATGTGGGCATTGGAAATAGCTTCGCCTTTGCCAATGTGCCTGTTAATGGCCTGGCTGTACAGGGTAATGTAGGTATTGGCACTACCACTCCTGATTATCCTTTGCATGTAATTGGCAATGTGGGTATTGGTAATTCTGCATTAATAAACGGTTTAACTACAGCGCTTGGTGGGCTGCGGGTTAACGGATTTTCTGATTTAACTGGTAATGTGGGGATAGGGCAATCATTAACAGTATCCTCTACCGGAGCGTTCAGATTATCCGGACAAAACTGTTCCACCTTAACAGGAGGAGGTAAGTTAACCACAGATGCATCTGGTAATGTATTCTGCAGCGCTGATTCAGGTTCTGGAATAACATCAGGTTCAGGAGTAGCTGGAGCAGTCACTTTCTGGGACAGTGCCAATACTTTATCCAATTCAGTTGCCAACTTTTACTGGGATTCTACTAACTATAGATTGGGTATAGGTACATCTTCTCCCGGAGGATCATTAATAGTCCAAACCGGTAATGTAGGAATAGGTATATCTGCCCCATCTCAAGTATTACAGGTTAATACTGGAGCCAATTCTGTAGTGGTAACAAGTGGTGGCAATGTGGGGATAGGTATTACCACTCCTGATTATCCTTTGCATGTAATTGGTAATGTGGGTATTGGTAATTCTTTAACAGTCAACAATCTCTCCAATCTGCTGGGAGGACTGCGAGTTAATGGATTTTCTGACTTAACTGGTAATGTGGGGATAGGTGGATCATTAAATGTTTCTTCTTTATCCACTTTCCTCTCATCCATCCTGGGAGCTGACGGATCAGTTAGTGCTCCTGCATATTCATTTAATCTGGATACGGATACAGGCATATTCAGGCCGGGAACTAATGCTTTGGGACTGGCCACAGGTGGATCATCAAGATTAACTGTAACAGCAGCAGGACTGATTGGCATAGGTATTACCTCCCCAGCTGCCACTTTCCAGGTTAATTCCGGGTCCTCATCTACAGTTATTACCTCAACAGGGAATTTAGGGATAGGCACCACTTCCCCCAGGATGCCATTGGAGGTAGTAGGTAATGGTACATTTTCTGCCCTGTTTACCAATGGCAATATCGGCATTGGTACCACAGCTCCTGTGGCAAGCTTGTCTGTTGCAGGTAATGTGGGAGTGGGTGGAACTTCTGCCGGAGCTGCATATAACTTTGATGTCTGGGGAACAGGCAGAATAACAGGAGCCTTAACAGTGGGAGGGAATCTGGGCATTGGTGGAACAGCCAATATTGACAGTTTAACCTACGGCTTGGGAGGATTAAGGGTTAATGGACTGGCTGATTTAACTGGTAATGTGGGGATAGGTGGATCATTAAACTTAACTTCGCTTGCTTCATTTAGCTCAAATTTGCTGGTTCAAGGCGGTGATATTGATACTTCTGCCTCCACTTTTAATGTGGCCTCATCAGCTACCACCCTAAATTTGGCCGGAGGATCATCCAATACAGGATGTACTATTGACGGATCAGGTAATATAACCTGTACCGGCAATATTGGCGGCGGCGGTACCGGTACGCAGGGATTTTGGGGCAGAGCCACAACTCCGGTAAATGTAATCTATCCTGCCACTCAAACAGATGTTTTAGGCACATTTGGTAATGTGGGGATAAATACCACTAATCCTCAAGGGGCATTGGTAGTTTTAACTGGTAATGTAGGTATAGGTATATCTGCCCCATCTCAAGTATTACAGGTTAATACTGGAGCCAATTCTGTAGTGGTAACAAGTGGTGGCAATGTGGGGATAGGTATTACCACTCCTGATTATCCTTTGCATGTAATTGGTAATGTGGGTATTGGTAATTCTTTAACAGTCAACAATCTCTCCAATCTGCTGGGAGGACTGCGAGTTAATGGATTTTCTGACTTAACTGGTAATGTGGGGATAGGTGGATCATTAAATGTTTCTTCTTTATCCACTTTCCTCTCATCCATCCTGGGAGCTGACGGATCAGTTAGTGCTCCTGCATATTCATTTAATCTGGATACGGATACAGGCATATTCAGGCCGGGAACTAATGCTTTGGGACTGGCCACAGGTGGATCATCAAGATTAACTGTAACAGCAGCAGGACTGATTGGCATAGGTATTACCTCCCCAGCTGCCACTTTCCAGGTTAATTCCGGGTCCTCATCTACAGTTATTACCTCAACAGGGAATATAGGTATAGGGATAACTACAGCCAATTCTGCCTTAACAGTTAATGGTGGAGCAGTGATTGGTACTGGATATAACTTAACTGCTCCCACCAATGGCCTACTGGTCCAGGGTCTGGTGGGAATTGGTACCACAGCTCCTGTGGTAGCCCTGTCTGTTGCAGGTAATGTGGGAGTGGGTGGAACTTCTGCCGGAGCTGCATATAACTTTGATGTCTGGGGAACAGGCAGAATAACAGGAGCCTTAACAGTGGGAGGGAATCTGGGCATTGGTGGAACAGCCAATATTGACAGTTTAACCTACGGCTTGGGAGGATTAAGGGTTAATGGACTGGCTGATTTAACTGGTAATGTGGGGATAGGTGGATCATTGACAGTTTCCGGACCAACCAGACTAAATGGATTAAGTCTAACTCTGGGAGCCGACAGTACAGGTGACATATTTTATAGAGATGCTACCGGTATTATTGCCAGACTGCCTATTGGTATTTCAGGCCAGAGTTTAGCCATCTCATCCGGCATACCTACCTGGACCGATACCACCTCCTTTACCTCTGCTGCAGGATGGGTAGACGCAGGAGCATATTTGAGACTTTTGACCATGGGAGATAATGTGGGGATTGGAACCACTGCTAGTCAAGACCCAATAGGAAAACTTCACTTAAGAGGCAATGCCGATTCAACAGCGTTAACTTTTGTTACTACCAATAATGCTAATTCTAGTTTTGGATTGTCTGTTTTGGACAGTGGCAATGTGGGTATTGGAACTACCTTACCTCAAGGGTCCCTAGTTATCCCTTCCGGTAATGTAGGAATAGGTATATCTGCCCCATCTCAAGTATTACAGGTTAATACTGGAGCCGATTCTGTGGTGGTAACAAGTGGTGGCAATGTGGGGATTGGCATAACCACTCCTCTTTTCCCTCTTCATGTTTTGGGTAATGTGGGGATTGGATCATCTTTAACAGTCTCCTCTGCGGCCGCATTAACTACTCTTAACGTATCCGGTATCTCATCTCTTGCCGGTAATGTTGGTATTGGTAATTCTCTAACAGTCAACAACCTCTCCAATCTGCTGGGAGGACTGCGTGTTAATGGGTTTTCTGACCTGACAGGTAATGTTGGGGTAGGCGGAAGCTTTACGGCTTCCGGACCAACCAGATTAAACGGGTTAAGCCTGACTCTGGGAGCCGACAGTACAGGTGACATATTTTATAGAGATGCTACCGGTATTATTGCCAGACTGCCTATTGGTATTTCAGGCCAGAGTTTAGCCATCTCATCCGGCATACCTACCTGGACCGATACCACCTCCTTTACCTCTGCTGCAGGATGGGTAGACGCAGGAGCATATTTGAGACTTTTGACCATGGGAGATAATGTGGGGATTGGAACCACTGTTGGTCAAGATCCTTATGCAAAACTGCACGTCAGAGGAAACGCCACAACCACAGGCCTGTCTTTCCTCACCACAGACAACAATAATACTCAAAGGTTTGCCATCCTGGATAATGGCAATGTGGGTATAGGCACAACAGCCCCTAATGCCACTTTGTCTATTCAGGGAAATGTTGGGATAGGGTTTACAGGAGTAAACCAGGTTATCCCCTCTAATGGCCTGGCAGTATCAGGTAATGTAGGTATTGGTGTAACCACTGCTAATTCTACCTTAGCTATATCAGGTAATGGAGTTTTTGGAGCAGGATTTGCCGGGATGTCAGCTACCACCAACGGATTATTAGTAGAGGGTAGCGTTGGTATTGGTATTTCTGTCCCCTCCCAAACCTTCCAGGTAGGATCTGCAGCTAACTCCTTAGTCTTTACTTCAGGAGGTAATTTGGGTGTAGGTATCACCACCCCCTTAAATACTTTGGATGTGGTAGGTACTACTCAACTAAGAGGAACAGGTGGAGTAGTTGGCTTGGCAGTCACCAATGATGGCAGAGTCGGTATTGGCAGGACCAATCCGGGTTCAACCTTGGCATTGGCTGTACAGGGTAATGTGGGTATTGGCGTAACTACGGCTAATTCTACCTTAGCTATATCAGGTAATGGAGTCTTTGGTACAGGATATGCAGGAATGGCAGGACCAACCAATGGCCTGCTGGTCCAAGGTCTGGTGGGAATTGGTACCACAGCTCCTGTGGCAAGCTTGTCTGTTGCAGGTAATGTGGGAGTGGGTGGAACTTCTGCCGGAGCTGCATATAACTTTGATGTCTGGGGAACTGGCAGATTAACAGGGGCATTAACAGTAGATGGTAATGTGGGAGTGGGAGGATCATTAAATGTATCATCTCTTACAACATTATCATCAAATCTGAATGTAAGTGGAGTAATTCTAAATTCTGCCGGTTCCGAAGCTGCCCCCTCATACACTTTTAACGGTGATACGGATACCGGCATGCTGGTCCAGGGAGCCAATGACCTTATTCTCGCTACAGCCGGGGTAAAACGCCTTAGGATGGATCCTAGTGGCCGATTTGAATTTATTTCAGGAGCTGCTACTTCTGCCAATCCTTTTTATTTTAGTGCCGGTGACATAACTGCGGCCAGCGGAGGAAATGTTTATCAATTCAACAGTCCTACTATCACTCATACCAATAATATCACCAATCAGGGAATGGCCTATTTTGCAAATAACACCATCACCTCCTCATCTGCAGTCACTGTCACTAATGCCGGCACCATCTGGATAAATGATATCCCTTCCGGGGGAGGCAGCAACACTGTAACCTATTCTGCAGGATTATATGTCAATCAGACAGGAGGAGGAAACAGGGTAACTAATGGTTATGGAATTTATGTCAATGCCCCAACAGGAGCCACTAATAATTATGCTGCTACTTTTTTGGGAGGTAATGTGGGGATAGGGACTTCTTTCCCCTCCCAAACCTTTCAGGTTAATTCCGGAGCAAATACTTTTGTAATTAACTCATCGGGTAATTTAGGAATTGGCACTTCTGTCCCCAATGCTAAGTTATCCATCCAGGGTAATGTAGGGATAGGATATACAGGAGCCTCTCAAGTAATTCCCTCCAATGGCCTGGCAGTTTCAGGTAATGTAGGTATAGGTATAACTACAGCAAACTCTACCCTGTCTGTAGCAGGAGGGGCCCATATAGGCAGTTTAAGACAGGGTATAGCTGCCCCCACTGATGGTCTGTTTGTAGATGGGAATGTGGGAATTGGGGCTACTACTTCTACTAATCTCTTGGATGTCTGGGGAGCAACCAATATAACAGGTAATCTAACCTTGGGTGGCGTATCTTTAGTATCGGATGGTACAGCTTCTGCCCCCGGATATTCATTCTCCGGCGATACTAATACAGGATTATATAGATTTGCATCTGATGGAATAGCTTTAATTACCGGCGGCATATCCTCAAAATTGCTGTCCTTAAATTCCTCCGGTAATGTAGGTGTGGGAACTACCAGCCCGCAAGGCCCATTACATGTAACAACTGCCTCCGATGAAGTATTTCTGGTCAAGGGACATCAAACCTTAAGCACCGGTATTACTCTTAATGCGATAGATAATGGAAATAGTGCTAATGTCCCAATAGAATTTCGGGCAAGTCGTTTTGATTTTGAAGCGGGTAATGTGGGTATTGGGGCAACCACTGCCGCATATAATCTGGATGTTTGGGGAATAGGCAGGATAACTTCTGCCTTAACAGTGGGAGGGAATTTAGGCATTGGTACTTCTTTAACTGTGGATTCAGGAGTATCTTTGGCTTCTTCTTTACGGGTGGTGGGAAATTCACAACTGTCCACTCTGTCTACCTCCGGAGACATTACCAATGCCGGGGTGTTTCTTTCATCTGACGGCACAGCCTCTGCTCCCGGATATTCTTTCTCCGGTGATACCAATACCGGTATCTTTAGACCAAGTACTGATGCTTTGGGGCTGACCACAGGTGGTTCATCCAGATTAACTGTAACAGCAGCAGGTTTGGTGGGTATTGGCATCACCTCCCCGGCTGCCACGTTCCAGGTTAATTCCGGGGCAAACTCTACAGTCATTAACTCATCCGGGAATGTAGGGATAGGCATGACCTCCCCCACCCAGCTTTTGGATGTGGCAGGGATTGCCAGATTAAGAGGTTCCGAAGGAACTATTGGATTAGTAGTGGTTGGAGGAGGTAATGTAGGCATTGGCACCACTGCTCCTGCTGCCAGACTTGATTTAGCAGGAGGACTGGGTTTTGCTCCTCCTTCCAATCCCAGATATATTGGAGGTGCAGATCCGGAAGGAGCTGCCGGAGATGACACAATTATCACTTTGTCTCTGGCCGGCCGCTACGGCTATGTGGGTAAATCAAATAATGCCGGTACCTGTTCCTCCTCCGATCGAACCGGCTGTGAGTTTCAAATCTGGGATCTGTCAGATCCCACCAATCCCTCTTTTGTAGGCGGGGTCGATCTGGGGGCAGCAGGATCAGCTCTTTTTGTGGACGGAAAATATGCCTATCTGGGCGGGGCTTCCAATACCGGAGCATGTAATGCTTCCACCAGTACGGGTTGTACTGTACGGATTTATGATATATCTAATCCCTCCTCTCCGACTTATGTCGGAGGAATAAAAACCATCACCAACGACGGCACCGGCTCTCAAGGAATGGGTAACAGTGCTGCTGGTCAACGGCATATTTTTGTTTCCGGCCGCTACGCTTATCTGGCCTTGGAGGATGCAACTGCCGGACAAAGCTGTAGCGCTTCCAATCTGGACGGCTGTGAGTTCCAAATTTGGGACATCTCCAATCCCGCCGCACCAATATCTATCAGCGGGACAGACTCCGGCGGTTCGGGCGATGATGCCAGAGGAGTTTATGTGCAGGGCCGTTATGCTTATCTTTGGAAAAATGCCAATGCGGGCACCTGTTCAGCAACTGACAAAACAGGTTGCGAAGTGCAAATTTATGATATTGTTAATCCATCCAGCCCGCTTTATATGGGTGGTTATAACAGCGGTCTGTCGCACTACACTCTGATCGTTTCAGGCCGTTATGCATATACGAATACCGGTACTGGTACCGCCAGTTTTTTGGTGATTGATATTTCCAATCCTGCCAACCCCACTTTAACTGCCACCGTGAATGCGAGTGTTGCCGGTTATGATATAGCCCTGGCCGGAAGATATCTTTATCAGGTCGGGAACACTGGCAGACTGCATGTTTTTGATCTTTCCAACCCCTCCAATCCAATACAGATTGCCAACCCTATAGCTGGAGGAGGAGGATCCAGTTTCGCTGTAGCAGTAAGTGGAAGATATGTCTGGCTGGGCACCAATTCCAGCAGTACCGGCACCTGTTCCCAGAGTGATTTTACCGGCTGTGAGCTGGAAGTGTGGGATCTGGGAGGATTTGAGGGAGGATCGGTGGTAGCTAATGCTTTGGAGGCTGGAAGCTTGCAGGTCAGGGAAAATGCCTATCTTAACAATCAGCTTTATGTGTCTGGAGGAATAAACATAGGAGCAGGAGGTTTGTTATCAAGCGGATCAGTGGGAATAGGGGTATCAACAGGGGTAACAGCCTTAAGAGTAGAACAATTTGGTTTTCAGGGAGTAGGGTCAACTGCACCTACGGCTATCTTTAATGGAGGGAATGTGGGGATAGGGGCCACCAACTCCCATGTCTTCCCCAATTTAAGCTCCATGCTTTGGGTGGGAGGTAATGTGGGTATTGGCTGGACAGGAACAGGTACTGCTACTCCAGTTCTTCCCGGCTTAGGATTATCCGTATTTGGTAATGTTGGTATTGGAGCAACTACTGCAAACTCTACCCTTTCTGTGGCAGGATCTGCCCATATAGGCAGTTTAAGACAGGGTATAGCTGCCCCTGCCAATGGGTTGTTTGTGGATGGGAATGTGGGGATAGGGGCTACTACCTCTTCTAATGCTCTGGATGTCTGGGGTAATGCCAGGATTACAGGGGCCTTGACTGTGGGAGGAAATGTAACCCTGTCAGATGGTGCTTTAATGGATTTATCAGCTATTAATACTTCTTCCACCACAGAAGGATTGCTTTTACCCCAAGCCACATCCTGTGCTTCCGGTACGGCTGAAGGCCAGATCTGCTGGGATACTGATAATGACACCCTTTACTTGGGTACAAACGGCAGCCAGGTAACTATAACCGGAGGCAGCCCGGCACTCCATACTATCACCGCGGCAACCACTACTAACACTATTGCCAATGCCAATAATGCCCAAGTCTGGAACTGGGGGACTTTAACTACTCAAACTGGATTAACCTTTGGCGGTGGTACGGCTATGACCACTGGTAGTATTTTTGATTTAGGGTCAGCTACTTATGTTCATACGGCCTTAAATGATATTGGTGAGGTCATAAATATTAACTTCACAGATGCTTCAACTAATGCCAACAATGGTGGTACCACGATTGGTTTAAATATAGCCTCAACTATTAATACTTCTGGTGCTGGCACTAAATCTATCACAGGCGTTAATATTGCCACTCCTACCAAAACAGCCTGCACAACCGGTGCTTGTACCTGGACAGGTCTGGCAATTGCTGACCCCGGAACACTGGCTAATACCACATTTTATGCTGCTACCTTTGCCGGCGGCAACGTCGGCATTGGCTTTACTGCACCTGACAGGTTAACTCAGATAGGATCGGATATAAACATAGTAGGTTCTAATACTTCACTTTTGGGAGCAGCAGGTAGCCAGTTTGCCATAACCGGAGGATCTGCCACAGGATTACAAAAGAAATTAGTCCTAGGCCTAGATACTACAGATAACTATGGAGTAATCCAGGCAGGGAATACTTCAGGGACTAATTATGATTTATCCCTCAATCCTGCCGGAGGAAATATCGGCATCGGGACTACTACTCCTTTAAGCTTACTGCATCTTGACGGCAATATTGTCAGCATGCAAATCCGTTCCGCGTCAGATACAGCAGGTCAGGGAATTGGATATATTGCTGAACGATCCCGCGGCACTCAAGCTGCCCCAACCGCCATTCAAGCTGATGACATGATCATGTCTTTAGCCAGTCGAGGATATGATGGGTCCTCTTTCACTACTCAAGCCGCCATACGTTCTTTTGCTTCTCAAAACTTTACTGGTTCTAATAAAGGCACTTATTTAACTTTTTTGACAACACCCAATAATTCCACAACGAATACGGAAAGAATGAGAATAGACAATGGCGGCAACGTTGGCATTGGGTTTACCTCACCTACCAGATTATTAGAACTGGCTGTGGATGCTAACCCTGCAGGAACTAATGCATCATTAATTAATACAGCAGGAACTACCCAATTAGCTTTAACAGGCACCGCAGCAAATGCCCAGAAAAAGTTAGTCCTGGGTATAGATACCACAGATAACTATGGAGTAATCCAGGCAGGGAATACTTCAGGGACTAATTATGATTTATCCCTAAATCCTGCCGGAGGGAATGTGGGGATAGGGACTACTTCCCCTCTTGCTCCTTTACATGTCTGGGGTAATAATACAAATTCTGCCTTCTTCCTAAATGGCAACGTCGGCATTGGGATGACGAGCCCGGGGACACTTCTCCATTTAAAACATACGGGTGACGCGGCCATTACCCTCGAGGCGGATACGGATAATACCTCCGAAACAGATAACGCCTATATTAGATTCTTGCAGGACAATCGTCTTATCGAATCAGTCATAGGTCATAACGCTGATGCTGGCACAGGGCCCCTTGGGACTTATACAGATACGCTTGCAAACGCTCTCTTGATTGGGACAATTGATCTCACTGCTGATGCTGCCCTCCAATTTGGAACAGTCTCTGCTGTTCGGATGACTATTGACACCTCCGGCAGAGTCGGCATCGGGACGGCGGCGCCAGTAGTAAAATTGCAGGCTGGGACAGACCCAAATTATATCGGACTCGAACCCCGAACCGATGGCATGGCTATCGGGGGCGTGTCGGCAACAAACGCGGCGCGAGTTGGTGGGCTTTATTCAACGAATTCCATCCCTGGCGCGGCAATTCACTTTGGCGCGCAGGGAGCAGGCGGTCAGCGTGGAGCAATTGCCTTTTTGACCAAAGTTGCGGATGATGATACTACGCAACCTTCAGAGAAAATGGTTATTACACAAAGCGGCAACATTGGCATCGGGACAGCGAATCCGAGCAGAACTTTGGAAGTGGTTGGAGCTACAGTAGATGACGTTGATTCAAAAAGCCAGGTCGAAATAACTTCCAATGCCGCATATAACGCCTCGCCAGTCGGGGGACTCTCATTCGGCGTTAAGTACAATGCCGCAGGCACAATCGCAAACGGTACAAGCATCCAAGGGTACAAAGAAAACGCGACCGATGGTAACTTCGCCCAAGCCCTGCGGTTTACGACACAAGCGAATGGCGCTTCGCCGACGACACGCATGACGATTGCCTCCAATGGAGATGTTACTATAGTCGGCTCGGGCACGACCTGTACCATTGGCTCCGGCACCGGCGCGACCAACTGCACCTCCGATGAACGACTCAAGACCAACATCGAAGCAATTTCAGGCGCGGACGCCCTTGCCAAACTCTCGCTTATTAATGGCGTCACCTTCAACTGGGCCGATCCGTCGCGACCGCAGGAGCAGCAAGTGGGAATCATCGCCCAGGATGTCATGCAAGCGTTCCCCCAGATTGTCCGTAGCATAGATACCACCTTTATGGGACAGAAGGGAATCTACTACACTGTGGATTACGCCGCCCTTGTCTCTCCGCTTATTGCCGGCGTCAATGAGCTGAATCTCCGAGTCAACTCGATTCTCAATGACGAGGTATACGACAGCGCTGATGCATCCCTTGAAGCGGGAGACTTGGTGGCGGTTGACAAAGAGGCCTCATCTTCGGCGTATATTGCTAAATCTAAGGCAACCTATCAAAATGACTTAATCGGCATTGTTTCCACCAGTCCCGGCTTTAAACTCTCTCAAGAAAAAGTGGCTTTGGCAGGAAGGGTGCCTGTTAAAGTCTCAACTGAAAACGGGCCGATTGAAATTGGAGATTACCTCACTTCCTCCTCCACCCCCGGTGTGGCCATGAAGGCTACTCGGCCGGGACAGGTAGTGGGGAAGGCATTAGAGAGCTTTAGTGGTGAGGGTGTAGGAAAAATATTAGCATTTGTGAACGTGTCATATGCTGATCCGGGCAATTTCTTTGCTTCTTTGTCTTTGGATAATGAAGGGAACCTGATTATCCCTAAAATTAAAACAGGCAGTATTGCCCTTGACCCTTCTTTGGCCACAGCATCAGCCAGATTGGCAGAAGATCCGGCTTATCAAAATCCCGGGCCGATACTTTCCAGCAATCAAAACAGCTTTGATGTGGGAGGAAAAATAGTCTCTTTGGAGGAAAGAATTAAGCAACAAGAAGTAAGAATTAAGGATTTGGAAGCTACTGTTTCCGCTCAACTGGCAGAAGCAAGCTCTTCGGCCACCCCATCAGCTGAAATTGCTTCACTGGATCTCACTCCTCCTGATATTCTGCTGGCCACCGGCTCGGCCACCCTGGCCAACCTGGAGGTTACATCAGAAGCCACAGTTTCAGGTAGGCTGGCTGCATATGATCTTAGTGTATCAAACTCCCTCAAATCTTTGGGGCAAACAACAATCGGTAACACAATTGTGGCTGGCAATATCACTGTGGATGGAACGCTGTCCATAGAAAACGGTAAAGAGATTAATGTGCTTGGCACGCTTTTCTTACAAAAATCACTTTTGGCCCAAGGACTGGATATCTTTAATGGCAAGATCACTATAGACCCATCGGGTAATATAACAACCCAAGGTAAAGTAATTGCTCAAGAAGTTAAAACTAATAAGTTAACTATTTCCAATACCCCAATTGCGTCAAGTTCTGGTATATTGGCTGCATCAATTGGTACAGGTTCTTTGCCAGCCAATACAACAAAAGTAACTATTCCTTCAACTTTGGTGATTTCATCATCAAAGATCTTTATCACACCGATTACAGCTACGGATAAGGTTATTTCAGTAACCAATATTAAGACCGGAGAAAGTTTTGATGTTTCCATTACCAGTCCTGACCAAGATGAAATTAAGTTTAACTGGTGGATCGTACAGACAAATTAGCCTAATTAGACTAATTTGACCAATATGACTAATAAAGGAGGTTATCAAAATTTAATAGTTTACCAGCTAGCCGTGCCTATTTTTGACCTGACCATGATTTTTTGCCAACAATACATTGACTATAAATCCAGAACCAAAGATCAAATGGAACAGGCTGCCCGCTCCGGTAAACAGAATATTGTAGAGGGATCTTTAGAGAAAAGTCTAAAAATGAATATTAAGCTCACGGGAGTTGCCCGAGCCAGTTTTGGGGAACTTTTAGAAGATTACAAAGATTTCCTGCGAATAAAAAACTTAGAACTTTGGGATAAAAACGATCCGCGCGTCTTAGAAATCCGAGCACTGCGAGGATCAAATTTGACCAATATGACTAATTTGTCTAATTGGACTAATACTCCGGAGCGATTTGCCAACCTGATGATTACCCTGATTAGCCTTGACTGTTATCTTTTAGATCAAATGATCCGTTCCCTGGAGCAAAAATTTATTACCCAAGGCGGTTATTCGGAGAATTTGTTTAAAAAGCGCTTAGCAAATAGGTCTTATTAGACCAATTAGTCTAATTTGACCTATTAAGTCATAGTTGAAATGAAGGGAAGGATTAATTTATAGTAGAAAGGCAGGTCTAAATGAAACAATTTTTAAGCGATAATTTAAATTTAATTTTGAAGTTGGGAGTGACAGCTACTCTGCTTTCCACCCTGTTTGTCTTTGGAAGCTTCACTACCGATATCTACGACACCCCCAAGTTTGTGATTCTGGGAATTCTGACCCTTGCTATGCTGGTTATTTTAACAGCGAGGTTTACCTTTTTGGGAAAAGTTTCTTTTGCGAGGACCCCTTTGGATTTGCCGCTTCTTCTGCTTTTGGTAGTGGCTGCTGTTTCTACGATTCTTTCCCCTGCCCCATATGTGTCAGTCCTGGGCAATCAGGCCCGAGTAAACGGCAGTCTGGTGGCCATAATAGCTTATGTCTTGTTTTATTTCCTGGCAGTTCAAGCCGTCAGATCCCTAAAAGACGTTCGCTTCCTAGTATCCATTGCGCTGGCTTCCTCTGCTGTTTTGGCTCTGTTCGGCCTGGCCAACTATTTTGGAGTTAGTCTGCTCCCTTTGCCTCTCACTAAAGGAGTAAACTTTACCCCCACCGGATCAAGCTTTTCCACAGCTGCGATTTTGGCCATTTTTATGCCTGCGATCTTAATCCAGATATTTGCTGCCAAAAAATTGGCGGCTAAATTTTTCTGGGCGGCGCTGCTGACCGTTTTCGGGCTTTTTATCGTTCTGGCCGGTCCCTGGCCGGTACAGGTGGCTTCCCTTGTTGGAGTGGGAGCGGTCTTTTTAATCGTCCGTCCCAACCTTCGCAGTTTCAACCTGCTGTTTGTGGCCATACCGGCTGTGGTAGTGGTCTTTGCCCTGGTATTTTCTCTGACTCCTCCAATTGGAGAAGAAGCGCAAAACCCATTTTACGAAAAGGCCAAAAACTTTCCCCGCGAGCTACAACTGCCCCTTAAAGATTCCTGGAAAATCTCGGTGTCGGCTTTTCGCGACTCGCCCTTCTGGGGATCAGGCCCCTCAACATACCTTTTTGATTTTACCCAGCACAAACCCATTGAATTTAACCAGACCAAACTGTGGAACCTGCGCTTTGACAGCGCCTTTAACGAATATTTGCAAGTTTTAGCCACCTTGGGCGGAGTCGGTCTGTTTGCTCTCCTCTCCGCAACCGCCATCTTTGCCTCCGGATTTTACCGGGCGGTTATTTTAAGAAGGCGGGAGGAAGATTCTACTCTGCAAACTTCCCTGGCAGTTGGCGGTAGCGTCTTTTTTATCCTGATTCTGCTTCACCCCTCTACCTTGGTTCTTTGGGTAGTTGGCCTGTTGGTTTTGGCCTGCTTTGCCGCAGCTACCTTAAAATCCGACGAAGCCGGATATCATGGGAGAAGCTTCGGCGCTTTTTTGCAAAACGCTTTCCCGCTTGACGGAGGAAAAGCCACCATCCATGTTGATGCCCTGCCTTCCATACTTTTGGTAGTGTCCAGTCTCTTTACTCTGGCAGTTTTGTTTTTCGGCGGCAAAATAGTTCTGGCGGATTATTATCACCGCCAGGCTCTTTTTGCAATTAGCCAAAATCAAGGTTTGGAAGCTTATAATCGCCTGGTCAAGGCAGAGCAATTAAATCCGGTCAGCGATTTTTACCGGATTGACATTGCCCAGGTTAATTTTGCCCTGGCCAATGCCATTGCCTCTACCAAAGGCCCGACCCAGGATAACCCCCAAGGCTCCTTAACCGAGGAAGACAAACAAAATATCCAGGTCTTGCTGCAGCAGTCAATCAGCGAAGGCAGAACTGCCGTTACCCTGTCCCCCAAAAGCGCCATCAATTGGGAAATTCTAGCCCAGCTCTATAGGCAAATTTCCGGAGTTGCTCAAAATGCCCTAGTCTTTGCTCTGGATTCTTATGGCAGAGCTATTCTGGCTGACCCC
Source organism: uncultured Gammaproteobacteria bacterium (assembly GCA_964625535.1). Lineage (GTDB taxonomy): Bacteria > Patescibacteriota > Microgenomatia > Daviesbacterales > UBA10151 > UBA9644. The sequence continues at coordinate 124,439 of CAZVEX010000003.1, forward strand.
TTAAACCCAATCCTTCGGCTAAATGTCGGCGGGACTTATTATGCCATTCAAAACTATGATCTGGCCATCAGATTTTTTACAGACAGCATCAATTTAAAACCTGATTACGCCAACGGCTACTACAATCTGTCCGTGGCCCTGCGGGATAAGGGAGATTTGCAGTCTGCTTTGGCAACTGCCCAGCGGGTAGTAGAGCTTGTGGATAAAGACAGCCCGGATTTTAAGATAGCTTCGGATTATCTAAATGATCTGAAGACTAAGACTGGTGGATCTCCAGCTCAACCTCCTGCTGCCACCACCTCGGGAGAATTACAAAATGAAAAGTTGCCAAAAGTAGTTGATGTGGGCAACCCGCCGGAAAAAATAGCCACTCCAGAAGCCATTAAAAAACCCAGTCCCTCCCCAACCCCCAAACCATAATTAAAAGTGGACTTGCCGAGAATCGAACTCGGGACTGTACATTGCGAACGTACCGGTATACCACTTACCTACAAGCCCTGGTGTTTACACTGAGCGAAGCGAAGTGGACCCGGCGGGAATCGAACCCGCTATCCTTCCATGCCATGGAAGTGTGTTACCGGTATACCACGGGCCCAGAAGCTCATTATACCCTATTTCAAAATTGCTAATGGGTTCAAGGGAACCCCTTTGTAATGAATTTCCAGATGCAAATGAGTTCCAGTTGATCTGCCGGTTGATCCCATTTGCCCTATTAGTTGACCTCTTGATACAGTTTGTCCAACCGATACATAGATATTGGAAAGATGAGCATAGAGACTGCTATAACCATTACCATGATCTAAAACCACCCGGTTTCCATACCCCATCCCGTCCGGCCATCCTGCCACTAAAACTACTCCGCCATCTGTTGCGGCAATCCCGGGAGCGGCTCTATTGGCAATATCGATACCCGGATGATACCAGGCAAAATATTGGGTAATTGATCCTGCGGCCGGCCAGATAAATTGAGCCCCATAAGGCGCGGAAAAAACAGGCGAACCAGGACCTTGAGCTAAGTATTGAGGTTGAGGCCGTGGCTTGGGAGCCTTAACTTCCGGCGGCACTCCATCCGGAATAACCAGAACCTGTCCTACTTTCAAACTAAAATCATCGGGCACGCCGTTAAAGGGAAAATCAACTATAGCCTGCGCGTTAGCAGAATATTTTTTGGCCACACTATCCAGCGTATCCCCGCTTTTGACAATATGAGTGACCCCGGAAACGGGCAGAATTTTTAGAGTTTGTCCCGGTTTGAGCTGGTTTTCATTGCTAATATCATTAGCCCATTTGATGGTATCGGTGGATATGCCAAATTTACGGGCAATGCCGGATAAGGTATCCCCGTTTTCCACCTCATACTCAATTACTTCCGATCGCGGCTTTTCCGAAATAAAAGTTTTGGTATCTCCTGTCCCTCCAGCGAGCGGATCCCATAAAACCCCATTGGGAAACGGCTCAAACGAATCGGAAAATCGCGGATCCGGACCTCCCATCCCGGGATAGGTGGAGGAAATCAGGCTTCGCCCGCCTAAAATACCGGAGGTGAAAATCCCCACCACCAAAAGCCCGATCATGGCCCCGTGCCAAAACCTCTTCTGGTGTTCCCCTCTTCTTTTCATTAAAACTTCCACCAGAAAATTTTTTAGCTTTTCAAACTGCGTTGCAAAGTAGCGAATTTTGCGCCTGGAGTACCAGATTAAGGCATGGGTTAAGGCTCGCAGATCATCTGCCAGAGAATTCATGGAGAATATTTTATCACTTAATGTCTTTTAATGTCTTGAGGAACTCTTCATTGGAAGAAGTTTTGGTAAGTCGCTCCAAAAAAATTTCCGTTCTTTCGTTTTCCCCCAAAATACTAATCATCCTGCGCATTATTATCATCATTTTATAATAATCTTCGGAGAATAACAGCTGTTCCTGTCGGGTGCCTGAACCCTCAATGTCGATGGCAGGGTATGTCCGACGCTCGGCCAAACGGCGATCCAAATGAAGCTCCATGTTGCCTGTGCCTTTAAATTCCTCATAGATCAGATCATCCATTCGCGAACCCGTATCAACCAGGGCTGTCCCGATAATGGTCAAAGACCCGCCCTCTTCACAGTTTCTGGCCGCGCCAAAGAAATGCTTGGGGGGGTATAGGGCCACCGGGTCAAATCCGCCGGACAAAGTTCGGCCGGATGGCGGGACAGACAGATTGTAAGCCCGGCCCAGCCGGGTAATCGAATCCAGTAGGATCACCACATCCTTACCCTGTTCTACTAACCTTTTGGCCCGTTCCAGAGCAATTTCTGCCGCCGCGGTTTGCTCTTCTGCCGGCTCATCAAAATTACTGGCAATTACATCGCCTTTAATAGAGCGGGAGATATCAGTAACCTCCTCCGGCCTCTCCCCCACCAAAACAGCCATCAGAATCACATCGGGGAAGTTTTTGGTAATGCCCGAGGCAATGTCTTTTAAAATGGTGGTTTTGCCGGCTTTGGGCGGTGAAACAATCAGACCCCTCTGGCCAAAACCAATCGGGACTGTTAGATCTATGACTCTTTGAGAAAGAGGGGTTTTACCCGTTTCCAGTTTTAAGTGTTTATTTGGGTAAATGGCTGTTAAATCCTCGAAACGGAGCCGTTTCTTCGCTCTACCATCTGTGCCAACCAGTTTATCTGCCTCTTCCCCATTAACTTTATTGACCTGAAGCAAACCAAAATATCGCTCGGTTTCTTTGGGCGGGCGGGCAGCTCCTTCTACCAGATCTCCGGGGCGAAGCCAGAATCTGCGAATCTGACTGGCAGAAATATAGACATCCTGATCAGAAGGTATGTATTTAGGCCGCAAAAACCCGTGCCCTTCCGGCATGATGTCCAGGATACCGGAGACTTCTTGAGTGGGAACATCGCGAGGCGAGGTTGAGTACTCCCGGGATCCGTTTTGATAGCCCACAAATTCCTCCACTGAAGGACCGTTGACGTCTGTCGTCCCGCTTCGCGAGGCGAGCGAGGCAGGCTCTTTTGGTTTAAATGATTTAGTTACATGAGGCATATTTAGGTTAAATACGAAATTCGAATATCGTTCTGCCGAAGGCAGTTTGAAAAACAATTCGAAAAAGTGTTTTAGTCATTTGGGATTTTAGTCATTTAAATTTGTTTCGGATTTAATATTTCGTGCTTCGAATTTTACAGGGAAATGTAAGTTGAGGCTTACCATTATTAGTAAACCATATTGCTCAAGCGGTGTCAAGACCCGGCTTTGAACTGTCTTTCCTCCCACAAAAAGCTGGGGTGACCAGATGCATCCTCTTTAACTTTACCCAGTCGCTTCAATCTAAAACCGGCCGGAATAAAGGCTGCTGCCGCCCAGGCCAGAACCGGCAAGCCGGTCTTGGGCAACTCTTTAACTCCCAGCACCTGACCGTTTCTGATGGTGGTGCCAATACCAACATTGCCCGATATTACTTCTCTGACTATTTGCACTGTCCCGGGATTATTAGTGATACTAATCGTATTGGTGCTGCTGCTGGAACTGCTGCTAGTGCTGCTGCCACCGGTGCCAATAGCAATGGTTTGCACACAGATAATGATATTGTCACGCACCAGCACTTGGGTGCCTACCGGACAGGCCACTCCCCCGACCGGCGGGGTAGGTGATGGTGATGGGCTAGGGGATGGACTCGGAGAAGGACTGGGCGAGGGACTTGGACTTGGTGATGGAGACGGGCTTGGGCTTGGGGAAGGAGATGGTGATGGAGACGGGCTTGGGCTAGGTGAGGGCTGCACCTGATTAATGGTAAAGTTAGCAGATTTTGTGCAAAGAGGCGATCTAATATCAAAATTGTTTCTGGCTGTATTTTGCCAGGTATGAGTCCAGGTATAGGTGCCCGAGCTTTGAGCGCTGCAGGTTTTAGATCCCCAGAAGCTACCGCTACAATTAACTCCTCCGCTCCATGAATCCCCAATCCAAGTTGACCCCTGGGAACCGGATACATCAAATGTCACAGAGTTTCCTATATTAGATGGGTTAGGAGAAACACTCATATTCACCTGTCCCGCATCACAAGCAGGAGCCTGTTCTTCAGATGGACAAGCAGCTCTATTGTAGGCTGCAATCATTGAATCTGTATCCCATGGACCAGGATAGCCTGCAAGTTCAAGTTCATGTCTTAACTGATCAATTGTTTTTTCACCTTTACAGGTAGTCACAGTTTGAGGAGGAGGCGGGGGAGAAGGCGGAGGGGGAGGTGGAGGTTGTTCGCAATTTCTACCAGTGTTATAAACTTTTCCACCAAGTATTCCCCCTCCATTAGGTATTCCTATATCAACTTGAACACGACCACAATCATATACAGGAACCGAATAGGAAACCCTGCTGTTTGAACCTTGAGCAGGAGCAGTCACTGTTACCGGATTCATTTGTTGATGTAAAATATCGCCCGGAGTTAAATCAGGGGCACATGCATCTCCACCTTCAGTTTTACAATGAAACACACCTAATTCGGCAGCAACCTGTTGACCTTCACTAAAAGAAGATCCGGCATCATTAAATATAGTTGCGCCCAAGTTGGAAGTATAGCCCTCATCAAATGTAATTCCCAAACCGTTAACCGCGGCCCTAGCAGTACTAAGGGTTATCAAATTTGGATTCAAAATATTGATGAATCCAAAAAGTGCAATAATAAATATTGATAATATTCTGTTTAGGTTCTTAAACATATTAAGTAGCATTATACTATAGGGTCGAGCATTTGTCAAGTACTGTTTATCAAGTGTACTTTTTGGGCGGATGATCGCTATCGGGGATTGATCCCTGCCCTAGATCAACCCCCGATACCAGTCACCAGTCAAACTTTCCAAACCCTTAATTTTGAGCTAATTTATTATCCAATTTTTAAAAACTGAACCTATTTTGGGGTCTTGACAACCCCCTAAATTTTGCTCTACTGTATAGTTAGAAAACAACTTCTATCTGCTCTTGAAGTTGTTTTCGAAATAAATCAAAGAGCATTGCTATTCGAGTCCGTCTGCGGTAGTAATGCTCTTTTTTTACCCTCTAACCATCAAAATTAATTTTTGATCTTCTTTTTGTAAGAGATTTTTTACCTGCTCACTGACCACATCTGCTCTTTTACTCTTAATTCTTCTCTCTCTTTTTTGATTTACCCAAGGGAATAACATGGTGTAAATACTTTATCACCAAAAAAACTATTTGTCAAGTATTTAAGATCCCATAGGAAATTCTACATCATTTTTATCTAGTCCTGTAGTTTACCGGAGAGGTTATGGTATAGCGATTAGGTTAATTAAACAAGCTAAAATATGTGTATACTTTTAGATATTAACAGTAATTTGCAGCTTGTGGAAAACTATATTTTCTTGCCCTGTCCGTCCGGCAGGCGGGCAAAAATCATCCTGCCAGCTGGGATCTGTAAGGTTTTTGTGACTGCTACTTCTATTGTTTGACCGATTAAATTTGCTCCACTCTCCACCACCACCATGGTTCCATCATCCAAATACCCTACTCCCTGGCTCGAATCTTTGCCCAAATGCATGATTTTCAAGTTAATCTTTTCCCCCGGCAGGGCAATGGTTTTTAGAGCATTGGCCAACTCATTAACATTTAAAACTCCCACCCCGGACACCGTTGCCACCTTGTTTAAATTAAAATCGCTGGTGACAATCTTACCGTGAAGACTCTTCCCAAGGTTGATTAATTTCTCGTCAACCCCTTTGCCGGAGTGATCTTTATCCCAAATCTCAACTTTTATACCCTTTAGCTTTTTTAACTCCTCTATCACTTCAAATCCCCTTCTGGCGCGCTGTCTTTTCAAATCATCGGATGAGTCGGCCACTTGCTGCAGTTCTGTTAGAACAAACCCGGGAATCAACATCAGGCCGGCCAAAAAGCCTGTTCCGGCTATATCCAAAATTCTTCCGTCTATGATGGCTGATGTATCCAAAATCAGGGGTTTTGTCAAGGCAACGGATCCTACTTGAGGCGTCGGGTGAAAGGGCAAGCTGGGCCGGGGAATTCTTAAAAGCTGACTGGAAACTTCCGTGGACAGACGGTGAACCACAAAATTAAAGAAGGTCGAAGTGATGACTCTTATATACCTGGCTACATCCGGAAATACGGCAAAACCGATCAGCCCTGCCGCCACAGTTAAGACAACTCTGATAGCAAAAGGGTCTACGCCGGCAAAAGGTGGGATCAGTTGCGAGAAAATAGCCGTATTCGTAGCAAATATTAGCGCCAATATGAGGCGCAGCACCAGTTTGATACGCACGAGATAAATCCTTTAGCAAGGGAAGATAAATCCAAAACAATAATCCCTCGCTGATCTAATTGTAAACCGGAAATTGGAAATTGTAAATTGGCAAGTTAGGTTCTGTCTTTGCCCAGAATTATCAAAATGTCCCCCTCTTTCGGTTTCTCTTCCCCTTCGGGCAAACCGGTCAGGGTGGCATTGAGGAGATTTGCCAGGTTCCTAGCCACTTCCAGATAAGCCTGATTTAAAACTACCACCACGGTTTTGTCATAATTGTCCTTTTTGGCATTATCTTTGGAGATGACATTGAGACCGGAAACTTTACTTTTAAGCTCTTCTTCCACTTTGCTGGCCAGACCCGAAGTTTTAGTGCCGTTTAAAAGCGCAATTCCGGGTGAAGCGGGCGAAGCTACCTGGGCAGAGGGACTGCCCACATTGACAGGTCCAACCTCTTTAACCTTTTTGGCCACCGGATCGTAAAGAATGGCTTTCTGGGCGCCGCTATAGATTAACACTTTATCTCCGTTTTTGGCCTTTTGGAAAAACGGCTGATCTTTCAGCTTAGAGATATCTACCACTGTGGCAAGCGTTGGCACCTCGCCCGGGGGAAGATCAATCAGTTTTCCCACTTCTTCCACCACTTTTTTCACTTCATCCTGGCTTGCCTGCTGGGTATTTTTGTTGGCAGTTTTTTGGTTTTGATAAAGCAAAAATCCCCCCACCAGCGCCAAAACAACTACTAAAACCGCTGCCGGAGCGACTATCTTATAATTGATACTCATGATCAAAAGAATAACATAAAACTAATGAAAAGACAATCTAATTGCGCCGTGGAGGTTCTTTGACTGTAAAGGGCCGACAATCTTATTAAAACCCAATTTTCCGGCCTCAATAATCCTTTTTTCCAAATTCCTCACCGATCTAACCTCCCCCAAAAGTCCCACCTCGCCCATGAAAATAGTTTTAGGGGCAATCACTTTGTCTTTGAATGAAGAAATCACTGCCATGCAAATTGCCAAATCCGCAGCAGGCTCAATCACCTTTAAGCCGCCTGTGACATTAACAAAAATGTCCTGATCAAAAAGGGGCAGTCCCAGCCTCTTTTGCAAAACAGCCACTAAGAGCTGGAGTCGATTATTATCCACCCCTGAACCTGTTCTTCTAGGTATTGCCAAGGAAGTCTTAGTCACCAAAGCCTGAATTTCCACCAGTATTGGCCGCAGTCCCGTCAAAATAGCTGCCACTGCAGAACCCGGGGCCTCTACCTTGTGATCCAGGAATATTTTGGAGGGATTTTGTACCTCTTTCATGCCGCAATCTCCCATCTCAAATACTCCAACCTCATCTGTAGGGCCAAACCTGTTTTTGTTGCTGCGCAAAATCCTAAATTGCGTTGTTAAGTCACCCTCCAGGGATAAAACTACATCGACCATATGTTCAAGGGTTTTAGGCCCGGCAATAGTGCCCTCTTTAGTCACGTGTCCAACCAGAAATATGGGGATATGGGTTTGTTTGGCAATTTTCTGCAAACGTTGAGCGCATTCTCTAACCTGACCGATTGAACCTGCCACAGATTCCAAATCCCGGGTTTCCAGAGTCTGAATAGAATCTACAATCGCAAGGCTGGGCCTTGCGAGGCTAATAGATTCAGTAATTAAATCAACATCTATCTCATTCAAAACAGAAAGGTCAGCAGTGGACTTAATTCTGTCTACCCGTAACTTAATCTGTTGAGCAGATTCTTCTCCGGCCACATAAAGCGCATTTTCTATATTCAATGCCAATTGTGTCAGGAGAGTAGATTTTCCAATGCCAGGATCACCGGAAATTAAATTAATTGAACCTAAAACAATTCCTCCTCCCAGACACCTGTCAAACTCACCCAGCCTGGTTGTCAACCTTTTATAATTTATTCCCTTTATGTCTGCGAGATTTATAATTTGCGCTTTTTCTCCTAACCTTTGACTCTTCTGACTCCTCTGACTCTTTGACTCTTCTATCTGCTCTACCAGTGAATTCCAGTTATCGCACTGCGGACACCTGCCCAGATATTGGGAAGACCTAAATCCGCACTGCTGACAGATATAAATGGAGGTTAATCTTGGCATAGCTACTTGTATATGAGTCCTGCAGTTGAAGTGACAAAGGGGACCAGGTTAATCCTGCGGCGCCTGGTATCAATGCTATCTACCAGCAGGGTGAAAGTTTTACCCGCCTCGTATTTTATGGCAGGATCCATTTTGGATGAGGGCAAAAACCCCTCGATAGAATCCTCCAGCTTAAAAGAGACTCCGGCATCGGAAACTTCCACCGCCTCACCTTTAACCGCCAGATCCGGAGAAAATTTTTGACTGGCTAAAATAAAAGGATCTTCCATCAAATGTTTAATGGACAGATTCAATCTTCCCAGACTCTCATCTACTCCTAATACATAAGCCTCAATCTCCTGGCCTATCTTAAACAGGCCACTTAAATCTTCAAGCCTTTCCCATGATACATCGGAAATAAAGACAAGCCCTTCTACTCCCCCGACGGAAACAACCAATCCAAAAGGTAATATGGCAACTATTTCTCCCTTAACTTTCTGGCCGTTTTTGAAGCCTTTAAGCAGCTCTGCAAGAGCTTCTTGGACCTTCACTCTTTGACTAAAGATCAATCTGTTGCTTGCCGGATCAATCTCTATCACAGTAACTGAAATATCCTGACCAATTAAGCTCTCTAAACCCCCTTTTGACTTGCTTAAAAGCTCAAAGCCCACTTGAGAATTGGGAAGAAAACCGCGCACGCCCATAACTTCCACCATTAATCCTCCCCTGTTAACCTCAATGACTCTGCCGCGCAAAGCCTTGTTTTGCGGCAATCTTATATCTCTTGTTCCTACCCTCGCTGCAGGAGGATTAAGAGCCAGCACCACTTGATGGGATTCATTTTCAGACATATTCACAAAAGCTTTGAGTTTATCTCCTAGCTTAAGATTATCTAATTGATTTTTGGGAATATCATGAGTAGACATGATACCTTCTGATTTAGTTCCCAAATCTAAAATTATTTCTGAAGGCGAAATTGCAACAACTTCACCTTCAACTTCTTGACCTCTATGAAGAGTAATTAATCTTTGAGATTGAGAAGCTAACAGCTCCTCCATGGTTTTTACCACACATTTTCACCTGACTTTCTTTAAAAGTAGCAAAATTATACAATATCACAAGCTTTTTCTGCAATAGTACCATTTTCCATCAACTTGGTTCTCCAAATTTGCACAAAGGATAACTACCAGAAGTTCAACCAGGGTAAAACCGTGTTTATCCTGAGCATAGTCGAAGGAGGCAGATTTCATAAAAATAGTCCCGGCAGTGAGGTATTTTCACAAGCCCTTGCGAGCTCATTATCGTCCCCGCTGCGCCCTTTTACGACTGAGTTCGAGATGGGATCAGGTAGAACAAGCGCGCACAAACCACCGAGGATTATATTATACCACTTGCACTCTAAAATGTGAATACGATAAGAAGGTTTACCCCGCTTAGCGGGCAAACAAAAAAACTCAACTTATGGTCATTAGTACTCCTTGGCTAAATACTTTACAGTACTTACACCGGGAGCCTATCAACCCCGTAGTCTTCGGGGGACCTAAGATACCTCATCTTGGAGCCTGCTTCGTGCTTAGATGCTTTCAGCGCTTATCAGTTAGGAACGTAGCTACCCTGCGTTGCATTCAACATACAACAGGCACACTAGAGGTTCCCTCGTCTCGGTCCTCTCGTACTAGAGACAACTCCCCTCAAGTATCAAAACGCCCATACTGGATAGAGTCCGAGCTGTCTTACGACGCTCTGAACCCAGCTCGCGTACCACTTTAACTGGCGAACAGCCAGACGCTTGGGACCTGCTTCAGCCCCGCGCTGTGATGAGCCGACATCGAGGTGCCGAACCTTGCCGTCCTTGTGGACTGTAGGGCAAGACTAGCCTGTT